>DATMSA010000197.1:0-12356 GCA_035565675.1 Capillimicrobium sp. | reverse complement strand
TACACGTCCGGCACGCACTTCGCCGCGCCGACCGAGGACGCGGTCGTCGTCGCCGAGGAGCTGGCGCGGCGCTTCCGGCTGCCCAAGTGGCGCTACACGAACTCCGGCAGCGAGTCGACGATGGACGCGATCCGCATCGCGCGCGCGTTCACCGGCCGCGACGACGTGATGAAGATCTTCGGCTCCTACCACGGCCACCACGACACGGTGATGGTCAGCATCGGGGTCGAGTACGACAAGATCGGCGACCACGACCACCCGGTCTCGCTGCCCTACGGCGGCGGCATCCCGCAGTCGACGGTCGACCACGTCTTCGCCGTCCACTTCAACGACGCCGACTCGATGGAGCGGCGCATCGTCGAGCTCGATCGCGAGGGCCGCAAGCCGGCCTGCGTGATCATGGAGGCGGCGATGATGAACCTCGGGGTCGTGCTCCCCGAGCCCGGCTACCTGGAGGCCGTGCGCGAGATCACCCGCCGCCACGGCGTCGTGCTGATCTTCGACGAGGTCAAGACCGGCATCTGCATCGCCGCGGGCGGCGCCGTCGAGAAGTACGGCGTCGAGCCCGACATGGTCACGCTCGCCAAGGCGCTCGGCGGCGGCCTGCCGACCGGCGCGATCGGCATGAGCGAGGAGATCTCCCGGGTCGTCGAGGACGGCACCGTCTACCAGGTGGGCACCTACAACGGGAACCCGCTCGGCATGGCGGCGGCGCGGGCGAACCTCTACGAGGTCATGACGCCCGAGGCCTACGCGCACCTCGACCGCCTCAACGACCGCATCGTGCAGGGCTGCCAGGCGGTCGTCGACGAGTACGGGCTGCCCGGCTACGCGATCGGCATCGGCTCCAAGGGGTGCGTCACGTTCGCGCCGGTGAAGGTCGTCGACTACGAGACGTTCAAGGCCCACCAGGACGCCGAGCTGGCCGACCTCGCCTGGCTCTACAACGCCAACCGCGGCATCTTCATGACGCCGGGGCGCGAGGAGGAGTGGACGCTGTCGGTCACCCACACCGACGAGGCGATCGACGCCTACGTCGCGGTGTTCCGCGAGATGGCGTCCGACCTCACCGCATAGCGGCGGCCACACAGGGCGTCGGACCGCCGCGGCGATGATCCGACGCTCTGGCCGCTGGCCGCGACCGCCGCGCGGCGGGACCCTGTCGTCATGACCGAGATGCTGACCGGCGTGCGCACGCTGCAGAACTTCATCGACGGCGAGTGGCGCGACGCGTCCGGCGCCGAGCTGCTGGAGGACCGCAACCCGGCCACCGGCGAGGTGCTGGCGCGGGTGCCGCTCAGCGGCGCGGCCGACGTCGACGCCGCCGTCGCCGCCGCCCGGCGCGCGCAGGCGGCGTGGCGCGAGACGTCGCCGCTGGTCCGCGCCCGCGCGATCTTCGCCCTGCGCGACGTGCTGGTCGAGCACCGCGACGAGATCGCCGAGCTCGTCACCCGCGACATGGGCAAGACCCTGCCCGACGCGACCGCCGAGGTCGGGCGCGGGATCGAGTCGGTCGAGGCGGCGTGCGGGATGCCGCACCTGCTCAAGGGCGAGAACCTCGAGGGCGTCGCCACCGGCGTCGACGTGTCGCTGATCCGCCAGCCCGTCGGGGTCATCGGCGCGATCACGCCGTTCAACTTCCCGGCGATGATCCCGCTGTGGTTCCTGCCGTACGCGCTGGCGTGCGGCAACGCGTTCGTGCTCAAGCCGTCCGAGCGCGACCCGCTGCCCTCGGAGCGCATCGTGCAGCTCCTGTCGGGCATCTCCGAGATCCCGGCCGGGCTCGTCGCGCTCGTGCACGGCGGCCAGGACGTCGTCAACGCGCTGCTCGACCATCCCGGCGTCGACGCGATCTCGTTCGTCGGCTCGGCCGCGACCGCCCGCCACGTCATGTCGCGCGGCGCGGCCAACGGCAAGCGCGTGCAGGCGCTGGGCGGGGCGAAGAACTCGATGGTGATCATGCCCGACGCCGACCCCGGCCTGATGGTCGGCGGCGTGATGGGCTCGGCGTTCGGCGCCGCCGGCCAGCGCTGCCTGGCCGGGTCGATCGCCGTGCTCGTCGGCACCCGCGAGGAGCAGGACCGCGCCCGCGACCGGCTGGTCGAGGCGGCGGCGAAGCTGCAGACCGGCGACGGGCTGGACCCGCGCACCGACGTGTGCCCGGTCGTGAGCGCCGAGGCGCGCGAGCGGCTGGCCGGCGAGATCGCGGCGGCCGAGGCGGACGGGATCACAATCGCGCTCGACGGTCGCGGCGACGCCGGCCCGGGCGGGGCGAACCTTGGGCCCACGATCCTCGACGACATCCCCGAGGGCCACCGCGTCCTGACCGAGGAGCTGTTCGGGCCGATCCTGTCGCTCGTGCGCGTGCCGGACCTGGGCGCGGCCGTCGAGGCCGTGAACGCGTCGCGCTACGGCAACGCGTCGGTCATCTTCACCGAGTCGGGCGGCGCCGCCCGCGAGTACCGCTACCGGGTCCAGGCCGGCATGGTCGGCGTCAACGTCGGCGTCGCCGCGCCCGTCGCCTGGTTCCCGTTCAGCGGCTGGAAGGACTCCATCGACGGGGACCTCCACGCCAACGGCCACGACGCCGTCGAGTTCTACACCCGCAAGAAGGTCGTCACGGAGCGCTGGGCATGAGCCACGAGCTGATGCAGGACACGGTGCGCGAGCACCTGCTGCTGCACTTCACCAACCACACCGCCGCCTACCACCCGGAGTCCGAGGTCCTGGTGCTCGAGCGCGGCGAGGGCCCGTACGTGTTCGACACGCGCGGCCGCCGCTACATCGACGCGCTGTCGTCGCTGTTCTGCGCCCAGCTCGGCTACAGCTACGGCGAGGAGATGACGAGCGCGATCGCCGCGCAGATGCAGACGCTCCCGTTCAACACGAACTGGGCGACCGCGCATCCGCCGGCGATCCAGCTGGCCGACGCGCTGGCCGACCGGTTCCCCGGGCACCTGAACCACTTCTTCTTCACCGGGGGCGGGTCGGACTCGGTCGAGGCGATGTGGAAGATCGCCCGCGAGTACTTCGTGGCGATCGGCGAGCCGCAGCGGCTGAAGGCGATCGCGCGCCGCAACGCCTACCACGGCGTGACGCTCGGCGCGCTGTCGTTCACCGGCGTCCCCGGGTTCAAGGAGATCTTCGGCCCGCCGGCGATCGACGTCACGCATGTGTCGAACACGAACGCGTTCCGAGCGCCCGACGGCGACGACCCGGCCGCGTTCTGCGCCCGGCTGCTGGCCGAGATCCGCGAGACGATCGAGCGGATCGGGCGCGACGAGGTCGCGGTGATCATCGCCGAGCCGATCCAGAACGCGGGCGGCTGCCTGGTGCCGCCGCCGGGCTACTGGGCCGGGCTGCGCGAGATCGCCGACGAGGTCGGCGCGCTGCTGGTCGCCGACGAGGTCATCTGCGGCTTCGGGCGGCTGGGCGAGTGGCTGGGCTCGATGCGCGAGGACGTCGTGCCCGACATGGTCACGACCGCCAAGGGCCTGACGTCGGCGTACGTGCCGATGGGCGCGGTCGGCATCTCCGACCGGATCGCCGACACGATCCACACGGCCGGCAACCCGCTGCGCCACGGCATCACGTTCGGCGGCCACCCCGTGTCCGCGGCGGTCGCGCTGCGCAACCTCGAGATCTTCGAGCGCGACGGGATCCTCGAGAACGTGCGCGCCAACGAGGCGCACCTCGAGGCGCGGCTGAAGGAGCTGCGGTCGCTGCCGATCGTCGGCGACACCCGCGGGCGCGGCTACTTCTGGGCGATGGAGCTCGTCCGCGACGCCGACAACTCGACGTTCGACAAGCCCGAGCGCGACCGGATGCTGCGCGGCTACCTGCCCAAGCGGCTGCTGGAGGCGGGGCTGATCGCCCGCTGCGACGACCGCGGCGACTCGGTGCTGCAGATCGCGCCGCCGCTGATCGCCGACGCCGCGCTGCTGGACGAGATCGTCGACCGCCTCGGGGAGGTGCTGGCCGACACGGGCGCCTACATGGGCGTCGGTGTCTGAGCGAAACCTCGACGTCCTCGTCGTCGGCGCGGGCATCTGCGGCCTGGCCGCGGCGTACGCGCTGACCCTGCGCGGCGCCCGCGTGCTCGTGGTGGAGCGGGCCGGCGTCGGCGCGGAGCAGTCGGCGGGCCTGGCGCGGATCTTCCGCGTCGCGCACGTCGACGCGCGGCTGTGCGCGCTGGCGCTGGAGGCCCGCGACGGGTGGCGGCGCTGGGAGCGCGAGCTCGGCGCGGGGCGGCTGCTGGGCGACGAGGGCCTGGTCGCGCTCGGCGGCGAGGCGCGCGAGCGCCAGGGCGCGGCGATGAGCGCCGCGGCGGCGCCGTGGGAGCCGGTGTCCGCGGCGGAGGCGGCGGCGCGCGTGCCCGCGCTCGCCGCGGACCATCCGTTCGGCGACGGGCTGTGGGACCCGCTGGCGGGATCGATCCGGGTGCGGCGGACGCTGGCCGCGCTGGCCGCGCGCGCCCCGCTCCGGGCGGCGGAGGTGCGCGAGGTCCGCGACGACGGCGACGTGGCGCGGGTGGAGCTGGCCGACGGGAGCGCGCTGACGGCCGGCCACGTGGTCGTGTGTGCGGGGACCGAGACCGTGGGGCTGGCCGCCGGCGCCGGGATCGAGCTGCCGATGCGCTTCGTCCACCACGTGCGGCTGTCGTACGGGGCGCGCGGGGAGGCCGCGGAGCGGTCGGCGTGTCTCATCGCGGGCGGCGCCTACGGGCTGCCGCTGGGCTCGACGGGGCGGTTCGGGCTCGGGTTGGCGGACCCGGGTGACCCGGTGCCGTACGAGGCCGCGACGGCGGACGCGTTCGCGGCGGCCGTGCGGGCCCAGCACGCGACGTGGGTGCCTGAGCACCTGCCGGGCCTGGACCCGCGGCCCGTCGACGAGGTGCGCTGCGTCGGCGTGCAGGCCCCGTTCCTCGACGAGCGCGAGGACGGCTTCCAGTGCCGCCGCGCCGGCCGCGTCATCGCGTTCGCCGGCAGCAACCTCATGAAGTTCGGCCCGCTGGTCGGCGACCGCCTCGCCCAGACCGTCCTGGACCGCGACGACGTCCACCCGGATCTCGCCTGACGGGGGACGTGTGGCACTTGGCATCCGCTATGCGGACGCCAAGTGCCACACGTGCGGCGAACCGGGGGGCGGTGTGCGGCGTGAGGCCGCCCGCGCCAGGCGCGGCGCGGGGCGGCTAGGAGTCGAACCCCAGGCCCAGCCGGTCCAGCGTCCGCAGCCACAGCCCCCGGCGGCCCTCGTTCGCGTCCGCCGCGGCCAGCCGGTTGCGGGTGAGCTGGACGACCGCGGTGCGCAGCGGCTCGGGCGGGAACGGGACGGGGCGGCTGCGCACGTAGCGCAGGCGGGTGGCCTCGGTCTCGCGGCCGTCGAGGAGGTCGAGGGCGACGTGCGCGCCCCAGCGCGAGGCGCCGACGCCCAGGCCCGTGTAGCCGAGCGCGTACGCCACGCGCCCGCCGCACGCCCGCCCGAAGAACACGCTGAAGCGCGAGCACGTGTCGATCGCGCCGCCCCAGCGGTGGGTGAAGCGCACGTCGGCGAGCTGGGGGAACGTGGCCGCGAAGTGCTGCGACAGCCGCGCGAACGTCGCGTCGTGCTGGTCGAGGTGGGGGCCCATCGGGCCGCCGAACCGGTACACGGCGTCGTAGCCGCCGAACAGGATGCGCCCGTCGGCGGTGGGCCGGTAGTAGTGGAACCGGTTGCCCATGTCGGAGATGCCCTGGCGGCCGCGCCAGCCGACCGCCGCCCACTGCGACTCGCTCAGCGGCTCCGTCACCAGCACGTAGTCGTAGACCGGCAGCACGTACGCGCGCAGGCGGCCCAGCAGCGGCGGCGCCGCGCCCGTCGCCAGCAGCACCCGCCGCGCGTGCACCTCGCCGCCCGGCACGCGCACGACGACCGGGCCGCCGCCGCGCCGCGGGTCCAGCGCCAGCGCCGGCGTGCGCTCGAACACCCGCACCCCGGCGCGCTGGGCGGCCGCGCGCAGCCCGTCGGCCAGCCGCGCCGGGTCGACGATCGCCGCGCCGGTGCGGTCCCACAGGCCGCCGCGATAGGTGGGGGAGGCGACCTGCGCGCGCATCGCCTCGGCGTCGAGCAGCTCCACCTCGTGCCCGTACCGCGCCAGCAGCGAGGCCGACTCCGCCAGCCACGCCTCCTCGTGCGGCTCCAGGGCCACCGCCACGTCGCCGTTGAGCTCCAGGTCGCACGCGATCCCGTGGCGCTCCACGTCGGCCACCAGCGCGTCGAACGACGCCAGGCCCAGCCGCTCCAGCGTCTCCATCTCGTCGCCGAAGCGCGCCAGCCCGTTCTCCAGCCCGTGCGTCAGCGACGCCGACAGGAACCCGCCGTTGCGCCCGCTGGCGCCGAACGCGATCGTCTCGGCCTCGAGCAGGACGACCGCGCGTCCCGGGTCGCGCTCGCACGCGGCCAGCGCCGCCCACAGGCCCGTGAACCCGCCGCCGACGACGCACAGGTCGGCCTCGACGACGCCCTCGACCGGCGGATGCGGCGCGCGCTCCGGCAGCATCGCGGTCCAGAACGGGCGCGGCTCGGCGTCCGCGTACCGGGCGCGGTCGGCGGGCGTCGGGGGATGCGCGGGCCAGGGACGGGGGATGAGCCAAGGTAGTCTCGACCGTGGACCGGCGCGGCGCATGCTGCGACGCCCCGTCCAGGTGGCCGGCGCAGCTCGCGACGGAATGCCGGGATGACACCGCCACGCAAGCGCGACATGACTGGGCCCATGCTGCCCGAGACCCCGCCGGACGCCCGGGCGCTGGCGAACGTCACCGTCCGCCACGCGCTCGAGCTCCCGGTCCTGCGCCGCGGCCTGCCGCAGGTGCTCGCCGGCCACGACCGGCTCGACCGGCCGCTGCGCTGGGTGCACGCCGGCGAGGTCTCCAACATCGCGTCGCTGCTGCTCGGCGGCGAGATGCTGCTGACGACCGGCATGGGCATCGGCGCCCGCGCGGCCGAGCAGCGGCGCTTCGTCGAGCGGCTCGCCGAGCAGGACGTCGCCGCGCTCGTCATCGAGCTCGGCCCCGCGTTCCCGGAGCCGACGCCCGCGCTCGTCGACGCGGCCCAGCGCCACCGGCTGCCGCTCGTGGTCCTGCACCGCGAGATCGCGTTCGTCACCGTGACGGAGGCGATCCACACCGAGATCGTCTCCTCGCACTACGCGCTGCTGCGCCGGGGCGAGCAGATCCAGCGCCGCCTCACCGCCCTGATGCTCGACGGCGAGGGCATCCCCGAGGTGCTGTCGGCGCTCGCGGCGACGCTGCGCGCGCCGGTGTTCCTGGAGGCGGCCGGCCAGCGGCTGCTGTCGCACGCGCTGCCGCCCGACTACGACCTCGACCCCGTCGACGTGTGGGAGACCGCCCGCCGCGCCGAGGGCGGCCCGGGCGTGCGGTCGGCGCGCGTGCGCATGGGCGGCCACCAGGCCGACGGGCGCCTCCTCGTCGCCGACCTGCGCGCGCCGTTCGACGCGCTCGCCGGCATCGCGCTCGACCACGCCGCCGACATCGTCGCGCTCGCCCTCCTGCGCGCCCGCCAGGAGGAGGAGCTGATCGCCCACGAGCGCGGCTCGTTCCTGGCCAACCTGGCCGACGGCCGCGTCGCCCCCGACGCCGTCGTGCGCACCGCGCGGGCCGCCGGCCTGGAGGGCGCGACCGAGCTGCTGCTGCCGATCGCCGCACAGGTCCGCTCCGGGCTGTCGGCTGCCCCCGCCGACTGGGCCACCGCGCTGCGCGACGCCCGCCAGCACCTCGCCGACCGCGGCCTGCGCGCGGTCGTCGGCCGCCGCGCGGCCACGTCGAGCGTGCTCGCGCTCGTCGCGCTGCGCGACGCCGACCAGCGCGCGTCAGCGGCCGACGCCGCCGCCGACGCGCTGCGCGCCGGGCTGCAGCGGCGGCTGGGCCCGGGGGAGGTGACGGTCGCCGCCGGGCGCGCGGTCGGCCCGGCCGACACCGGCGACGAGCTGCGCCTCGCCGAGGAGAGCGCCGCCAGCGCCGCCTGCCTGCCGCCGCGCCCGTGGCACGACGTCCGCGCGCTCGAGCTGCGCCGGCTGCTGTGGAGCTGGCGCGAGGACCCCGACCTGGCCGCCCTCGTCGACCGCGTCCTCGGCCCGCTGATCGAGCACGACCGCCAGCGCAAGCTCGTGCTGCTGCCGACGCTCGAGGCGCTGCTGGCCAACGGCGGCCGCAAGGCGGAGACCGCCCGCGCGCTGCACCTCAACCGCCAGGCGCTCTACCACCGCCTCACCCGCATCGAGCAGCTCCTCGGCGTCGACCTCTCCGACGCCGACCAGCTCCTCACCCTCCACGTCGCCCTGTACGCGCGCGACTGCATCGACGGCGGCGCGTCCGCCCGATAACGTCTGACAGAACCAAGGCGGGTGACCGCAAGGAGGAGGAGAAGGCATGGCGACGACCGCCCCTGCGCTGTTCGGTTCCGACATCCTCGACGGCCGGATGTTCAGCGGCGGCTGGATCACCGCCCGCGAGCGGCTGGTGACACGCGAGCCCGCGACCGGCGAGACGCTCGCCGAGGTCGGTGCGGCCGGTCCCGACGACGTGCGCGCCGCGGCGGCGGCCGCCGCGCAGGCCCAGACGGCGTGGGGGGAGATGGACCCGCACGAGCGCGCGGCGATCCTCCTGCGCGCCGCCGAGGTGCTGCAGGCCAACAAGGACGAGATCATCGGCTGGATCATCCGCGAGACCGGCTCGATCCCGCCCAAGGCCGACTTCGAGATCGGCCTGGCCACGTCGGAGCTGAAGGAGGCGGCGGCGCTGGCCCCGCGCCTGCGCGGCGAGGCGATCCCCGAGCCCGACGGCAACCTGTCGATCGCCCAGCGCGTGCCGATCGGCGTCGTCGGCGTCATCACGCCGTGGAACGTGCCGCTCGTGCTCGGCATGCGCTCGGTCGCCCCGGCGCTCGCGCTCGGCAACGCGGTGATCCTCAAGCCCGATCCCAACACGCCGGTCGCCGGCGGCTTCAGCTTCGCGCGGATCTTCGAGGAGGCCGGCCTGCCCGAGAACGTCCTGCACGTCCTGCCCGGCGGCGCCGAGGCGGGCGCGGCGCTGTGCACGGCGCCCGAGGTCGGGATGGTCTCGTTCACCGGCTCGAGCGCGGTGGGGCGCAAGGTCGGCGCCGCGTGCGGCGAGAACCTCAAGAAGGTCGCGCTCGAGCTCGGCGGCAAGAGCGCGTTCATCGTGCTGGAGGACGCCGACATCGACGCGGCCTCGTCCTCGGGCGCGTGGGGCTCGTTCCTGCACCAGGGGCAGATCTGCATGGCCTCCGGGCGCCACCTCGTGCACGAGAAGGTCGCCGCGCAGTACCTCGAGAAGCTGGCCGAGCGGGCCGCGCGCCTGCCGGTCGGCAACCCCGCGACCGACCAGGTCGCGCTCGGGCCGATCATCAACGAGCGCCAGTTCGAGAAGGTCTCGACGATCGTGTCCGACACGATCGCCTCGGGCGCGCAGGTGCTGGCCGGCGGCGAGGGCGACGCGCCCTACTTCCCGGCGACCGTGCTCGCCGAGATGCGCACCGACATGCGCGGCTGGCAGGAGGAGATCTTCGGCCCGGTCGCGCCGGTGATGACGTTCTCCGACGACGACGAGGCGATCGCGCTCGCCAACGACACCGAGTACGGGCTGTCCAACGCGGTGTTCACGAGCGACCTCGCCCGCGGCCGGCGGATCGCCAACGCCCTGCGCAGCGGCATGGCGCACATCAACGACCAGACGATCCACGACGACGCGCGCGTGCCGTTCGGCGGGATCGGCGCGTCGGGCAACGGCGGGCGCTTCGGCGGCGAGGCGAACCTCGAGGAGTTCAGCCAGTGGCGCTGGACGACCGAGCGCGCGAAGCCCGCCACGTACCCGTTCTGAGAACGGGCCGGCGCCGCGGCGCTCTACGCTGCGCCTCATGGCCCAGCGGATGAGCGCCGCGGAGCGGCGCGCCGACCTCGTCGACGCCGCCGCGCGCGCGATCGTCGCCCACGGCCTCGACGGCTTCCGGGTGCGCGACGTCGCCGACGAGGCGGGCGTCTCGCAGCCGCTCGTCTCCACGCACTTCCGCTCGCGCGAGGAGATCGTGCTGGAGGCGTTCGTGCGCTCCGACGAGCAGGCGATGGCGGTCATTGACGAGCGGATGGCCGCCGGCGGCGACGCCCGCGAGCGCCTGCGCACGCTCCTCCTGCTGCTGCTCGACGACGCCGGCGACCCGGTGATCGCGCTGAGCTGGCGCCTGTGGCAGGAGGTGCGCACGCACACGCGGCCGTCGGAGGCCGTGCGGGCGGCCGTCGCCGAGCGCGAGCGCGTGTGGGTCGCGCGCATCGCCGCGCTGCTGGAGGAGGGGATGGAGGACGGCAGCGTGCGCACGGACGTCGACCCGCAGCGCACCGCGATGTTCCTGAACGCGTTCATCGACGGCCTGTGCCCGGCGATCCGCTGGCGCACCGTCGACCTCGACACCGCCGCGAGCCTGCTCGACGAGGCCCTGGACGAGCGCCTCGGCTGACCGGCCGCGCCGGGCGGTGTCCGCCGCTGGACGCGTGACCGATGTCACGCCGCATCCGCGCGATGATGATGTCATCATTAGTAGCGGCTCATGTCCGTTGCCGCCGCCCCGTCCCGCCCCTCGCCGCTGCGCGCCCCCGGCGTCGCCCGGCTGCTCTCGCTCTCGATGGTCGCCCGCACCCCGGAGGCCGCCCTCGGGCTGCTCCTGATCCTGCGCGTGCGCGACCTGGGCGGCTCCTTCGCGCTCGCGGGCGCCGTCTCCGGCATCCTCGCGCTCGGCCTCGCGGGCGGCGGCCCGCTGCTGGGCCGCCTCATCGACCGCCACGGCCAGACCGCCACGCTCACCGCCACCGGCCTGATCGCCGCCGCCACCATCGCGGTCGCCGGCCTGCTGCCCGACGGCGCGTCCCCCGTGCTGCTGGCGCCGCTCGCGCTCGTCGCCGGCGTCTTCCAGCCGCCCGTCGCGCCGTGCCTGCGGGCGCTGTTCGGCCGCATCCTGTCCGACCCGCACGCCCGCCACGGCGCGCTGGCGATGGACGCCGCCCTCCAGGAGATCTCGTTCATCGCGGGCCCGCTCGTGTTCGTCAGCGCGCTCGCGGCGATCTCGCCCGGCGTCGCGCTGCTCGCCGCCGCCGTCGCGCTGGCCGCCGGCACGCTCGCCTTCGCCGCCGCCCCCGAGTCGCGGGCCGTCCCCGGCAGCGACGCCCGCCGCCCGCGCGCCGGCGCGCTCGCCGCGCCGGGCGTGCGCACGCTGCTGCTCGTCGCCGCCGGCATGGGCACGATGTTCGGCGCCGTCGAGGTCGCGGTCGCCGGCGCCGCCGACGCCGCCGGCAGCCCCGCCGCGCTCGGCATCCTGCTGGCCGTGTGGGGCGTGCCGAGCCTGATCTCCGGCCTCCTGACCGCCCGCCTGGGCGCCCCGCGCGACCAGGGCCGCGCGCTCGTCCTGCTCGTCGCCGGCGCCGCGCTGCCCACCGCCGCGCTCGCGCTGATGCCCGACCTGTGGACGCTCGGCCTCCTGCTGGCCGCCTCCGGCCTGCTCGCCGCGCCGATGTTCGCGACGCTCTACTCGCTCGTGAGCACGGTCGCGATCCGCGGCACGGTGACCGAGGCGTTCACGTGGGTGGCCAGCGGCCTGTTCGCCGGCCTCGCGCTCGGCGGCGCGCTGGGCGGCGCGCTCGTCAGCGCCTCGGGCGCCCCGGCCGCGTTCGCCGCCGCCGGCGCCGCGGCGCTCACCGCCGCCGCGCTCGCCGCGGCGCGCGTGTGGACCCTGCGCCCCGAGGCCGCCTACGCGACGCCGAGCAGCCCCGGGCCGTCGGGCACCCTGATCGCCCCGTCGACGACCGGCAGCGTCGTCGCCACGTCGTCGTCGGCGAACCCGGTGAGCGTCGCCAGCCCGCAGGGCAGCTCGACGCGCAGCGCCGCCGCCGCGTGCACGGCCGCGGCGACGCCGAGCGGCCCGTCGTAGCTGGAGGCGAGGTACACCTCGGCGCCGACCGCGCGCACGAGGGAGGCCTGCACGAGCAGCGACGAGATCCCGCCGCCGCGCGACACCTTCAGGCACACCGCGTCGGCCACCCCGGCGGCCAGCGCGCCCGGCTCGGCCGCCGTCTCGTCGAGGGCGATCCGCACCGCGGTCCGCTCGCGCACCGCGCGCATCGCCTCGATCCCGTGCACGGGCTCCTCGACGAGCTCCAGCCCGGCGGGCGACAGCGTGTCGATCGCGCGGACGGCCTGCTCGACGTCCCAGGCGCCGTTGGCGTCCAGGCGCAGCGCGATCTGCGGGCCGGCGGCGGCGCGCACCGCGGCGACGCGCCCCGCGTCGTCGCCGAC
>DATMSA010000196.1:0-17814 GCA_035565675.1 Capillimicrobium sp. | reverse complement strand
CTGGCGCAGCCGCGCGATGCCGGCCATGAGCCGGGCGACCCGCGGGGCCCCGTGGATCGGCTTGCGCGCCGCCGCCACCTTGCCGCCGCCGTCGCTGTAGACGACCGCGTCCTCGGCGAGCAGCGCCTCGAGCGCGTCGAGGTCGCCCTCCTCGGCCGCGGCGACGAAGCGGTCGAGCAGCTCCTCCTGGCGCGCGACGTCGGCGTCGAAGCGGCGGTGGTCGTCGCGCAGGTGGCGCCGGGCGCGCGCGACGAGCTGGCGGCAGCTCGCCTCGCTGCGGTCGAGGATGCGCGCGACCGCCGGGTAGTCGTAGTCGAACACCTCGCGCAGCAGGAACGCGGCGCGCTCCAGCGGCGTGAGCTGCTCGAGCATCACGAGGAACGCCTGCGACAGCGACTCGGCCAGCTCGGCGCGGGCGCCAGGCTCGGGCGCGGTCTCGTCGACGAGCGGGTCGGGCAGCCACGGCCCGACGTACGTCTCGCGGCGCACGCGCGCGAGCCGCAGGTGGTCGATCGCCAGTCGCGTGGTGACCGTCGTCATCCAGGCGAGCGGCTCGTGCACGTCGTCGGCGCGCGACAGCCGCAGCAGCGCCTCCTGCACGACGTCCTCGGCGTCGGCGACGCTGCCGAGCATCCGGTAGGCCACGGCGAACCCGTGGCGGCGCAGGGCTTCGAGGTCGGCGTCCATGTCAGGCCTGACGGATGGGCGCGCGCGGCTGTGACATCGCCGGCGCCCCCGCCGTCAGCGTACGCGCCGGGCGGGGGTGATACGACTTGGCGCGATGGCGGTGCTGGCCCTCGACATCGGCGGGACGAAGCTCGCCGCCGGGGTCGTCGAGGACGACGGGGCGGTGCGCGCCTTCGCGGTCGCGCCGAGCGCGGCGGCGCGCGGGCCGCAGGACACGCTCGCGCGGCTGTTCGCCCTGGGCCGCCGGGCGATCGAGCAGGCGGGGCCCGGCACGCCCGTCGACGCGGTCGGGATCGGGTGCGGCGGCCCGCTCGACCCGCGGCGCGGCGTGCTCGTCGCCCCGGCGCATCTCCCGGGCTGGCACGACGTCCCGGTCGTCGCGATGGCGCAGGAGGCGTTCGGGCTGCCGGCCGCGATCGAGAACGACGCGACGGCCGCCGCCGCGGGCGAGCATCGCTGGGGTCGCGGCGCCGGCGTGCGCCACCTCGTGTACCTGACGATCTCGACCGGCGTGGGCGGCGGGATCGTCGCCGACGGGCGCCTGTACCGCGGCGCCGCCGCCAACGGCGGCGAGCTGGGCCACGTGACGGTCGACCGCGACGGGCGCCCGTGCCGCACCTGCGGGCGGCGCGGCTGCCTGGAGGCCTACGCGTCGGGCACCGCGATCGCCGAGCGGGCGACGGAGGCGCTCGCGGCCGCGGCGCCGGGCGGGCCGCCGTCGGCGCTCGCCGCGATCCCGCAGCCGACCGCCGCCGACGTCGCGGCCGCCGCGCGCGACGGCGACCCGCTCGCGGTCGCGGTGTGGGACGAGACCTGCGCCGCGCTGGCGTGCGGGCTGACGTCGCTGGTCAACGTGCTCGAGCCCGAGCTCGTCGTCCTCGGCGGGGGCGTGACCCGCGCGGGCGAGCAGCTCCTCGCGCCGGTGCGCGAGCGCGTCGCCGCCGACGCGATGGGACCCGCGGCGGCCGCGGTCCGCATCGAGCGCAGCGCGTTCGACGACCGCGTCGGGGTCATGGGCGCGGCGGCGATCGCGCCGCACGCGGGCTAGCGGTCCTCGCCCCGGCGCACGCGCGCGATCACGGCGTCGATGCGACGGCGCCGCCCGGCCGGCGTGACCGCCGCCAGGCTCGGTCCGCCGATCGCGGCGCCCCAGGGCACGAGCACGTCGAAGTCGAGCTCGCGGATGGCCTCGAGGCTGTCGAGGTAGGCGGCGCGGTCGCTGCCGTCGAGCACGGCGGCGACGAGCTCGTCGCCGTCGAGGTAGAGGGTGTCGCCGGTGAACAGCAGGCGCAGGTCGCCGGCGTCCCACAGGTAGGCGGTGGCGCCGGGCGTGTGACCGGGGGTGGGGATGATCGCGAGGTCGTCGCCGAGGTGGTGGCGGCGCGAGAACGTCAGCACGCGCCGGTCGGTGCGCGCCTCCACCCGCGCCCGGTCGGCGTCGTGGACCAGCAGGCGCGCGCCGAGCTCCTCGGGCGCGAGCCCGAACAGCGCCTCGTGCCAGTGGTTGAGGTACTGGCGCTCGACGCCGCCGCGGTCCAGCAGCGCGTCGAGGTCGTCCTCCAGCGCGCCGGTGCTGTAGATCAGCAGGTTCCCGGCGTCGCGCTCGAGCTGGTAGGCGCGGACCTCGATCCGCGGCGCGAACGGCAGGGGTTGCGGCGTCGTCGCGTGCAGACCGCGGACGCGCAGGTCGTCGTCGGTGATCGTCGTCGTGGCCATGACGGCCATGGTGAACCTTCAAGCGTGCTTGAAGTCAAGGGCGGCTGACGAGACGCTCGCGCGCGAGCCCCAGGAGCGCCCGCGCCGCCGGGCTGGACGGGCCGTCCGCGCGCCAGGCGAGAACGACGCGTCCGTGCAGCGCGGGGCGCAGCGGCACCGCCCGGACGTCGGGCGCCTGCGCGGCCGACTCGGGGACGATCGCCACGCCGAGCCCGCGCGCGGCGAGCCGGACGAGCACCGGCGGCGCGCTCGCCTCGAACGCGATGCGCGGCCGCGCGCCGGCGCGCGCCCACGCGTCCTCCAGCAGCGCACGCACGCTCGTGCCGCGCGGCAGGCAGACGAGCGGCCGGTCCGCCAGCGCGCCCAGGGTGGTCGTGGCGCGTACCGCCAGCGGGTCCCCGGGCGCGACCACCGCCACGAGCCGCTCCTCGGTCACCGTCGCGGCCGCGATCCCGTCCGGGACGGCGGCGGCGATCCCCGCCAGCGCGAGGTCCACGCGTCCCTCGCGCACGCCGTCGAGCACCGCGTCGGACGCGTCCTCGGTGAGCGCGATCTCGACGCCCGGGTGCGCGTCGTGGAAGTCGGCCAGCAGGCCGGCGACGTCGAGCTGGGTGGCCAGCGCGGGGAGGACGCCGACGGTGACGTGGCCGCGCACCAGCCCGGCAAGCTCGTCGACGGCCTCCCGCGCGCCCGCGACCGCGGCCAGCGCCGCGCGCGCGAACGGCAGCACGGCCTCGCCGGCGGCGGTGGGGGTGACGCCGCGGCCGGAGCGGTCCAGCAGCGGCTGGCCGAGCTCGCGCTCCAGCCGGCGCACCTGGGCGCTGACGCCCGGCTGGGCGACGTGCACGCGCGCCGCCGCGCGCGTGAAGCTCGCCTCCTCGACGACCGCGACGAAGTACTCGAGCTGGCGCAGCTCCATAACGAACGATTCTAGAACCCACAACGACCAGATGTTGGCGTTCTAGAAGCGGCGCGCCACGATGAAGGCCATCCGAACCAGAGGAGGCACGCCATGAGCACCGTTCGCGAACGCGCCCAGACGCCCGAGGACCTCACCCGGCTCGTCGTCGAGCGCGCCCGTGCCGGCGACGCCGAGGGGATCGCCGAGCTGTACGAGCCCGACGCCGTGCTCGGCTTCCCGCCCGGCGAGGTGACCGTCGGCCGCGACGCGATCCGGGCCGTCTTCGAGCGGCTGCTGGCCGAGGCGCCGCCGTTCCGGCCCGAGGAGCCGCTGCCCACGCTGCGCCTCGGCGACCTGGCGCTCACGTCGACGCGCGCGCTCGACGGGACCGGCGGGCGCGCCCAGGTCGTGCGCCGCCAGCCGGACGGGACGTGGCTGCGGGTCATCGACCGCCCCGAGCTGCGCTGAGCGCGGCCGAGCGATGAGTTTCCGGGGCGGGGGCGGTCTGCACCACCGATCCGTTCCGACCGCCCCGCCCGGAGACCATCGCCATGCTCACCGCCGCCCCGCCGCCCCCGACCGCCGAGCCCAGAGAGCGCTGGCTCGCCCTGTCCGTCCTGTGCGTCGGCGTGCTGATGATCGTGCTCGACGTCACCGTCGTGAACGTCGCGCTGCCGTCGATCCAGGGCGACCTCGGCTTCAGCCAGGCGAGCCTGGCCTGGGTCGTCAACGCCTACCTGATCGCGTTCGGCGGCCTGCTGCTGCTCGCCGGCCGGCTCGGCGACCTGCTGTCGCGCCGCGGCGTGTTCCTCGGCGGGCTGGCCGTGTTCACCACGGCGTCGCTGGCGTGCGGGCTGGCCGCCAGCCAGGAGATGCTCGTCGCCGCGCGCTTCGTCCAGGGCGCCGGCGGCGCGTTCACGTCGGCCGTCGTGCTGGGGATGATCGTGACGATGTTCCCGCAGCCGCGCGACCAGGCGCGGGCGATCGGGATCTACGCGTTCGTCGCGTCGGCGGGCGGCTCGATCGGCCTCGTCGCCGGCGGCGTCCTGACCCAGGCGCTGGACTGGCACTGGATCTTCTTCGTCAACGTCCCGATCGGCGTCGCCACCGGCCTGTTCGCGCTGCGCCTGCTCCCGCGCGACCGCGGCCTGGGCCTGCGCGCCGGCGCCGACCTGCCCGGCGCCGTCCTCATCACCGCGGCGCTGATGCTCGGCGTCTACACGATCGTCGAGCCGGCCGCGACCGACGGCTGGGGCGCCACGCCGACGCTCGTGCTCGGCGGCGCGTCGCTCGCGCTGCTCGTCGCGTTCCTCGTGCGCCAGGCGCACGCCCGGACGCCGCTGATGCCGCTGCGCCTGCTGCGCTCGCGGCCGGTCGCCGGCGCGAACCTCGCGCAGGTGCTGTCGGCCGCCGGCATGTTCGGCGTGTTCTTCCTCGGCGCGCTGTACGTGCAGGAGGTCCTCGGCTACGACGCCCTGCAGACCGGCCTGGCGTTCCTGCCCGCGACGATCGCGATGGGGACGATGTCGGTGCGCTACTCGGAGCGGCTCGTGATGCGCTTCGGCGCCCGCTCGGCGATGCTGGCCGGCCTGCTGGCGGTCGCGGCGGCGCTCGCGCTGTTCACCCGCGCCCCGGCCGACGGCGGCTACGTCGAGCACGTGCTGCCGGTGATGCTCCTGCTCGGCGTGGGCGGCGGCGTCGCGTTCCCGGCGCTGATGAACCTGGCGATGTCGGGGGTGCGCCCGCAGGACGCCGGGCTGGCGTCGGGCCTCGTCAACACGACCGCGCAGGTCGGGGGCGCGCTGGGCCTGGCCGTCCTGGCGACGGTCTCGGCCGCACGGACCGACGAGCTGCGGGCGGCCGGGGAGCCGGTGGCGCAGGCCCTCCTGGGCGGCTACCACCTGGCGTTCTGGATCGCCGCCGGGCTCGTGCTCGTCGCGGTCGCGGTGTCGGCGATCGTGCTGACGCCCCGGGCGTCTCGGCCGCTGGCCGAGCCGGCGCTCGCCGAGGAGTGACTCAGGCCGCCGCGGCGCGGAACTCGCGCGGGCTGACGCCGCGGACGCGCTTGAACGCGGCGCTCAGCGCGTACGGGCTGCCATAGCCGACCTGCGCGGCGACCGAGGCGAGGGTGGCGCCGGGCTCGCGCAGCAGGTCCGCGGCCAGCGTCACCCGCCACTCGGTCAGGTAGGTCATGGGCCCCTCGCCGACGAGCGCGCGGAAGCGCCGGGCGAGCGCGGCCCGCGAGATCCCGACCGACGCGGCGAGCGACGCGAGCGTCCAGCGCTCCTGCGGCGCCTCCTGGAGCAGGCGCAGGGCGGGGCCGACGATCGGGTCGGCGTGCGCGCGGTACCAGCCCGGCGGATCGGCGTCCGGCCGCGCGAACCACGCGCGCAGCGCGGCGATCAGCACGAGGTCGAGCAGCCGGTCGAGCACCGCGACCTGCCCGGGCGCGTCGCGCGCGACCTCGTCGGCCAGGTAGGGGAGCAGCGGGCCCGGGCGCTCGTCGGCGCCGACGACGGCGACCGGCGGCAGCGCCTTCAGCAGCCGCCCGCCGACCTCGCTGTGGGCCTCGTAGGTCCCGCTGAGCATGAGCGTCCGCCCGCCCGACGCGTTGCCCCAGGTGCGCACGCCCAGGAAGGTGAGGTCCTCGACCTCGCCGCCGTCGGGCGTGGTGCAGCGCTGGCCGGGGTGGATGACGACCTGCGGCGGCGTCGCCGGGTCGTCGGCGACGACGTACGGCTCGGGGCCGCGGACGATCGCCACGTCGCCGGGACCCAGGCGGGTGACCGCGCCGGCGCGCACGAGGCACGCGTCGCCGCGCACGAGCGTGACGAGCGTCAGGGGCGCCTCGTCCTGGATGCGCATCGACCACGGCGGGTCGAGCTCGCTGCGCAGCACGAAGGCGCCGCGCGCCCGGGGTCCGTCGAGGAGGCCGGCGACGTCGTCCATCGGGCCAGCGTAGACGATCGCGTATGAAACTGCGCCGATCAGCCATGGACAGTCTCAGTCTCGCGCGGTTGCATGGCGGCATGACCACCACCGCCACCGACACCACCCTCGTCCTCGGCGCCACCGGCAAGACCGGCCGCCGCGTGGCCGAGCGCCTGAGCGCGCTCGACGTCCCCGTCCGCGCCGGCTCCCGCGCCGCCGAGGTCCCGTTCGACTGGGAGGACCGCGCCACCTGGGCGCCGGTCCTGGACGGCGCCCGGGCCGTCTACGTCACCTACCAGCCCGACCTCGCCGTCCCCGGCGCGCCCGAGGCCGTCGGCGAGCTGGCCCGCCTCGCGGTCGCGGCCGGCGTCGAGCGCCTCGTGCTGCTGTCCGGTCGCGGGGAGGAGGAGGCCCAGCGCGCCGAGGAGGCGGTGCGCGCCGTCTTCCCGGCCGCGACGATCGTGCGCGCGAGCTGGTTCGCGCAGAACTTCAGCGAGAACTTCCTCGCCGACGCCGTCCGCGCCGGGGTCGTCGCGCTGCCGGTCGGCGACGTCGGCGAGCCGTTCGTCGACGCCGACGACATCGCCGACGTCGCGGTCGCCGCGCTCACCGAGCCGGGGCACGCCGGGCGGCTGTACGAGGTCACCGGCCCGCGGCTGCTCACGTTCGCGCAGGCGCTGGAGGAGATCGGGCGCGCCGGCGGCCCGGCCGCGCGGCTGGAGCGCATCCCGGTCGAGGCGTTCAGGGCCGAGCTGGAGCAGGTCGTCACCCCGCCCGAGGCGGCGCTCGTCACCTACCTGTTCGCCGAGGTGCTCGACGGCCGCAACGCCTCCGTCGCCCGCGGCGTGCAGGAGGCGCTGGGCCGGCCGCCGCGCGACTTCGCCGACTACGCGCGCGACGCGGCGGCGGCCGGGGCCTGGGGCTGACCGGTCGTCCGGCGGCGAACGGGTCGCGGCGCGCGCGAGCGGGTATCCGGCGGGGGAGCCACCGCGAGAGAGGAGCACCCGTGTCGCGCGCGCCGCAGGAGCGCCACGCCGACGAGCAGCAGCAGGAGGAGCGCTTCGTGCGCTCGGCCGACCCGAGCCTGACCCCGGAGGCCAACCGGCTGCTCACCGAGGAGCTGCGCGAGGTGGTCGGACGCGACCGGGTGCGCGTGCCCGCCGGCGCCCCGCGCCGCGAGGACGACGCGCACGGCCGCTTCCCGCCGCCGCTGGCCAACCTCGTCTCCAGCCGTCAGATCATCCTCGTCACGCTCCTGGTGGCGCTCGTCGTGGGCGCGATCGCGACGCTCGTCACCGGGAGCTGGTGGGGCCTTGTCGCGGCGCTCGGCGTCCACGCGCTCGGCACGCTGGCGGCCGCCGCCGGCGCGTTCCAGCTCGCCCGGCAGCAGGAGCACGTCTCGCCCAACCTCGCGGCCAAGCTGGAGGAGGAGGGCGTGGCCGACCCCGACGCGGTCCTCACGGAGCTGGCCGACGAGTACGGCCGGGGCGCGCCGGACCGCAGCGGCTGAGCCGGGCCCCTCGGGCGCTCCGGTGAGCGGGGGCGCGCCGTCTACGCTGTCGTCATGGCCGACCGCAACGGGCCCACGGATCGCCGGACCCCCGCCGGGGGCCAGGGCGACGACCGGCCGGCCTGGAAGGTCGAGCCGTCGTCGACCGGACGCGGGGCGCCGCCCGCCCCGCCGCCGCCGATGCTGCCCAAGGGCCGGCGCGGCATGTGGATCGCGCTGCTCGTCGGCTTCCTGGCGCTGAACCTGGCGCTGTCGTTCCTCACCGGCCGGCCCGAGGAGCGCCCCCAGGTCCCCTACCAGCCGTTCTTCACCCAGCAGCTCGCCGACGGCAACGTCAAGGAGATCACCTCCCAGGAGGAGACGATCCAGGGCGAGCTCAAGGAGGAGGCGACGTTCACGCCGCCGGGCGGCGACCCGATCCAGGTGACGAGCTTCAAGACGCAGGTGCCGAGCTTCGTCACCACCGAGGACCTGACGTCGCAGCTCGCCGAGCAGGAGGTCGTGATCAACGCCGAGCCGCCCGACAACGGCCGCAGCATCATCGGGACGCTGCTGCTCGGGTTCCTGCCGACGCTGCTGCTGATCGCGGCGTTCATCTGGATCGCGCGCCGCTCGATGGGCGGCGGGCTCGGCGGCTTCGGCCGCGCCACCGCCCGGCGGGTCCAGCCGGAGGAGAAGGGCCGCGTCACGTTCGACGACGTGGCCGGCATCGACGAGGTCGAGAACGAGCTCGCCGAGATCGTCGACATGCTCAAGAACCCGGAGCGCTACGCCCAGCTCGGCGCCCGCATCCCGCGCGGCGTGCTCCTGTACGGGCCGCCGGGCACCGGCAAGACGCTGCTCGCGCGCGCGGTCGCCGGCGAGGCCGACGCCGCGTTCTTCTCGATGTCGGCGTCGGAGTTCATCGAGGCGATCGTCGGCATCGGCGCCTCGCGCGTGCGCGACCTGTTCAAGCAGGCCAAGGAGGCGGCCCCGTCGATCGTGTTCATCGACGAGCTCGACGCGATCGGGCGCAAGCGCTCGGGCAACGTCAGCGGCCTGTCCGGCGGCCACGACGAGCGCGAGCAGACGCTCAACCAGATCCTGACCGAGATGGACGGCTTCGAGGTCGGCACGAATGTGGTCGTGCTGGCGGCGACGAACCGCCCGGAGATCCTCGATCCGGCCCTGCTGCGCCCGGGCCGCTTCGACCGGCGCATCGCCGTGCAGCCGCCCGACCGCGACGGCCGCGTGGCGATCCTCGAGATCCACACGCGCAAGGTGCCGCTGGACGACGACGTGGACCTCGAGCAGATCGCCGCTTCGACGCCCGGCATGACGGGCGCCGATCTCGCGCTGCTGGCCAACGAGGCCTCGCTGTTCGCCGCCCGGCGCGGGCACGAGAAGGTCCGCCAGGAGGACTTCACCGACGCGATCGAGAAGATCATCCTCGGCGCCGAGCGGCAGATCGTCATGACCACCGCCGACCGCGAGCGCACTGCCTACCACGAGGCCGGCCACGCGCTCGTCGGCATGCTCACCGAGGGGGCCGACCCGGTCCGCAAGATCTCGATCATCCCGCGCGGGCAGGCGCTCGGCGTGACGCTCTCCACGCCGGAGACCGACCGCTACGGCTACACCTACGAGGAGCTCCTGGCCAAGATCAAGGTCGCCCTCGGCGGCCGCGCGGCCGAGCGCCTGGTCTACGGCGACATGACGACCGGGGCCGAGTCCGACATCCAGAACCTCACGCAGGTCGCGCGCGGCATGGTCGGGCGCTGGGGCATGAGCGAGGCGATCGGCCCGGTGGCGGTCACCGACGGGCGCCAGGACGGGCCGCTGCTGCCCGGGATCTCGCCGGCGTCGCCGGCCACCCAGCAGCTCGTCGACGACGAGGTGCGGCGGATCATCGACGAGGCCGAGCACGACGTCCTGCTGCTGCTCGAACGCGAGCGCGACCGGCTCGAGTCGCTGACCCGGACGCTGCTGGAGCGCGAGACGCTCGACGGCCCCGAGGCCTACGAGGCCGCCGGGCTGGAGTGGACGCCGCCCGCGCCCGAGGAGGAGGCGCGCGCCGCGACGATCGCCCCCGAGCGCGACTCGCGGTCCAACGGCGGCGAGGCCGCCGACGGCGAGTAGCGCGCCGGCGCCGTCAGATCGCGGCCGGCTCGGGCTCGGGGTGGCGCAGGCGGCCGGCGCGCGCGCGGCGCAGGCCGTCCCAGGTGAGGATCGCCAGCGCGATCCACACGAGCGTGAAGCCGGCCCAGCGCGCGGCGCTCATCGGCTCGTCGAACACGACCCAGCCGACGAGGAACTGCAGCACGGGGGTGAGGTAGCCGATCAGCCCGACCGTCGACAGCGGCACGCGCACGACGCAGGCGGCGAACAGCAGCAGCGGCGCCGCGGTCACGGGGCCCGCGGCCATCAGCAGGACGGTGATGCCGACGTCGCCGGTGGCGAACGCCCCCTCGCCGGCCCAGGCCAGCGCGACCAGGTAGATGGCGGCCAGCGGGGCGAGCACGAGCGTCTCGATCGCCAGCCCCTCGCCCGCGGGGACGCCGGCGAGCTTCTTCAGCAGCCCGTAGGTGCCGAACGAGACGGCCAGCACGAGCGCCATCCACGGCACGCCGCCGTAGGAGAGCGTGAGCTCGACGACCGCGACCGCGCCGAGCGCGAGCGCGCCGAGCTGGACGCGGTTCAGCCGCTCGCCGAACACGATCATGCCCAGCGCGACGTTGATGAGCGGCGTGATGAAGTAGCCGAGCGCGGCCTCGACGACGTGGTCGACCGCCACCGCGTAGATGTAGACGCCCCAGTTGATCGCGATCACCGCGGCCGCCCCGGTCAGCAGGAGCAGCGTGCGGCGGTCGGCGGCCACGCCGCGCAGCGCCCCGAGCCGGCGCGCGAGGGCCAGCAGCGCGAGCACCGCCAGCAGCGACCAGCCGATGCGATGCGCGAGCACCTCGACGGGCGCGATCTCGTCGAGCGCGTGGAAGTAGACGGGGAACAGGCCCCACAGGACGTTGGCCGCGATGCCGTAGAGGACGCCGGCGCGCATCCCCCCAGGGTCGCACGGGCCGCCCGCCGGGGGCCGCCGGACCCGTAGGCTGCGACGCCATGGCCTACACCACCGCCGAGGGGCGTCGCGAGCTGCTCGACGACGTCGCGGCCGCCGCCGACGAGATCGGCACCGCCCTGTCGGCGCTCGGCGCCGCCTACGAGCAGCTCGACGAGCACAGCGCCGACACGCTCGAGGAGCGCCTGTTCGGTCCCGTGCAGGCCGCGTACGCGCGGATCCGCCACACGTACGCCGACTTCGCCGCCCGGGTGGGGATGGAGGCGCGCGCGATCGCCCCGCGCGACGCCGGCGCGGCCTCGACCGGGGCGCGCGGGTTCGTCGACGAGGCCGTCGACGCGGTCGAGGAGGCCGACGCGATCCTGTCGGAGCTGCAGGACTCGATGCTGCCCGTGGAGGTCGGCGACCAGGAGCTGCGCGCCGGCCTGAGCGGGGTGCGCGAGCTGCTGGGCCCGGTGCCCGGCCGGGCGCGCGAGCTGGTGCGCGTGCTCGGGCGCTGAGCTCGGCCCTTCCTCCCGCCGCCGCGCATGCGAACATGTGTTCGTGTCGAGGCGAGCCAGGGCGATCATCCACGCGGACCTCGACGCGTTCTTCGCCTCCGTCGAGCAGCGCGACGACCCGCGGCTGCGCGGGCGGCCGGTGATCGTCGGCGGGGGCGTGGTGCTGGCCGCCTCCTACGAGGCGCGCGCGTGCGGCGTGCGCTCCGGGATGGGCGGGTGGCGGGCGCGCGAGCTGTGCCCCGACGCGATCGTCGTGCGCGCGCGCTTCGAGGCCTACGTCGCCGCCAGCCGCGCCGTGTTCGCGATCCTCGAGGATGCCGCGCCCGCGGTCGAGCGGATCTCGATCGACGAGGCGTTCCTCGACGTCACCGGGCTGGAGCGGATCTCCGGCACGCCGGCCGAGATCGGCGCGCGGCTGCGGCGCGAGGTGCGCGAGCGGGTCGGGCTGCCGATCAGCGTCGGCGTCGCGACCAGCAAGCACGTCGCCAAGGTCGCCAGCGCGGCGGCCAAGCCCGACGGCATGCTCGTCGTCGAGCCCGGCCGCGAGCTGGCGTTCCTGCACCCGCTGCCGGTCGAGCGGCTGTGGGGCGTCGGCCCGGCGACCACCGAGCGCCTGCACCGCCACGGGATCGTCACCGTGGCCGACGTCGCGCGCATGGACGAGACGACGCTGATGGCGCTCGTGGGCCGGGCCGCGGGGCGGCGGCTGCACGCGCTCGCCAACGACCGCGACCGGCGGCCGGTGCGCCGCGACGATCGCCGGCGCTCGGTCGGCGCGCAGAGCGCGCTCGGCCGCCGGCCGCGCACGGCGGCCGAGCTCGACGAGGTCGTCGTCGGGCTCGTCGACCGCATCGCGCGCCGGATGCGGGCCGCCGGGCGCATCGGCCGCACGGTGATCCTGCGCCTGCGCTTCGCCGACTACACGCGCGCGACGCGGTCGCGGACGCTGGGGCGGCCGACCCAGGCGACGCGGCCGCTGCTCGGCGCCGCCCGCGGGCTCGTCGCCGCCGCCCGTCCGACGATCGAGCGCCGCGGCCTCACGCTCGTCGGCTTCTCGGTGACGAACCTGGAGGAGGTGGTCGGCGGCGTCCAGCTCGAGCTGCCGCTCGACGGGCCCGCGGGGCTGGAGCTCGACCTCGCGCTGGACGGGATCCGCGACCGCTTCGGCGCGACGGCGGTGCGGCGCGCGCGGCTGCTGGAGGCCGGCGACGGGTACGCGCCGCTGCTGATGCCCTTCGACCGGGAGGAGCGCGCCGACGCCGGACAGTGATTGCGTCTTGACTTATATAAGCAGGCACTGATACAAGACGGCCCGTGCACGCGTTCGACGTCCTCGGCGACCCGGTGCGGCGGCGGATCCTCGAGCTGCTCGGCGACAGGGAGCTCAGCTCCGGCGAGATCTGCGCCGTCGTCCGCGAGGAGTTCGGCATCAGCCAGCCCGCCGTCTCGCAGCACCTGCGGGTGCTGCGCGAGCACGGGTTCGCGCGCGTGCGCCCGCAGGGCACCCGCCGGCTGTACGCCGTCGAGCCCGAGGCCCTGCGCGACGTCGACGCGTGGCTGGAGCGCTTCCGCGCGTTCTGGGCCCAGCCGCTCGACGCCCTGGAGACCGAGATCGCGCGCGGCCGCCGCGCGCGCCGCCGCGCCGAGCTGGACGGCGGCGGCGACCCCACCACCGAGCAGAGGAGCCCCACGTGACCGACGTCAGCCACGAGGTCAACGCCGTCGACCGGCGGGTCGGCGAGCGCACGATCCCCGCCGGCCAGGCCCGCACCGTCACCGTCGCCCGCACGTACGACACGACCCCCGAGGACCTGTGGGACGCGTGCACGCGCGCCGAGCGGATCGCGCGCTGGTTCCTGCCGGTCTCCGGCGAGCTGCGCGAGGGCGGGCGCTACCAGCTCGAGGGCAACGCCGGCGGCACGATCGAGCGCTGCGATCCGCCGCGCGCGTTCGACGCCACCTGGGAGTACGGGCCGATGACGAGCTGGATCGAGCTGCGCATCGGCCCCGCCGAGGACGGGCGCGCCCGCTTCGAGCTGCACCACATCGCGCTCGTCGACGACGGCGGCCACTGGGAGCGGTACGGGCCGGGCGCCGTCGGCGTCGGCTGGGACCTCGGCCTGCTCGGGCTGGGCCGCCACCTCGCGTCCGGCGACCCTGTCGACCCGAAGGCGTTCGAGGCCTGGACGACGTCCGACGAGGGGCGGGCGTTCATCGCCGGCGCGAGCACCGGCTGGGGCGAGGCGGCGATCGCGGCGGGCGAGGACCCCGAGGCCGCCCGCGCGGCGGCGCAGCGCACCGCGGCGTTCTACACGGGCACCGCCTGACCGCCGCCGGGAGCTACCGTGGAGGGCAGCACGGTCACGCTCCGGAAGGAGGCACATCGCGATGCCCGAGGCGCTCGTCATCGTCGACTACCAGAACGACTTCGTCCCGCCCGACGGCGCGCTGGCCGTCGCCGGCGGCGACGCGATCGTCGACCGCATCAACGAGCTGGCGCGCGACCCGCGGTTCGACCTCGTCGTCGCCACCCGCGACTGGCACCCGCCGGACCACCTGTCGTTCCGCGAGCAGGGTGGGCCGTGGCCGCCGCACTGCGTCCAGGGCACCCGCGGCGCCGAGCTGCACCCGGACCTCGACACGTCGCGGATCGACGAGATCGTCGACACCGGCACCCGGCCCGAGGACGAGGGCTACTCGGCCTTCGAGGAGCCGCGGATGGCGGAGGTCCTGCGTGAGCACGGCATCACCGACGTGACGTTCGTCGGCCTGGCGACCGACTACTGCGTCCTGAACACCGCGCGCGACGCGCTGCGCGAGGGGTTCTCGGTCACCGTCGACACCTCGGCGGTGCGCCCGGTCGACGTCAACCCCGGCGACGGCGACCGCGCGCTGGCCGAGCTCGAGGAGCTGGGCGCGCGCGTGGTGGACCTGTCGGCCGCCTGAGCGCCGCCGCGCCGGCTGAAGCGCAGCGTGCCGTCGTCGATCGGCCCGTCGCGCAGCACGGCGACGTCCTCGGCGTAGCTCATCGGCATCCGCCACGGCGGCCCGTCGCCCTGGCGCGGGAAGCGGTCCAGCGAGCGCAGGACGTAGCCGGCCTGGAAGTCCAGCAGCGGCCGGGTCGGCCTGCCGGGGTCGTCGCGCGGCGCGACGCACGCGTCGCAGCCGAGCGCGTCCATGTGCGCCAGCAGCCGGCACAGGTAGCCGCAGACCAGGTCGACCTTCAGCGTCCAGGACGCGTTCGTGTAGCCGATCGCGAACGCGAAGTTCGGCACGTCGCTGAGCATGAGGCCCTTGTAGGCGAGCGTCTCGGGCAGCGCGACCGGCGTTCCGTCGACCGCGAGCTCCATGCCGCCGAACGCCAGCAGGTTCAGCCCGGTGGCGGTGACGATCACGTCGGCCTGCAGCTCGGCGCCCGAGGCGAGCCGCACGCCGGACTCGGTGAACGTGTCGATGCGGTCGGTGACGACCGCGGCCCGGCCGGCGCCGATCGCGCGGAACAGGTCGCCGTCGGGGACCATGCACAGGCGCTGGTCCCACGGGTCGTAGGCGGGGTTGAAGTGCGTGTCGACGTCGAACTCGGGCGGCAGCGCCCGCCGCTGCAGGGCGCGCAGGACGCGCCGCACCAGCCGCGGGTGGCGGCGGCTGAGCCGGTAGACCTGCGTCTGCTGCCAGATGTTCTTGCGCCGCACGAGCGCGTGGGCGCGGCGGTCGCCCAGCAGCCGCCGCAGCCGGTTGGCGATCGGGTCGCGCGACGGGATCGACAGCACGTAGCTGGGGGAGCGCTGCAGCATCGTCACGTGCTCGGCCCGTTCGGCCAGCGCCGGGACGAGCGTCACCGCGGTGGCGCCGCTGCCGATCACGACGATCCGCCGGCCGTCGACGTCGAGGTCCTCGGGCCAGTCCTGCGGGTGCACGAGCGTGCCGGCGAAGCGCTCGGCGCCGGGGAACGCGGGCGCGTAGCCCTCGTCGTAGCGGTAGTAGCCCGACGCGCAGAACAGGAACCCGCAGGTCAGCCGGACGGTCTGCGGCGCGCCGCCGTCCGCGGGCTCGCGCACGGCCTCGACCGTCCAGACGGCGTCGTCGCCGGACCAGTCGGCGCGCACCACGCGGTGGCCGAAGCGGATCTCGCGCTCGAGGTCGTGCTCGGCCGCCGTCTCGCGGATGTAGCGCAGGATGTCGTCGCCGGAGGCGATCGCCTCCTCCTGCGTCCACGGCTTGAACGCGTACGCGAACGTGGCCAGGTCGGAGTCCGAGCGCACGCCGGGATAGCGGAACAGGTCCCACGTGCCGCCGATCGCCTGGCGCGCCTCGAGGATCGCGAACCGCTTCGCCGGCAGGTGCGTGCGCAGGTAGCGTCCGGCGGCGATCCCCGACAGGCCGGCGCCGACGACGAGGACGTCCACGTGGTCGGAGGCGGGTGCGCCGGCGTCCATGAGCGCACATCATGCCTTGATCTGGCGAAGAGGTTCGCCTGCCATCGTGTGCGCCATGAGCGATGACCAGAACCGCAACAGCCTCGAAGAGGTCCTTCGCGCGGTCGCCCAGGAGGTGGGTCGCTCGATCGAGCGCATCTCCGAGATCGACCTCGACGAGCTCGCCCGCAACGCCGGGGTCGATCCCGACCAGGCGCGCGAGTGGTTCGACGGCGCCAGCCAGTGGCTGCGCATCCAGGTCGAGCGCGTCGAGGAGACGACGACGACGTTCGAGGAGGACGCCGAGCCGGCGACGGTCGTCGCCGACGACCCGCTGGACCGGGCCGCGCCGCATCCGCTGGATCTGCCGACCGCCGAGCAGGGGGTCGCGCTCGCGGCCCTGGACTCGGGCCGCTGGAGCCTGGAGCCGGGGACCGGCACGTTCGCGGTGCGGGGCGAGGGCCCGGCGCCGCAGGACGCGCTCGGCCTCGCCCGCGAGCTGCGCGTCCGCGACTGGGTCGACGCCGACGGCGTCCTGACCGCCGCCGGGCACCACGCGCTCGAGCGCTGGCTGCGCTCCGCCCAGCGCGCCTGACCGCGCGCTGATCACGTCGGGCACGGCGTCTAGGTTGGCGCCGTGTCCGTCGCGTCCGCCGTGCTCGGGTTCGCGCGCCGCCAGCCGTCGGCGATCCTGCTGGCCGTCCAGCTCGGCGGCCTGCTGCTGTACCCGTTCATGGAGGACCGCGAGGTCGGGCGCTCGCTGTTCAGCGCGTTCGGCATCCTCGTGCTGGCACTGGTCGTGCTCGCGGTCCGCAGCTCGCCGGCGTTCACGTGGATCGGCGTGGCGCTCGGGGCGCCCGCGACCGTCCTGCTGGTGATCCAGGCGATCACGCGCACCGACACGCTGCTGCCGTACTCGTCGGCGCTGGAGGCGGTCCTCTACTTCTACGCGGCCGGGGCGCTGATCGCCTACATGGTCGGCGACCACGAGGTCACCCGCGACGAGCTGTACGCGGTCGGCGCCACGTTCACGCTCGTGGCGTGGGGCTTCGCGTACCTGTTCGTCGTCGTGCAGGCCGTCGCGCCGGGCACGTTCGCCGGCACCGGCGACCCGGAGGCCGACCGCACGTGGATGGAGCTCCTGTTCCTGAGCTTCACGACCCTGTCGAGCACCGGGCTCAGCGACGTCGTGCCCGTGCGGCCGTTCGGCCGCGCCGTGGTGATGATCGAGCAGATCGCGGGCGTCGCCTACGTCGCGATGGTCGTCTCGCGCCTGGTCGGGCTGATGGTCGTGCGCGGCGCCCGCCCGCGGTAGCCCGCGCTGCGCCCGCGGGCGTACGCGCCGAAGCCGCCCGCGGGGGTATGCGGATCCGGCGCGCCGGACGTACGCTGGCGGGGCCCGTGTCCGATCGCGCCCACGCCCCCTGGTGGACGACCGCGCGCCCGCCCGCGTGGGCGGCCGACCTGCTGCTGGCCATCGCCGTCGCCGCCTTCCAGGTGGCGATCACCGCCGCGATCACCCACGAGGACGGCGAGGACGTGGCGCCGCTGGGCACGGTGCTGCTGGCCGTCAGCGGGCTCGCGCTCGCCGGCCGCCGGCGCTGGCCGATCCCGGTCCTCGCGATCGTCTTCGCGGCCACGTTCGGCTACCTGCTGGCCGGCTACCACATGGGCCCGATCTGGCCGGCGCTGATCGTCGCCTTCCTCACCGTCCAGGTGCGCGGCCACCGGCGCGTGGGCGCCGCGTTCCTGGTCGTCGGGTACGCGATCGCGGTCGTCGACGACCCCTCGTGGGCGCAGGCGGCCGGCCTGGCCGCATGGCTGCTGGCGCTCGTCGCGGTGGCCGAGGTCGTCCGCGGGCGCCGCGCCCACGCCGACGAGGAGCGCCGCCGCCGCCGGTCCGACGAGCGCCTGCGGATCGCCCGCGACCTGCACGACGTCCTCGCCCACAACATCTCGCTCATCAACGTGCGCGCGAGCGTCGGGCTGCACCTGATCGACCGCCGGCCCGAGGAGGCGCGCGCCGCGCTGGCGGCGATCAAGGACGCCAGCGGCGAGGCGCTCGGCGAGCTGCGCTGGGTGCTCGAGAGCCTGCGCGC
>DATMSA010000195.1:0-2455 GCA_035565675.1 Capillimicrobium sp. | reverse complement strand
CCCGCGAATATCAGCCAGATCCGTCGTCGCGCAGCGGCGGCGACCCCTCGAGCACCCGACCCACACAACCACAGCCACGGCCGCCAAGCGGACGCGCCTGACCACGCCCGCTTGACAAACCGACGCCCATATCAGCGCAGGATCTCGACCAGCAGGACCCAGGCGTTCAGCACCGCGCCCAGCAGCGTCACCACGATCGCGCCGAGCAGCACCCCGAGGCTGCCGCCGGCCAGGACCACGACGGCGCCGGCCGCGAGCGGGACGCTGCCGGCCAGCGCGACGAGCAGCGCGCTGCCCCGGTGTGAGCGCTCGTGGGGGACGAGCGTCAGCGTCGCGACGGCGGCGACCAGCGCGAGGGACACGCCCAGCAGCTCGGCGCCGAGCGCCGTACGCGACTGATCGGGCACGAGCGCGATCAGCGCCACGATCAGCACGCCGATCAGCAGGAGCACGGTGACCAGGCCGCGCTCGGGCAGCCCGGGGTAGCCGAGGATGCGCTCGACGTTGATCGACACCGCCACGAACACGAGGCCCGCGAGCGCGGCGGACGCGCCGGCGACCGCGACGAACAGGTCGCTCCAGCCCTCGGTGACTGCTGCGGCGAGCACGGGGCGCGCCAGCCTATCCGCCACACACCTCGTCCCACCGGGCCACCCTGGCCCCGACGCCCTGTCGGTTCTCGAACCTCGTTCGATTGGGCGACAATGGGCCGTCATGAGCGCCACCGAGCAGATCACCCTCGGCAACGTCGTCGGCGGCGAGGCGGTGCCCTCCGTCGCCGGGCGGCTCGAGGACGTCATCGACCCGGCCACCGAGGAGGTCATCGCCCGCGTCCCGCAGGGCGACGCCGACGACGTCGCCCGCGCCGTCGAGGCGGCGGTCGCCGCCGCGCCCGCCTGGGGCCGCACGACGCCGGCCACGCGCGCCCAAGCGCTGCTCGACCTCGCCGATCGGCTCGACGCGCACGCCGACGAGCTGACCGACCTCGAGTCGCGCGACGCCGGCAAGCCGCGGGCCGCGGCCGCCGAGGAGATCCCGCTCTGCGCCGACCACCTGCGCTTCTTCGCCGGGGCCGCGCGCGTGCTCGAGGGCAAGGCCGCCGGCGAGTACATGGACGGCTACACGTCGATGATCCGCCGCGAGCCGGTCGGGGTCGTCGGCCAGATCACGCCCTGGAACTACCCGCTGGCGATGGCGATCTGGAAGATCGCCCCGGCGCTGGCGGCGGGGAACACGATCGTCCTCAAGCCGTCGGAGCTGACGCCGCTGACGACGATCCGCCTGGCCGAGCTGGCGCTCGACGTCCTGCCGGCCGGCGTGTTCAACGTCGTCACCGGCCACGGCGACCCGGTCGGCACCACGCTCGTGACCCACCCCGCGATCCGGATGGTGTCGCTCACCGGCTCGGTCGGCACCGGCAAGGCGATCGCCCGCGCCGCCGCCGACACGCTGGCGCGCGTGCACCTCGAGCTCGGCGGCAAGGCGCCGGTCGTCGTGCTCGACGACGCCGACGTCGAGGCCGTCGCGGCCAACCTGCGGCTGTCGTCGTTCTACAACGCCGGGCAGGACTGCACCGCGGCCTGCCGCGTCATCGCCACCGAGAAGACCTACGATCGGCTCCTGGAGGCGCTCGTGCCGGCGGCCGAGTCGCTCGTCGTCGGCGACCCCGCCGACGAGGGCGTCGAGCTCGGCCCGGTCATCTCGGCGCGCCAGCGCGAGCGCGTGCTCGGCTTCGTCGAGCGCGCCGCGGCCGCCGGGGCGGAGGTCCTCACCGGAGGCGGCCCGGTCGGCGAGCGCGGCTTCTTCGTGGCGCCCACCGTCGTCGCCGGCCCCGCGCAGGACAGCGAGATCGTCCAGCAGGAGGTGTTCGGGCCGGTCGTCTCGGTCCAGCGCGCCGCCGACGCCGACCAGGCGCTGGCCTGGGCCAACGACTCCGCCTACGGCCTGTCGGCCTCGGTCTGGACCCGCGACGTCGCCCAGGCGATGCGCTTCACGCGCGAGCTGAACTTCGGCTGCGTGTGGGTCAACGACCACATCCCGTTCCTGTCGGAGATGCCGCACGGCGGCTTCGGCCAGTCCGGCTACGGGAAGGACCTCTCCGCGTACGCCCTCGAGGAGTACACGCGGATCAAGCACGTCATGTTCAACCTCGGGGAGTGACCCAGGACCCCATGAGCCCGACCGACACGATCACGATCTCCCGCGAGCGCATCGCGGAGCTGACCGAGCGCGAGGCCCGCCGCCTCGACGAGCGCACGCAGGCCTCCAAGCGCATGTTCGAGCGGGCGCGCACGCCGCTGGCGGCCGGCGTCGCCTCCTCCTACCAGGTGCGCGACCCGTGGCCGATCTACCTCGAGCGCGGCGACGGCCCGAAGGTGTGGGACGTCGACGGCAACGAGATGTGGGACTTCCACAACGGCTTCGGCTCGATGGTCCAGGGCCACGCCCACCCGGC
>DATMSA010000194.1:0-1941 GCA_035565675.1 Capillimicrobium sp. | reverse complement strand
ATTGGGGGGACCAACCCCCGGCCGGCCCCGGAGTTACGCCGGCATTCCGTCCATGGCGTGCGGTGCTGCGCCGGACGCCGGGCCGCCGCTTCCCCCGGCGCCGGGCGCCGGGGCCGTAGGATCGCGCCATGAGCCGCGTCGTCGTCATCGGGGCCACCGGCCACATCGGCACGTACCTCGTCCCGCGGCTCGTCCGCGCCGGGCACGAGGTGGTCGCGGTCAGCCGCGGCTCGCGCGAGCCGTACGTCCCCGCGCCCGAGTGGAAGCAGGTGGAGCGCGTCGTCGCCGACCGCGACGCCGAGGACGCGGCCGGGACCTTCGGCGCCCGAATCGCCGCGCTGCGGCCCGACGCGGTCGTCGACCTCGTGTGCTTCACGCCCGAGTCGGCGCAGCAGCTCGTCGACGCGCTGCGCCCGACCCGGCCGCTGCTCCTGCACTGCGGCACGATCTGGGTCCACGGCCGCGTCGCGACCGTCCCGGTGACCGAGGACGACCCGCGCACCGCCTACGGGGAGTACGGCATTCACAAGGCCCGGATCGAGGCGCTCCTGCACCGCGAGACGCTCGCCGGCGGCGTGCCCGCGATCGTCCTGCACCCCGGGCACATCACCGGCCCGTGGGTGTCGATCACGCCGGCCGGCAACCGCGACCTCGACGTGTGGCGGCGCCTGGCGACGGGCGAGCCGCTCGCGCTGCCCGGGCTCGGGATGGGCGTGCTCAACCACGTGCACGGCGACGACGCCAGCATCGACCGCGCGCGCACGGTCCTCGGCTATCGGCCGCGATACACGTCGCTGGAGGCGCTGCGCGACTCGCTGCGCGCGCTCGTGGCCGACGGCCGCGCCGACATCGGCGGCCAGCCGGTCTGACCGTCGCGCGCGTCCGCGATCTGTGCCATGATGACGCGCTGTCACTGTACTGCGACCAGGATCGGCCATGAGCTCCCGCACCGCATCCCGTCTCCGCGCCGCCGTCACCGCCGCGCTCGGCCTCGCCCTCCTCGCCACCGCACCGGCGGCGTCCGCCGCGCCCGGTGACCGCGGCCAGCGGGCGGCCGAGGCCACCGGCGCGCTGACCCAGCTCCCGGGCGCGCGCGGGTGCGTCGCCGATCGCTCCGGCCGCCTCGCCGGGCGTCGCTGCGCCGCCGCCCGCGGCCTGGGCGGCCCGGCGCCGTTCATGGGGTCCAACGCGCTGGCGATCAGCCCCGACGGCCGCCACGTCTACGTCGCCTCCTCGTCGAGCGACGCGATCGCCGTCTTCGCCCGCAACGCGCGGACCGGCGTCCTGACCCAGCCCGACGGCGCGGCGGGGTGCGTCGCCGCCGGCGGCGCCGAGGGCTGCGCCCCCGCGGTGGGGCTCGACGGCCCGAACTCCGTGACGGTCAGCCCCGACGGCGCGACCGTCTACGCCACCGCGCGCGGCAGCAGCTCGGTCGCCGCGTTCGCGCGCGACGCGAGCACCGGCGGGCTGACGCAGGTCGCCGACGGGTGCCTGGCCGCGAGCGCGGTCGACGGCTGCCGGCCGGGCCGCGCGCTGGCGGGCGCCGACGCGGTCGCCGTCAGCCCCGACGGGCGCAACGTGTACGTCGCCGCGTTCCACGGCAACGCGATCGCCGTGCTCGCCCGCGACGCCGCCACCGGCGCGCTCACGCAGGCCGCGGGCGCGGCCGGATGCGTCGCCGCCGACGCCGCCGACGGGTGCGCGCCCGCGCTGGCGCTGACCGCGCCCGAGGGGCTCGCGGTCAGCCCCGACGGATCGACCGTCCACGTCGCCAGCGCCCTGGCCAACGCCGTGCTGACGTTCTCGCGCGACGCCGGCACGGGCGCCCTGACCCAGCTCGGCGACGGCGCCGGCTGCCTGGCCGCCGGCCTGGTGGCGGGGTGCGGCCCGGCCCGCGCGCTCCTCGGCCCCAACTCGGTCGCGGTGACCCCCGACGGGTCG
>DATMSA010000193.1:0-7892 GCA_035565675.1 Capillimicrobium sp. | reverse complement strand
CCCCGTCGACCTCCAGCAGCGTCTTGGGCAGCTCGTCGGTCAGCGGCGCGAGGCGACTGCCCCAGCCGGCGGCGAGCACCATGCCGATCATGCGGCTTCGTCCTCCTCGTCTTCGTACACGGCGGGCGCGTCGACCCGCAGGGATGATGTCCAGCTTCGGACGGACTCGCCGACGAGCAGGACGGCGAGCACGCCGGCGACCGCGTAGAGCGCGCCCGGCAGCAGGTCGGCCGCCAGCAGGACCCAGGTGAGCGCGATGCGCCCCTCCCAGCCGAGCGAGACCGCGGCCGTCCACGCCGGCGGCGTGGCGCCGCGGGTGCGCAGCCGGTAGACCAGGTCGTACTGGCGGAAGGCGGCGACGGCCAGCAGCGCGAACGCGCCGGCGGGCGCGGCGCCGCCGGCGATCGCGCACAGCCAGATGATCGTCCCGTACTCGCCCAGGCGCAGCAGCGCCGGGACCATCCAGCGCAGGCGGTCGTCGAGCGGGCGGCCGCGCGAGACGCCGCCCAGCAGGATGAGCCAGGCGGCGCAGGCGCCGGCGAGCCCCTCGGAGGCGCCGTCGCCCTCGAGCACGATCACGACGGCGGCCGGCAGCAGGCCGATCGTCACGAGCACCGCCGGCCACAGCGGGATCGCGGCGCCCAGGCGCCCGAGCAGCGCGGCGAGCGGGCCGTCGTCGCGGTAGGTGGCCAGCGTGCTCATCGCGCGATCGACCTCAGCAGCCGCCCGGCGAGCGCGTACAGCCCCGCGAAGCCGCCCCACGCGAGCAGGACGACGAACGTCGTGTGCGCCGACCAGATCGCGGCGGTGATCGAGATCGCGGCGAAGCGCTCGCCGATCGGGAAGGCGACGATCCGCTTCAGCCAGATCGTCGGGCCGAGGCGGTCCAGCGCCCGCCAGGTCGCCAGCGCGCCGGCCGCGACCCGCTGCGGCAGCGGCAGCCGCTCGCCGTCGGCCGTGCGCGCGGCGGCCCCGTCCGGCCGCGGCGCCAGCGGGTGCGGCGGCTTCGTCAGGCTGTCCCAGGCCTGCGCGACCGGCGGCGGCTGCGTGGCCGAGATCATCTGGTGCGCCGCGGCGGCGAACGAGAAGTCGAACGTGTGGCGGATGGTCTGGAGCATGAGCGCGCAGCCGGCCAGCACCCACACCGGGTCGCCGGTGCGCGAGGCGCCGATCGCCAGGCCGGCGAACACGACGTACTCCTTGGCGCGGTCGAACACCGAGTCCAGCCACGCGCCGAGCTTGGAGAACTGCCGCGTGTAGCGGGCGAGCTGGCCGTCGACGCAGTCGAACGTGAACGCGAGCTGCAGCAGCACCGCGCCGGCGATCAGCCCCCAGCGCTCGCCGGTCGCGAAGCCGGCCGCGCTGAGGATGCCGAGCAGCAGCGAGAACGTCGTGACCTGGTTGGGCGTGAGGCCGCGCCGCGCCGCCCAGCGGGCGATGTAGCGCGAGTAGGGGCTGACGAAGAACGTCGTGAAGAAGCCGTCGGTGCCCTTGACCGCGGAGTCCAGCAGGACCTTGTCCTCGTCGTAGAGGAGGATGTCCTCGCGCGCGCGAGCGACGTCGGCCTCCGACAGCGGCCGGGCCCAGAACAGCTCGCGCAGGTAGCTGTTGCCGATCGGCGCGCCCGCCCGCACCATCCCGACGAGCACGAGCGCCGAGGCGTCCTCGCGCCCGGCGGCCAGGCGGCGGCGCAGCTCGTCGATGCGCTCGGCGGGCAGCTCGACCGCGTCGAGCACGGCGACGTCGATCGACTCGGACGGGTCGACCCGCGGCAGGCCGGCCTCCCCGTCGTGCGGTCCGCGCGGCGCGCCGTCGCCCTCCACCAGGTGCGTGCGCGCCAGCGACAGGCGCCAGCGGATCTCCTTGTGCTCGAGCTCCTCCAGCCAGGAGGCGGGCGGGTCGGCGACGAGCGGCGCCAGCTCCTCGCAGGCGGCGGCGACGAGCGCGCGCTCCGCCGGGGCGATCTTCAGCACGCCGAGGAAGCCGCCGGTCGTGTGGTGGCAGTAGTGGTAGGGCGAGCCGGCGCCGACGACCCGCCCGCGGCGCGAGCGGATCCGGAACGTGAACGGCCGGCCCGTCCGCCCGCCGGTGCTGAGGACTCCGGTCGTCACGCGCGGGTCCGCGAGCAGGCCGGCGAGCGCCTCGCGGTGCGTGACGACGTCGCCGTTGACGACGACGAGCGTCCCGGGGGCGCCGGCGCCGCGATGGCCCGCCACGGCGGCGATCTCGCGCAGGTCGGCGGCGACGTCGGCGGTGACGTGCAGCTCGGCCGGGGCGCCGGTGAATGCGCCCAGCTCCGCGTCGACCGCGTCGGCGAACGCCGGCCGGGTCAGCACGTGCACCCGGGCGATCGCGAGGCTCGCGAGCTGGTCGAGCAGGCGCCGCAGGATCGTCGTGTCGTCCCAGCGCAGCAGCGCCGCGGGGGCGCCCTCGTCGGTCGCGGCGGCGACGAGGACGATCGCGGTGGTCTGCGGCTGTGGCGCGGCGGGCGAGGGCATCGAAACGGAGGACGCGAGGCTAGAAGATCGCGTGTCGCCGCCCGAGGAGGTTGTCGAGCAGCGCCTCCCACTCGCGACCGATGGCGGCGGCGTCGTAGCGGGCCGCCTTGTCGAGCGCGGCGCGGCCCATCGCCCGCCTGCGCGCCGGGTCCTCGATCAGCGCGCACAGCGCGTCGGCGAGGCCGTCGACGTCCTCGGCGGGCACGAGCAGCCCGTCGACGCCGTCGCCGACGATCTCCGACGGCCCGCGCGGGCAGTCGAAGCTCACGACCGGCACGCCCCGGCTCATCGCCTCGACGAGCACCATCCCGAAGCCCTCGAAGCGGGAGCTGAGCGCGAAGATCGACGCGCGCTCCAGCGCCTCGCCCAGCCGCCGCGTGGCGCCCATCAGCAGCACGCGCTCCTGCAGGCCGGCCTCGAAGATCAGCCGCTGCAGGGCGGCGCGCTCGGAGCCGCGGCCGTAGATGCGCAGCTGCCAGTCGGGGTGGCGCTCGGCGACGCGCCGCCACGCGGCGATCAGCAGGTCGAAGCCCTTCTGCGAGTTCAGCCGCCCGGCGGCGACGACGACGGGCTCCTCCAGCGCCGCGACGCCCCCGTCCAGGCGCGGCACCGCGTTCGGGATCCGCACGACCTGGGTGGCGGTGCCCTCGAGCATCGCGTCGTAGTCGGCGCGGTCGCCCTCGGTGAGGACGGCCAGCGCGTCGAGGCGGTGGAAGTGGCGGCGCGCCTGGCGGGCGAGGCCCGGCCGGTGCGCGCGGAAGTTCATGTGCTCCTGGGCGATCGTGACGACGTCGGCGGGCGCCAGCCGCGCGACGAGCAGCGCGAAGGCCGGGCGCGTGGCGATCAGCGCTCCGCCCCGCAGGCCGCGCAGGCGGCGCGCGAGGCGGATGTCGGTGAGCAGGGTCGCGTCGGCGAACACGAAGTCGTCGGGGTGCATGAGGACGCTGGGCAGCCGGGCGGCGAGGCGCGCGAGCCGGGACCGCGGCGGCTCTCGGCGGTCGTCGACCGCGTTCACCGTCACGCCGGGCGGCAGCGCGAAGAACGGCTCGTCGCGGCGGCGCACGAGGCTGAGCAGCTCGACGTCGTAGCGGCCGGCGAGGTGCTCGGCGAGGTTGAGCGTCGTGCGGATCGTGCCGCCCATCCCCCACGCGTGCGTGAGCAGGATCCGGACCTGGTGGTCGTCGCCGTCGCGCGCGCGGCCGGCGAGCGCCGGGAGCAGGCGCATGCCGGCGTGGTGGACGGCGAGCGCGAGCGGGCGCAGCAGCCGCCGGCGCAGCGAGACGCGGCCGAGCGAGAGCTCCGGCAGCGGCGGCGCGGTCCCCGCGGGCGCGACGCGGATCGAGAGGTTGTCCTCGACGGTGAGGTAGGGGCGCGCCTCGAGATCGCCGGCCGGGAGCACCGGGTAGGCGAGCGCGTCGCGCTTGCCGGGGAGGTCGTCGAGGTGGCGGCCGATGCGGCGGTCGTCGAGCCACAGGTCCCAGATCCCGGCCGGGCGCAGCCGGGCGAGGTCGAGGCGGGCGGCGACGCGGCCGGCGCCGGCGGGCGCGGCGTCGACGGCCACCTCCTCCCCGCCGTCGCGGCGACGGGCGACGAGGCGCTCCCCGTCGGCCTCGACCTCGACGGTGACGGCGCCGTCGTCGTGGACGGCCACGTGCTCGAGCTCGGCGTGCGGGCCGGCGGCGCGCAGGTCGAGGCGCAGCGCGCCGTCGTCGCCGCGGCGGGCGCGCACGCGGCGCAGCCCGGTGGGCGTCGGGACGACGGCGGCGCCGGGCAGCTTGGCCTCGGGGTCGAGCGGGGCGCGCAGCGTCCACGCGCCCGGGGCGAGCGCGGCCAGGTCGACCAGCGCCTCGGCGTCGCCGCCGTCGACGGCCGGCACGGCCGGGATGGTCTCGCGAGCGCCGCCGGGGCCGTCGAGGACGAGCTCCCCCGACCCGCGGCCGGCGAGCAGCAGCCGGTGGCGGTCGAGGACCTCGACGCGGCGGACGGTGAGCGCCGGCGTCACCGCGCTCACCGGCGCAGCAGCCGCTTGACGCGCCGCTTGAGCCGCACCGACGGCGTCTGCGGCGCGGGCGCGGGGGTGGGCGGCGTCGTGTCGGCGATCCGCCCGTCGGCGTCGACGGTCAGCTTCACCGCGCGCTTGCCGGGGTCGCGGCGCAGCGAGGCGGTCCGGGTGAAGCCGCCGACGATCGGGTTGCCCAGCAGCCCCCAGTCGCCGGCCGGCAGCGGACCGCCGCCGGCGGCGGTGGCGGGGTCGAGCGTGGTCCGCACGGTCAGGATCGCGCGCCCGTCGTCGTCGAGGCGCAGCTCGCTGCGCCCGCCGACGAGGAACTCGGCGCCGTCGCCCTTGGCCTGCAGCAGGAGCTGGAGCGTGCTGCGGTCGAAGCGCTCGGTGGCGTCGAGCGCGTCCTCGGGCAGCCGCCGCTCGAGCTCGGGCGGCGCGAGCCAGCGCAGGCGGTCCCCGTCGCGCCGGAACGCCAGCGGCTGGGTGGCGCCCTCGATCGTCGCCTCGGCGTCGAGCGCCAGGCCGCCGTCGCGGGGCGCGACGCGCACGCGGCCGCGGGCCTTGAGCTGCATCTCGAAGTCGGCCAGCAGCTTCAGGCCCTCGAAGTCGCCGTCGCGCAGCAACCGCGAGCGGACGCGCAGGTGGAACGGCAGCAGCGCCTCGTGGCTGGGCCCGAAGCGCTCGTGGGCGAGCTCGTGGATGACCTCGTACAGCTCGCGGTTGTACTCCGGGTCGGCCTCCTGGCGGCGCGAGAACGAGCCGCCGCCGACGCGCTTGAGCAGCTTGCCGCGGTACCAGTGCACGAACAGCTCGTCGCGCAGCGGCCCGGGCTCGGTGTGCTCCTCGATGAGGTCGAGGACCTCGCGCAGGTTGGCGAAGTAGCCGTGCGGGTCCATGCGCGCGAACGAGGCGCTGGCGTCGCGCAGCATCCAGTGGTAGCAGGGATAGTCCGCGAGGACGGAGATCGACCGGGCATGGAAGAACGCGTGCATCACGAAGACGTGGTCCTCGAGGCGGCGGCGCCCCTCGGGGAAGCGGATGCCGTGCTCGGCCAGGAACGCGCGGCGGAACAGCTTGTGCGGCGACAGCAGCGTGATCAGCGGCGGCCACTCGAGCGTCACGTTGCTGCGGTTGCGCCGGAACAGCGGGCGCGGGACGAACTTGCCGTGGCCCACGACCTTGCCGACGACGACGTCGGCGTCGTCGGCCTTCGCCTTCGCGTACCAGCGCTCGAGCGCCTCGTGGCCGATCCAGTCGTCGTTGTCGACGTACAGCACGTACTCGCCGCTGGCCGCGTCGGTGCCGACGTTGCGCGGGCGCCCCGGCCAGCCCGAGTTGGGGATGTGGATCGCCTGGACGTTGGCGTGCTCGGCGGCGAGCGCGTCGAGCCGCGCGGGCGTGTCGTCGGTCGAGCCGTCGTCGACGAACACGACCTCGTAGTCCTCGGCGGGCATCGACTGATCCAGGACCGTCCGGATGAGGTCGTCGATGTTGGAGCCGGGGTTGTAGACCGGCACGATGACGGACACCTTCGGCACGCGGCGCGCAACATAGCCGCTCGTGCAGGGTTCTCGATATGCCGATGACCCAGGCGATGATCCGTGCCGTCCTCCTCCTCGCCGCCGCCGTCGGCGCGGCCCTTGCCACCGCCGGTCCCGCCGGCGCCGTCGTCGAGCAGGTCCCCTGCCTGCCGGACCGTCCCGAGCCGCTGTGCTGGTCGTGGACGGGCACCGTCACGCACATCTCCGACGGCGACACGCTCGACGTCGACTTCCACGACGACCTGACGACCGAGACCGCCCGCGTGCGCATCGCCGGCATCCAGGCGATGGAGCAGACGGTCTACAGCCACCGCCGCGAGATCCGCCAGGGCGAGTGTCACGCGCTCGAGGCGACCGCGCGGCTGGAGGAGCTGGTCGCCGCGTCGGGCGGCATCGTGCGCCTGACCGCCCAGAACCCCGACCACCGCTCGCGCGGGCGCCTGCGCCGCTCGGTCGCCGTGTTCATCGACGGCCAGTGGATCGACGTCGGCCGCGTGATGCTCGCCGAGGGCCACGCGCTGTGGCTCCCGCACAGCGGCGAGTGGGCGTGGAACGAGACCTACAACGCGACGTCGCAGGCCGCCGCGAAGGCCGGCGTGAACCTGTGGAACCCGACGTACTGCGGCGGGGCGCCGCCGGCCGCGCTGAAGCTGTGGGTCCACTGGGACGCCGACGGCAACGACAGCCGCCGGCCCGACGACGAGTGGGTGCGCATCCGCAACCTCGACACCGCGCCGGTGTCGCTCGGCGGCTGGGTGCTGCGCGACTCGAGCCTGCAGCGGTTCTGGTTCCCGGCCGACACCGTCGTGCCGCCGGGCGGGACGATCACCGTGCAGGTCGGCCAGGGCTCCGGCTCCCTGCTGACGTGGGGGCTGGACCGCGGGATCTTCAACAACGTCGACCCGGCGCGCGGGACCGGCGACGGCGCCTACCTCTTCGACCCGCACGGCAACCTGCGCGCCTGGATGATCTACCCGTGCCGGGTGGACTGCGCCGACCCGAACGTCGGGCGGTTCGAGCTGCGGGTGCAGCCGTCGGGCCGCGAGCAGGTGTCGATCCGCTCCGACGCCGACCATCCCGTCGACCTCGACGGCTACGAGCTGTCGGTCGGCGCGCGGGCGTACGCGTTCGGCCCCGGGTCGATCGTGGAGCCCGGCGAGACGCTGCGGCTGCGGCTGGAGGGGTCGCCGCGCGACGACACGCGCCTGGACCGCTTCTGGCCGATCGGCCCCGGGGCGCTGCGCAACACCGGCGGCGTCGCGCGCCTGCGCACGTACGACGGGATCGTCCTCGCCTGCCGGGCGTGGGGCGGCGCGAGCTGCTGAGCCCCACGCTCGCGCGACACCGCGCCGCGCGCGTGCCGTTGTCGGATCGCGATCGCATAGCGATCGCGAGCTGACAATGGTGGGCTACTCGGCGGGGGCGGGCGCGGGCTCGGCGGCGGCCGGGTCGGCCTCCGGCGCGGGCGCGTCGGCGGCGGTCGGCTCGGCCGCGGCGGGCGCGGGCTCGGGCGGCGCCTCGGTCTCGAGCACGATCTCGACCGGGACCTCGGCGGGCGCCGGGGGCGGATCGGTCGGCTCGGTGGGCTCCGAGGGCGGCGGCGCCGTCACCGTCGACTCGGTCGCGGTCTCGGACGGGGCCGAGGTCGACGGCGGCGCCGTCTCGTCCTCGGGCACGTCCAGCGGCAGCAGGACCTCGGTGACCGGAGGCGGCTCGGGCGCGGGGGCCGGCGGCGCGGGCGGCGGCTCCTCGACGGGCGGCTCCTGGACCGGCGGCTCCTCGGCCGGCGGCTCCTCGGCCGGCGGCTCCTCCGCGGGCGGCTCCTCCGCGGGCGGCTCCTCGCCGGCGGGT
>DATMSA010000192.1:0-34332 GCA_035565675.1 Capillimicrobium sp. | reverse complement strand
GCTGGATCGGACGGTCGGCGTTCAGCAGCTGCAGGTTGGCGTCGAGCTGCGAGAGCAGCAGCGCCACCCGCTTGTACGTGGCGGCGCGCCGCGCGAAGCCGAGGGTGAGCACCTCGGGGTCCAGCGCCTGGGCCGAGCGCGCGTACTCGAGCGTGTCGCCGCGCGCCAGGCGCTCGCGGACGCCCCGCCGGCGAGCGTGCTCGATCAGCGCGCGGCGCTGCTCGCCGCGGACGCGCCACAGCTCCTCGTCGGGGATGCGGTCCAGCGGCTCCCACGTCGCGGGGTCGGCGGCCCGGTGCCACCAGCCGTCGCCCAGGTGGCGGTCCAGCAGCTCGCGCATCGGCGCGCCCACCCACGTGGGCACGTGGACGCCGTTGGTGACCGAGCCGATCGGGACCGAGTCGACGTCGCGGCCGGGCCACAGGCCCTGCCACATCTGGCGGGCGACCTCGCCGTGGCGGCGGCTGACGCCGTTGGCGGTGCGGCTGGTGCGCAGCGCGAACTGGGTGACGCCGAACGGCTCGCCGCCGTCGTCGGGGTTCGTGCGCCCGAGGCGCAGCAGCCCGTCGACGCCGAGCCCGGTGCGGTCGGCCAGCGGGCCGACGGACGCGGCGACGCGCTCGGGCGCGTAGGTGTCGTTGCCCGCCGGCACCGGCGTGTGGGTGGTGAAGACCGTGCGCGAGCGGGCCGCCGCGAGCGCGCCGTCGAGGTCGGCGCCGTTGCGCAGCTCCTGGCCGACGAGCTCCAGGCTCGCGAACGCGGCGTGGCCCTCGTTGAGGTGCAGCACGCGCGGCGCGATGCCGAGCGCCGCGAGCGCGCGCACGCCGCCGACCCCGAGGACGAGGTACTGGGCGAGGCGGATCTCGGGGTCGCCGACGTACAGGCGGGCGGTGATCCAGCGGTCGACCGGGTCGTTCTCGGGCCGGTCGGTGTCGAGCAGGTACAGCGGCACGCGGCCGACCTGGACGCGCCACACCTGCGCGGCGACCTCGCGCTCGCCGATCGGCACGCGGACGACGACCGGCGCGCCGTCGGCCCCGGTGACCGGCACGGTCGCCAGGCGGTGCGGATCGCGGTCGATCCACGACTCCTGCTGCCAGCCGGTCGCGTCGATCCGCTGGCGGAAGTACCCCTCGCGGTACAGCAGGCCGACCGCGACGAGGTCGACGGCCTGGTCGGACGCCTGCTTGAGCAGGTCGCCGGCGAGGGCGCCCAGGCCGCCCGAGTAGATCGGCAGCGAGCGGTGGACGGCGTACTCGGCGCAGAAGAACGCGACGGTGCCCGGCCCGCCCTCGGGCGCGGGCCGCTCGCGCTCGGCGGCGACGCGCGCGCACAGGTCGTCGATGCGCGCGATGAGCCCGGCGTCCTGGGCCGCGGCCTCGAGCGCCTCGGTGTCAGCGGTGAGGAGCAGCACGACGGGGTTGGCCCCGGAGCGCTCCCAGCGCTCGCGATCGATGGACGCGAACACCTCCGCGGCGCCGGGCATCCACGACCAGCGCAGGTCGTAGGCGAGCCGGGCCAGCGGTCGCAGCGGCTCGGGGACGCGGGCCGCGAGGGCGGCCGCGGCGCGATCGATGTCCGAGGGCATCCCGGGGATGTAAGCACGGGCGGGTGTCCGGGCACGGTCAGGGCGGCTTGCCGCGCCCGGCCGCGCCGCGATAATGGCCCGCGACGACCACGAGGGGCCGGTGTCGCCCCACGGGTCCGGATGACCCGCTATCGTGTCGATGACTGTCTGTCATCTAGAGGGAGACGCAGGATGCTGAACCGACGACAGCTGCTCCAGTCCGCCGCCGCGGCCGCCCCGGCGCTGCTGCTCACCCGCGCCGCCGCGAACGCCCAGAGCGGACCCAGCGCCGCCGGCAAGAACGTGGTCCTGTTCATCACCGACCAGGAGCGCGCGATCCAGCACTTCCCGCGCGGCTGGGCGGAGCGCAACCTGCCCGGCCTCACCCGGATGCAGGCCAACGGGATCACGTTCGAGAACGCCTTCAGCAACGCGTGCATGTGCTCCCCGGCGCGCTCCACGCTGCTGACCGGCTACTACCCGGCCCAGCACGGCGTGAAGTACACGCTCGAGGAGGACATGCCCGACGACCAGTACCCGCAGGTCGAGCTGCCGACGGACTTCAAGAACATCGGCACGGTCATGTCGGCCGCGGGCTACAACGTCGTCTACAAGGGCAAGTGGCACCTCAGCAAGCCGGCCGGCAGCGAGTTCACCCCCGAGGACGTCGCCAAGTACGGCTTCGGGCGCTGGAACCCGCCGGACGCGGGCGCCAACCAGGACATCCCCCAGGAGGGTGGCGGCGTCTACGACAACGACGGCCGCTACATGTCCGGCACCGGCGACGCCGCGGCCGGCCAGGAGGGCGTCATCCAGTACCTGACGAGCCACGCCGCCCAGCAGCAGCCGTTCTTCCTGATCGTCTCGCTCGTCAACCCCCACGACGTGCTCATGTACCCGCGCAACCTCGAGGCGGCCGGCTACGACGCGTCGTGGCTGGAGGGCGAGATCGAGCTGCCCGAGACCGTCCACGAGGACCTGCGCGACAAGCCCGTCGCCCAGCGGTCGTTCCGCCGGATCATGGCGCTGTCCGGCCGGCTGAAGGACGACGAGATGAAGCGCAACTACCTCAACTTCTACGCCAACCTCATGAAGCTCGTCGACGGTTACCTCGTCGACGTGCTCGACACGCTGGCCCAGACCGGGCTGCTCGACGACACGATCGTCGTGCGCACGTCCGACCACGGCGAGATGGGGATGGCGCACGGTGGCCTGCGCCAGAAGAACTTCAACGCCTACGAGGAGACGCTGCGCGTCCCGCTCGTCTACTCCAACCCGAAGCTGTTCCCCACCCCCAAGCGCTCCGACGCGCTGGTGTCCCACGTCGACTTCCTGCCGACGATCGCCAGCCTGCTGGGCGCCCCGCGCAGCGCGCGGGCCGACTGGCAGGGCGTCGACTACTCGCACCTGATCCTCGGCCAGAGCACGGCGCCGGTGCAGGACAGCATCGTCTTCACCTACGACGACTTCCAGGCCGGCCAGGCCCGGGGGCCGTACGTGCGCCAGCCCAACCACATCGTCAGCCTGCGCGAGAAGCGCTACAAGATCGCGCGCTACTGGGATCCGGCGGGCAAGGAGAAGGCGCAGTGGGAGATGTACGACCTGCGCCGCGACCCGCTCGAGCGCCGCAACATCGCCGCGCCCGGCTACAAGCGCAACGAGCGCGAGCAGCGCGAGCTGCGGCGGCTGAAGCGACGGCTGGCGAAGGTCACCCGCGAGCGCCTCAAGCCGCTGCCCAACACGCCGCAGCCGAAGGTCGCGGTCGCCGCCTGAGGCGGCGGGCGCCGGCGCGGTCGCGCCGGCGCCCGGTCGCTCAGTGCGTGGGCTTGACCGGGTTGGTGAACCCGCCCGGACCGCTCGGGTCGACCGGCTCGGGCTTGGTCGTGAACGTCCTCCACGCGCCGTGGTCGGTGCCCCACGGGTTGCGGGCCTTGAACCGGTACTCGTACGTCGTCCCGGGCTGCAGGAACGAGAGCGACGCGCCGACCTTCCCGCCGCTGCTCTGCAGCTGCGCACGGGTGCGCTCCCACCACACGTCCTCGACGAGGCCCGGCTTGCCGGCGATGCGCAGCTCGTAGCCGATCTGCGTCACCGCGACGCCCCGGTCGTCGACGCTCCCGTCGATCGCCGCCCAGATCTTGTCGACCTTGCTCGCGGTGACGGTGACGGCGTCGGGCGCGCCGATCGGCCGCAGGCGCAGCGCCGCGAACGCGTCCAGGCGGCCGCCGGTGAACGTGTGGCCCTGGCCCAGCGACGGCTCCGACACGACCGAGTTGAGCAGGTCGTGGCGGGCGCGCATCGGGGTCATCCGCTGCGACGCGGGGACGAGCGGATCGGTCGCCCACAGCAGCGCCGCGGCGCCGGACACGAACGGGGCCGCCAGCGACGTGCCGTCCCCCGTCGCCCAGCTCCCGCCGAGGGTCGTGCTGCGGATGCCGACGCCCGGCGCCGCGAGGTCGACGTCGCCGCCGTGGTTGCTGAACCCGGCGCGGGCGCCGACGTCGCCGTGCGCGCCGACGCAGATGACGTGGTCGCGCGGGTCCTCGCACGGGTACACCTCCGCCCAGGTCAGGCTCAGGCCCGCGTTCCCGGCTCCGGCGACGATCAGCAGCCCGGGCGAGTCGCCGATCGCGTCGCTGATCGAGTGCGTGTAGATGCCGACCGACAGCGAGACGTTGGCGATGTCGGCGCCGTTGCGGGCCGCGTAGCGGATCGCGTCGGCGACGCGCCCGGCGGTGAACGCGTTGTTCTTCTTCGTGACCTTCACCGGCATGATCGCCACGTCGCGGGCGACGCCGCTGACGCCGGTGCCGTCGCCGTCGGCGCCGATGACGCCGGCCACGAGGGTGCCGTGGTCGTCGCCGCCGGTCGGGCTCGGGTCCGGGTCGTCGGTGCCGGTGTCCCAGCCGCGCCAGTCGTCGGCGACGCCGTTGCCGTCGTCGTCCTTGCCGTTGTCGCGCAGGCCGGGCTTGTCCTCGCCCGGGTTGCGCCACATGTTCGCGGCCAGGTCGGGGTGGTCGAGCTGCACGCCGGTGTCGATCACCGCGACCACGACGTCGTCGCGGCCCTCGGTGATGCCCCAGGCGCGCAGGGCGTTGACGTCGTCGCCCGGGCTCGCCGTGTTCTCCAGGCCCCACTGCTTGGCGAAATGCGGGTCGGCGGGCGCGACCTCCGGGAAGTCCGGCACGTCGCCGATGACCTCCCCGTACACGTCGGGCTCCGCCCAGCGCACGCCGGGCTGCGCCGACAGGGCGCGCGCGACGTCGCGCGGGTCGCGCGAGCGGTCGAAGGCCACCTCGTAGGCGTCCTCCAGCAGCATGGCGCGGTCGACGCGGACGTCGGCGGCCGCGAACGCGGCGGCGCGGGCGGCCTCGTCGGTCCCGCGGTCGAAGCGCACGAGCGCGACGCCGGGGACGATCTCCGGGGACGTCGGCGGGGCCGCGGCGGGCGCCGGTGGAGCGCCGGAGAGGGCGAGGCCGGCGACGGCCGCGAGGACGGTGAGGGTGCGATGGCGGAACACGGGGCGTCTCCCTGGTCGGTGGTTGACGCCGACGAGGATCGGCCCGGGCGCCGCCGGGCGCATGAGGGGGGATCCCCCAGATCGCGACCCGGGTGGGATCGAGCAGGCCACCTGACCGGGTTGCGCCGCCTGGCAGGATGGCTGTCGTGAGCGAGCGCCGTCCCGCGATCGTCGCCGTCGACGACGAGCCCGCCGTGCTGGCCGCCGTCGCGCGCGACCTGCGCCGCGGCTTCGGCGAGCGCTACCGCGTGCTCTCGGCGCCCTCGGGCTCCGACGCGCTCGACGTGCTGGGCCAGCTTCGCACCCGCGGCGAGCAGACCGCGCTGCTGGTGGCCGACCAGCGGATGCCCGGGATGTCGGGGACCGACTACCTCGTCCGGGCCCGCGAGATCGTGCCCGACGCCAAGCGGGTCCTGCTGACCGCCTACGCCGACACCGAGGCGGCGATCGCGGCGATCAACGACGTCGCGCTCGACTACTACCTGCTCAAGCCGTGGGACCCGCCCGAGGAGCAGCTCTTCCCGGTCGTCGGCGACCTGCTGACGACGTGGGAGTCGGGCGCCGCGCTGGAGGCGGGCGGCGTGCGCATCGTCGGCCACCGCTTCTCCGCCGACACCCACGCCCTGCGCGACTTCCTGGCCCGCAACCGGGTGCCGGGCCGCTGGCTCGACGTCGACCGCGACCCCGAGGCCCACGAGCTGCTCACCGCCGCCCGCGTGTCGGCCGACCGGCTCCCGGTCGCGCTGCTCGAGGACGGCACCGTCCTGGAGCGGCCGACGCCGCTGGAGCTCGCCGAGCGCCTGGGCATCGCGAGCGCGCCGCTGCAGGACCACTACGACCTCGTGATCGTCGGCGGCGGCCCCGCCGGGCTGGCCGCCGCGGTGTACGGCGCGTCCGAGGGGCTGCGGACCGTCATGGTCGAGCAGGAGGCGACGGGCGGGCAGGCGGGCCAGTCCAGCCGCATCGAGAACTACCTCGGCTTCCCGGCCGGCCTCAGCGGCTCCGACCTGGCGCGCCGCGCCACCGACCAGGCGCGCCGGCTCGGCGCCGAGCTGCTCGCCGTGCGCCAGGCCGTGGGCCTGGAGGCCGAGGGCGCGGGCCGGTTCGTCCAGCTCACCGGCGGCGGCGCGCTGAGCGCCAACTGCGTGCTCATCGCCTCCGGCGTCTCCTACCGCCAGCTCGACGCGCCGGGGTTCGCGGCCCTCACCGGCGCGGGCATCTACTACGGGGCGGCGCTGACCGAGGCGCGCTCCTGCCGCGACCAGCACGTCGTGGTCATCGGCGGCGCCAACTCGGCCGGGCAGGCGGCCGTGTACTTCAGCGCGTACGCCCGGCGGGTGACGATGCTGGTCCGCGGCGAGTCGCTGCGGCGCTCGATGTCGCAGTACCTCATCGAGCAGATCGCCGACCTGCCCAACGTCGAGGTGCGCACCCGCAGCCAGGCGGTGGCCGCCGAGGGCGGCGACCACCTCGAGCGCCTGCGCATCCGCGGGCCCGACGGGGCCGAGACGGTCGAGGACGCCGACGCGTGCTTCGTGTTCATCGGCGCCGCGCCGCGCACCGACTGGCTGGGCGACACGATCGCCCGCGACGACCGCGGGTTCATCCTCACCGGCGCCGACCTGCCCGCCGAGCGCTGGCCGCTGGGGCGCGACCCCTACCCACTGGAGACGAGCGTCCCCGGCGTGTTCGCGGCCGGCGACGTGCGCGCCCGCTCGATCAAGCGCGTCGCCAGCGCCGTCGGCGAGGGGTCGATGTCGGTGTCGCTCATCCACCAGTACCTCGAGGGCACGTGAGCGGGCACCCGACCCCCGCCCAGCTGCGCACGATCGACCTGTTCGACGACCTCGCCGACGACGAGCTCGCGCCCTGGACCGAGGCCGCCGTGCTGCGCGAGCTCGCCCCCGGCGAGGTCCTGGCCGAGGTGGCCGAGCCGTCGACCGGCCTGCACCTCCTGCTCGCGGGCACCGCCCGCGCGCTCACCGTCGAGGGCGACCGCACCGAGCCGGTCGGACGCCAGGTGGCGCCGACGTGGCTGGGCGCGATCGCCGCGCTCACCGAGGGGACGCTCGGCGTGCGGGTCGTGGCCGAGACGCCGCTGACGCTCGCGACGATCGAGCCGGAGACCTTCCGCGGCCTCGCGCTCACCCACCCCGCCGTCCACCGCCGCGTGATGCGGCAGGTGGGCCCGGTGATCGGCCGGCTCACCGCGATCGAGCAGAACCGCGAGCGGCTGGCGTCGCTGGGCACGATGGCGGCCGGCCTCGCCCACGAGATGAACAACCCCGCGGCCGCCGCCCGGCGCGCGGCCGCCGACTTGGCCGAGTCGCTCGACGTCGTCTCCAGCGCCGTGGGCCGGTTCGTCGAGCACGAGATCAGCCGGCCCGACGCCCACCGGCTCGTCGCCATGCAGCGGGAGGCGCTCGAGCGGGCCGACCGGGCGGGCGTCCTCGACGCGCTCGACGCCGCCGACGCCGAGGACGCCGTGCGCGACCGCCTCGAGGCGCTCGGCGTCGACGAGGCGTGGCGGCCGGCCGCGCCGCTGGCCGCCGCCGGGATCGACGCCGCCTGGCTCGACCGGCTCGCCCGCCACGCCGGCCCCGCGACCGCCGACGCGATCGCCTGGATCGCGGCGTCGCTGGACGCCCGCCGCGTCACCGGCGAGCTGCGCGAGTCCGTCGAGCGCATCGGCCGGCTCGTCGGCGCGGTGAAGGCGTACGCGTACATGGACCGCGGCGACGTGGTCGAGGCCGACGTGCACGAGGGCCTGGAGACGACGGTGACGATCCTCGGCCACAAGCTCAAGCACACGCGGATCGAGGTCGTGCGCGACTACGACCGCACGCTGCCGCCGCTGATCGTGCACGGCGCCGAGCTCAACCAGGTGTGGACCAACCTGATCGACAACGCGATCGACGCGCTCGGCGAGTCCGGCACGATCACGCTGCGCACCCGCCGCGACGGCGCGTGCGCGATCGTCGAGGTCGGCGACGACGGCCCCGGGATCCCCGAGGACGTCCAGGACCGCGTCTTCGACCCGTTCTTCACGACCAAGTCCGTCGGCGACGGGACCGGGCTGGGCCTCGACGTCGCGTGCCGCATCGTCCGCGACCGCCACGACGGGTCCATCGCCGTCGCGTCGCGTCCCGGCGAGACCACCTTCACCGTCCGAATCCCGCTCCCGTCGTAGGAGGCCCCGTGCCCTGTTCCCACCTCGACCACGTCCACGTCACCGAGCTGCCGGCGGAGGTCGACGGCTGCGAGGACTGCCTGGCGACGGGCGGCCGGTGGCTGCACCTGCGGCTGTGCCTGGAGTGCGGCCACGTGGGCTGCTGCGACTCCTCCCCCAACCGCCACGCGTCGGCGCACGCGGCGAGCACCGAGCATCCGATCATCCGCTCGCTGGAGCCAGGCGAGGAGTGGTCGTGGTGCTTCGTCGACGAGGTCGCGCTCATGCTCGCCAACGTGCGCGGGTCGACGCGCATCCCGCCGTCGCCGCTGGCGCAGGAGTGGGGCCTGGGCTGAGCGCCGGGCTGTGACGGATTGCGCGCTACGCGTGTCGCCGCCGTGACAGACGGCGGGCCGGCGGCGGTCGAGCATCGGGGCGTCCGATCGTCCCGAGCGTCAGGAGCCCGTCATGCCCTCCCGCCCCCGCTTCGCCGTCCTCTCCGCCGCCGTCGCGCTGGTCGCCGCGCTGGGCGCGCTCGTCGCCGCTCCCGCCGGCGCCCAGGTCCGCGTCGGCATCAGCGACCAGAACGTCGCGACGCTCGATGCTCCGCTGTTCCAGCAGGCGGGCATCAAGCGGGTCCGCTACTTCGTGCCCTGGAACGCGGCCCGGAGGCCCGGCCAGCTCGCCGCCGTGCAGTCGTACGTCCGCCGCGCGCGCGACCACGGCATCGACGTCCTCGTGCACATCTCCACGGAGGACCTGCGCCCGCGGCGCGGGGTCCTGCCCTCCCCCGCCCGCTACCGCCGCGAGGTCGGACGGCTCGTGCGCAAGCTGCGCCCGCTGGGCGTGCGCGAATGGGGCGTCTGGAACGAGGCCAACCACATCAGCCAGCCGACGTGGAACCGGCCCGACCGCGCCGCCGCGTACTTCCGCCAGATGCGCGCGATCTGCCGCGGCTGCGAGATCGTCGCGCTCGACGTCCTCGACCTCAGCAACGTGTCCGACTACGTGCGCCGCTTCTACCGGGCCCTGCCGGCGTCGTCGCGGCGCGCAGCCCGGCTGGTCGGCATCCACAACTACTCCGACGTCAACCGCCGCACGACCAAGGGGACGCGCACGATCATGCGCGCCGTCGGCGCGCACGTGCGCTCGCCGCGCTACTGGCTGACCGAGACCGGCGGCATCGTCGAGCTCGGCCGCACGTTCCGCTGCAGCCAGCGCCGTGCCGCGAACCGCACGTCGTACCTGTTCCGGCTGCTGGCGAGGTTCGACGGCGTCGTCGAGCGGGCCTACGTCTACAACTGGCGCGGGACCGACTGCGCCACGCGGATGGACACCGGGCTCGTGAACGCCGACGGGTCGCCGCGGCCGGCCTACCGCGCGCTGGTGCGCGGGCTCAAGCGGACCGCCCGCTGAGCCGCCTCGCGGCCGCGGCGACGGCGGGCGCCCAGCGCGATCCCGCCCGCCGCGGCCAGCGCCGCGATCCCGGCGCCGGTGACGGCGACCGCCGTCCACGCGTCGTCGCGCGCGACGGGCGGGGCCGGGACGGCGGCCGGCGCCGGTGCGGCGGCGACCCCGCCGATCTCGACCGGCGCGTAGCCGTGCGGGGTCGCCATGAAGCCGTCGTCGACCTGGAAGTCCCAGCGGCCGGCGGCCGGGAAGGCGACCTCGGCGCGGTAGACGCCGGGCTGGTCCGTCGGGGTGGCCGCGAACCGCTCGCGCTCGGCGTCGCCGCCGGCGCGGTCGGGCCAGATCTCGATCGCGGGGCGCACGCCCTCCAGGGGCTGGACCCCGTGCTGGAGGATCCGCAGCTCGACGCGCCAGGGCTCGCCGGGCGCCAGGCCGTCGGGCAGCGAGCTGAGGCCGACGGTGGTCCAGCCGCCGGCGTGGGCGGGCGCCGCGGCCACCGCGGCCACCGCCGTGCCGAGCACCGCCATCGTCGCCATGATCGCCAGCCGTCGCATGGGCGCTCCCTCCGGGTCGCTCTCCGCCGTCGCCCCTGGTACACCGCCCGCGGCGGGTCGGTTCCCGGTCAGCGCAGGGAGGCGGCGACGCGCGTGGCGGTGGCGCGGTCCATGTCGCCCTCGAGGCGCAGCAGGACGCCGTCGGCGCGGTCGACGAGGAGGACGTCGGCGGCGAGGCGCTCGCGGTCGTCGAAGCGCGCCTCGCCGGTCGGCGGCACGTACGCGAAGCCGTGCGGGTCGCCGGTCAGCCACATCGCCGGGTCGCCGTCGACGCGCAGGCGCGTGAGCGCGGTGCCGGCGCCGGCGGTCTTCTCGATCAGCGGCTCGGCGCGGCCCTCGAGCTGGCCGACGAGCAGGCCGACGCCGGTCTCCCCGGCGCGCGGGAGCCCGGGCCGCGGCCGGTAGGCGAGCCACACGATCGGGTGCCCGAGCGCGGTGTCGAGGAACACGCGGTCGGGCGCGCCGAGCGCGGCGGGGACCTGGACGGGGAACGGCACCGCGGCGCGCGCCTGCTCGAGGCTGACCGGGTCGCCGAGGTCGAGCCCGGCGCCGAGCGGGCGGGCGGGCGCATCGGGCTCGCGGCGCTCGATGCTGACGGCGCCGAAGCCGAGCCAGTCCAGGACGGCCGAGCGGGCGGGCTCGATCGCCGCGGTGAGCGCGACGGCGGCGGCCAGCGCGGTGAGAGCGGCGCGCCAGGCGCGGCGCGGGCTCCGGCGGGCGGCGCGGGGCTGCTCGACGTGGAGCCGCTCGACGACGGCCTCGGCGACGTCGGGCGCCGGCGGCCAGGCGACGGGCAGCGCGCGCAGCTCGCGCTCCAGGCGCTCAGGCGACATCGGGCCCCACCTCCTCGCGCAGCCGGTCGAGCGCGCGCGACAGGCGCGACTTCACGGTCCCGCGCCGCACGCCGAGCGCGGCCGCGGTCTCGGCCTCCGACAGATCGAGCAGGCACCGCAGCGCGATGACCGTGCGGTCGCGCTCGGGCAGGCGCTCCAGCGCCGCGACGAGCGCGGCGCGGCGCTCGGTGGCGAGCGCGGCGGGTTCGGGCTCGGCCTCGGGCGGGGCGTGGACCTGGTCGCCGGCGGGGATCTGCTCGGCGACCTGCAGCGCGAGCCGGGTGCGGCGCCCGGCGGCGCGGCGGCGGTTGCGCGCCTCGTTGGCGACGATCGCCAGCAGCCACGGCCGCAGCGGCCGGCCGGCCTTGAAGCGCGGCAGCGCGGCGTACGCCTTGACGAACGCCTCCTGGACGGCCTCCTCGGCCTCGTGCGGGTCTCCGCAGATCAGCACGGCGGTGCGAAACGCGATCTCCTGGTGGATGCGCACGAGCTCGCCGTAGGCGGCGAGGTCGCGTGCCCGGGCACGCTCGACCAGCTCCGGCTCGTTGTCGGGGCGGCGCACCTGTCCCTTCTACACCCGGCGCGCCGGATCGGTTCCCCCGGCGCGGTCCGCTCCCCGCCCCGCGACCGCGCTCAGCGCCGCGGCGCCGGCGCAGGCGTGAGGCCGCGGTCCAGGAGCGCCGCCGGCGTGTCGGCGACCATCCGCTCGGCCGCGTCCGGCGCGACCCCGGCGCCCACCATCTCGGCGACCGCCGCGCTCAGCGTCGGGCCGCGCGACGGGCGGTGGGCGTCGGAGGCGACGACCGCGGCGCGGCCGGTGACCGCCAGGTCGAGCGCGTCCGCGCGCGCCCGGTCGCCGTGGCGTCCGGTCAGCGACGAGCCGTTGATCTGCAGCACCGCGCCGAGCGCCTCGAGCGTCTCCAGGCCGCCGCCCGGCTCCATCAGCTCCGCGCACCGCTCCGGGTGGCCGATCAGCAGGCCGTATCCGCGCCCCGCGAGCTCCGCGGCCGCCTCGAGCAGGCCTGCCGCGTCGAGCACCAGCGGCGCCTCGAGCAGGATCCAGCGCCGCCCGGGCGGGCCCTGGGCGGCGATCTCCAGCTCCTCGGCGTCGAGGTCGTCCTCCTGGGCCACCTCCACCCCGGTCCGCACGTCGAGCGGGATGCCCTCGCGGCGCAGCGCGGCGCGCAGCTCGGCCACTCGCTCGGGCACCGTGCGCACGTCGACGAAGCGGGCGTGCGGGGTCACGGTGATCGTCCGGGTGCCGTCGGCGAGCGCGAGCCGGGCGAGCTCGATGCTCTCCTCCATGCTCTGCGGCCCGTCGTCCACGCCGGGCAGGAGGTGGAAGTGCAGTTCGGTCCGGGCGCGTCCGGCGCCGTCCATGGTCACCCCTCAGGAGTACCACAGCCCGCTGCGCCGCCCTGTTGTCCTACGGTGTCCACGTGTCCGAGACCAGCGTTCGACATCCCCTCTTCGCCCGCTGGTACGTCCGCTGCAGCGCCGGCATGGAGCGCGAGGTCGGGCCGATCCGCGCGGAGCTGCTGAGCGGGCTGAGCGGGCGCGTCGTCGAGCTCGGGCCCGGCAACGGCCCCACGTTCCCGCACTACCCGCCGACGGTGACCGAGGTCGTCGCCATCGAGCCCGAGCCGTACCTGCGCGGCCACGCCGAGGCGGCGGCCGCCCGCGCGCCGGTCCCCGTCGAGGTGCGCGCCGGCGTCGCCGAGCGGCTCCCCCTGCCCGACGGGGAGTTCGACGCCGCCGTCACCTGCGGCGTGCTGTGCACGGTCCGCGACCAGGCGGCGGCGCTCGGCGAGCTGCGCCGCGTGTTGCGCCCCGGCGGCGAGCTGCGCTTCCTCGAGCACGTGCGCGCCGCCGGCGGCGTCAAGGCCGCCGTCCAGCGCGCGCTCGACGCCACCCGCGTGTGGCCGATGATCGGCGGCGGCTGCCACTGCGCCCGCGACACCGTCGCCGCGATCCGCGCCGCCGGGTTCGAGGTCCGAGAGCTTCGCGAGACCACGGTGGGTCCCGCCTGGATGCACACCAACCCCCAAGTGATCGGAGTGGCACGGAACCATGGAGGGTGAGCTCTGGCACGCCGTGCGATGGCTGCACGTCGTGGCGATGGCGTTCTTCGTCGGAGGCCAGATCTTCCTGGCCGCCGCGGTCGTCCCGGTCGAGCGCCGATCGCCCGACCGCGAGCGGCTGCGCGCGATCGCGCGCCGCTTCGGCTACGGGACGCTGGTCGCGATCGGGATCCTGCTGGCGACGGGCGTCGCGCTGGCCGACCGCCGGCACCTGTGGAGCGACGGCACGCTGCACCTCAAGCTCGCGCTGGTCGCGCTGGTCGCCGTGCTCGTCGTGTGGCACATGCGCCGCCCGAACATGCACGTGCTCGAGGCCGCGATCTTCGTGCTGTCGCTCGTGATCGTCTGGCTCGGCCTCACGCTCGCCCACGGCATGGGCTGAGGCCGAGCGCGCCCCTGGCTCAGTCCCCGGGAACGCGGCGCGCGCGGCTCGCGCGCGCGCCCGTCGCCCGCGCGTCGCGAACGAGCGCGCGGCACAGCGCCAGCGCGCGCTCCTCGTCGGCCGGCGACGTGCCGTCGTAGACGATCGAGCAGACGTGGCGCAGCTCCCGCGGGCCGACGGTGAACGCGCCGAGGTAGTCGAACCCGGCCTCGCGGCAGCGCTCGCGGCTGACGGCGTCGAGCGTGAGCGCGGCCTCCGCGGTCGCCGGCGCCACCGTGCACACGTCGATCTGGGCGCCGCCCGGCCCCAGCCGGTGGCGCGGCCCGACGGCGCCGCCGGGCGGGACGCCGGCGAGCGCCCGCGCGCGCACGCGCAGCACGTCGTCGGGATCCGCGGGCCGGTCGGCGGGCCGGTACAGGCGCGCGCCCGGCACGCCGGCGAACGCCTCCTCCACGAGCGGCAGCAGCAGCTCGACCGTGCGCGCGTCGCCGTGGACGGCGCCGAAGAAGTTCCAGACGCCGAGCTGCAGCTCCTCGGGCACGGCGGCCGGGTCGATCCCGGCGGGCGCGTCGAGCAGCACGTGGCGGACGGTCGGCGCGGTCGGGAACACCATCGTGCGCTGCAGCGACTGCAGGACGTCGACGAACGCGCCCAGGTCCTCCTCGCACGGCAGCGTGACGAGGTAGGCCTCGCGGGCCGGCGGGTCCTGCAGCAGCGGCACGACGGTCTTCGTGACGATCGCGCGGTCGCCGCCGGGACGCAGCAGCCCGCCGCCGTCGAGCACGAGCTCGGCCGGGCCGCCGACGGTGCGCGGGCTGGGACCGGCGCCGACCGGGGCGTCCCAATCGCCGTCGGGCACGTCGAGCCACAGCGCGAGCCCGCGCCGCTCGATCGCCGCGTGCACGTCGCGGTAGGTGGCGCCCGGCTCGACGACCGCGCACGCGAACGTCGCGTCGAGCTCCAACACCCGGTTCATGCGCGCGAGGTCGAGGACGACCCGGCCCGGCACGGCCTCGCCGGCGCCGGCCAGCGGGACGCCGTGCTCGCGCGCGGCCCGCACGATCGCGCGCACCTCGGCGGCCGACGCGGGCCGCACCGCGGCGGCGGGCACGGCGCCCGGCGCGCCGAGGTCGGCGTGCGGCTCGCGGTAGCGCTCGAGCGCCGCCAGGTCGGTCACGACGTGCTCGTCGCCGACGATCGCGGCGAGCGCCTCGAGCGCCCCCGCGTGGTCGGGCTCGGCGTAGCCGGGCGGGAGACTGCCGGCGTGGAGGTCGGTGGCGGCCATCGGGGTTTCGCGCATCGGTCCAGCTCGTCCGAAGACGCCCCGGAGTATATGGCTCCCTGATATTCGATGCGCCGGTTCGGGCTCAGGCGACGTTGCGTCGCCAGAACGCCGGCGTGAGCAGCACGAGGACCGTGAAGACCTCCAGGCGGCCGACGAGCATCAGGAAGCTCAGGTACCAGCGCCCGCCCTCGGGAATCGACGTGAAGCTCTCGGTCGGCCCGACGGTGCCCAGCCCCGTGCCGACCACGTTCAGCGTCGCCGCGGACGCCGACGCCGCGCTCACCTCGTCGAGCCCGAACGCCGCCATCACGAGCGTCGAGACGACGAACACGAGCAGGTAGACGAGGAAGAACGCGAGCACGCCGCGGCGCACGCCCTCCGAGTAGACGCGCCCGGGGACGCGCAGCACCTGGACGGCCTTGGGCTGGAGCTGGCGCTGCAGCTCCTGGCCGGCCGCCTTGGCCAGCAGCATCACGCGGATCACCTTCATGCCGCCGGTCGTCGAGCCCGCGCACGCGCCGACGAACATCAGGCACACGAGGCCCATGCGCGCGAAGTCGTGCCACACGTCGAAGTCGTCGGTGACGATCCCCGTCGTCGTGATGAAGCTGACGGTCGTGAACGTCGCCGCGCGGATCGAGTCGGCGAACCCCAGGCCGGCGTCGGACACCAGCAGCGTGACCGTCAGCACGGCCGAGACGGCGACGATGATCAGCAGGTACGCGCGCACCTCGGCCGCCTGCGGCCAGATCCGGTCCGGGTGGCGCAGCACGAGCCAGTAGAAGGCGAAGTTGATCCCGCCGAGGAGCATGATCACGAGCGCCACCAGCTCGATCGCCAGCGAGTCGAACGCGCCCAGCGACGCCGTGCGGGTCGAGAACCCGCCGGTGGCGATCGTGGTGATGCCGTGGTTGAGCGCGTCCCACACGGGCATCCCGGCCGCCCAGAACGCGACGATCCCCGCCGCCGTCAGCGTCAGGTAGATCGTCGAGATGATCTTGGCCGTCGTGGCGACCCGCGGCGTCAGCCGCTCGGCCGTCACGCCCGACAGCTCGGCGTAGAAGACGCGCTGGCTGGCCAGCCCGGTGGCGGGCGCGATCGCGACCACGAGCACGACGATCCCGACGCCGCCCAGCCACTGGCTCAGGCTGCGCCACAGCAGGATCGCGTCGGGCTGCGCCTCGAGCACGGGGATGAGCGTCGCGCCGGTGGTCGTCAGGCCGCTCATGGACTCGAAGAACGCGTCGCCCACGCGGTCGAACGTGCCCTCGATCAGGAACGGCGCCGCCCCGGCCACCGCGGCGACCAGCCACGCCAGCGTCACCGCCAGGAAGCCGTCGCGCGCCCGGATCGGGACCGACCGCAGCCGGCGCGCGAGCGTCAGGCCGGCGACGCTCAGCGGGATCAGGACCGCGGCGGGGAGGCCGAACGCGAGCGTGCCGCCGCCCCCGTCGATCGCCGCGACCGCGAAGCAGACGAGCTCGCCCAGCGCGACCGCGAGCACGGCGCCGGAGACCACCGGCGTCACGAGCTGCCAGTTGATCGCCGGCAGGACGCTGGGCCCGCGCAGCCTCACGCGGCGTGGAACCCGCGCTTGACGTCCGCCACGCCCGCGCGCGGGTTGAAGACGATCACGTGGTCGCCGGCCCGCACGCGCGCGTCGGGCAGCGGCATGATCACGCGCTCGCCGCGCACGATCGCCACGATCCGCGCCTTCACCATCGCCGCCGCCGCCTCGAGCGTGCGCCCGTCGGCGCTGCAGTCGGGCTCGGCCTCGACCTCGAGGATCTCGCCGCCGCCCAGCATCAGGTGGATCGCGGCGACGTTCGCCCCGCGGACGGTGCGCAGGATCGCCTCCGCGGTGACCAGGCGCGGCGAGAACGCGGCGTCGACGCCGAGCGCGTCGACCAGCGGCGTGAACTCCTCGCGCGAGACCACGGCGAGGTTGAGCCCCGCGCCGAGCTGCTTGGCGTGCAGGGCGGCGAGCAGGTTCGCGCGGTCGTCGCCGGCGCACGCGACGAACGCGCCGACCCGGTCGACGCCGTGCGCGAGCATCGCCTCCTTGCTGACGCCCTCCTCGTGCAGCACGGTCGCGCGGTGCACGTGCTCGGCGACGAAGCGGGCGCGATCGGCGTCGCGCTCCATGAGGCTCACGCGCAGGTCGGTCTTCTCGAGCTTGCGCGCGAGCGGCAGCCCCACCCGCCCGGCGCCGAAGATCATCACCTCCCGCACCCGCACGGTCCGCCCGGCGATCTGGGCGGCGACCTCGCGGATGTCCTCGCGCGCGGCCGCGGCGAGCACGTGGTCGCCGGCCTGCACCTTGTGGTAGGGCTCGGCGGCGATCGCCTTGCCGTCGCGGATGATCCCGAAGATGAAGTTCGGGCGCATCATCCGCCGCTCGCCCAGCGGCCGGCCCAGCAGCGTCGAGCGCGCGTCGACGACCGACTCCGTGACCGCCAGCCGTCCGCCGGCGAAGTACTCGACGTGGACGGAGCCGGGCAGCAGGATCGACTCGGCCAGGTCGGCGGCGGTCGCCCGCTCGGGGTGGATGACGAAGTCGATGCCGAGCACGTCGCGCCCCGACGACGCGTCGCCCTCGAAGTAGTCGTCGTCGCGCACGCGCGCGACGGTCGTGCCGGCGCCGAGCTGGTGGGCGGCCATCGCGGCGATCACGTTGGCCTCGTCGTTGTCGGTCACCGCGCACACGAGGTCGGCCTCGTCGACGCCGAGGCGGCGCAGCACCTTCGGCGAGGCGCCGTTGCCGGGGACGACGAGCGCGTCGAGGTCGGCCTGCAGCGACTCGACCCGGGCAGGGTCCATGTCCACGACGGTCACGTCGTGGCGCTCGGCGCTGAGGGTGCGGGCGATGTGCTGCCCGACGTCCCCGCTGCCGATCACGATGACCTTCACGGCGGGCATTGTCGCGCCCGGCGCGGCCGGACGGCGCGCGCCGCCGCCGCCGCGCCCGTCAGTCGGGCCGCGGCATGTCGAACAGGCGGTCCACGACCGCGTAGTCGCCGCGGTACCCGCAGCGCGCGATGGGCCGCAGCGCGGCCGTGTCGAGGCGCCCGTCCACGACGTGGCGCTCGTCGAGGTGCACGCCGACGACCTGGCCGATGACGAGGTGCTGGTCGAGCAGGCGGCCGTCGACGTCGCGGAGCTGGAGGTCCTCGACGACCCGGCACTCCAGCGCGCACGGGCTGGCGGCCACGCGCGGCGGCGCGACGAGCCGCGACGGCGCCGGCTCCAGGCCCGCGTGCGCGAACTCGCTCTCGCCGGCGGGCAGATGCGCGGACGTCAGGTTCATCGCCTCGCGCAGGTCGTAGGTGGCCAGGTTCCACACGAACTCGCGGCCCGCGCCGGCGAAGTCGGCCGAGTGCTTGCGGCCCGAGCTGGAGAAGGCGACCATCGGCGGGCTGTCGCACACCGCGTTGAAGAAGCTGTACGGCGCGAGGTTGGCCTCGCCGTCGGGGCCGAGCGTGGAGATCCACCCGATCGGGCGCGGGGCGACGATCGCCTTGAACGGGTCGTGGGGCAGCAGCTCGCGGTCGCGGCGGGCGGGCTCGTAGAAGATCACCCGCGGAGTTCTACCGGCGCGCCGGATCCGCTGAAACCCGGCGTGCGCCGATGGAGGTTCGGGCGCGCAACGCTGCGCGAACCTGCGCAAAGCTGCACAGAACCTCCATCGCGCGCGGGTCCGCGGGCCGCGCCGCCGAGGCTGGGGACGACATGGACGTCCGCCTCCCCTCCGTCGCCGCGCTCGCGGCCGCCGCGCTGCTGGCCCTCGCTCCGGCCGCGTCGGCGACGCCGACCGGCGGCGCCAGCTTCACGACCGCGCCCGCCCCCGTGCCCGCGCCCGCGCTCGGCGGCGCCGACACGTCCGCGCCCCCGCCGGCCGATCCCGCGACCGCCGTGGCGACCGTCCTGCCCGACGGGACGGCGGTCGCCCCCGCCGGCGCGCCGCCCGAGGTGGTGGCCGCGATCGCCGCGGGCAACGAGATCGCCACGCTCCCCTACCGCTACGGCGGCGGGCACGGCGCCTGGCGCGACCGCGGCTACGACTGCTCGGGATCGGTCTCCTTCGCGCTGCACGGCGCCGACCTGCTCGACCGCCCGCTGACCTCCGGCGGGCTCATGGCCTGGGGGCGCCCCGGGCCCGGGACGTGGATCACGATCTACGCCCACCGGCGCCACGTGTTCATGGTCGTGGCGGGCCTGCGCTTCGACACGAGCGGCCAGCGTCAGGCGGGCACGCGCTGGCAGCCGATGGACCGCTCGACGCGCGGCTTCACGGTGCGTCACCCGGCGGGGCTGTAGCCGCGCCGGGGCTCAGAGGTCGAGGTAGACCCAGATCTGCATCCGCCACTGGCCGCCGAGGCTCTCGCGGCCGGTGATGCGCGCGTCGCACCACAGCTCGCCGCGCTCGGCGACGTACCGCTCGACGGCGGCGCGCTGCTCGATCTCGTCGTCGCGCGGGAGGGCGGCCAGCGGGTCGCCCTGCTCGGAGTACACGCGGATCGCGTCGGGCTCGGGGACGATGAGCACGCGCGCCTGCTCCTCGATCGGCGGGATCGAGCGGCGCGTCGCCAGGGCGGCGCGCAGCAGCGCGTCGACGTGTTCCTCTTCCCCGACGCACGCGATCGCCACGCCGCGCCGGCCGGGGAGTTGCCAGGCGGATGAGCTCATCTAGGAACATCGTCGGCCGTTGAGCCCTCGATCTTGAGTGCGGACGCGCCCCGGGGACCCGGCCGCGCGCGCGGCCGGGGCGACTACCGTGGAGGCGGCATGGCCACCTCAGGACCGCCGCGCCGCAGCCCCGGCGACGACCGCCTCCGCGGCCTCTACGTCGTGGCGCTGCTGGCCGCGGCGATGTGGGTCGTCGAGATCGTCGACACCGCCCTGGGCGGCGACCTCGACCGCCACGGCATCGAGCCCCAGGACCCCGACGGGCTCCCGGGCGTCGCCGCCGCGCCGTTCCTGCACGACGGCTTCGGGCACCTGGTCGGCAACACGATCCCGTTCCTCGTCCTCGGGGCGGTGATCGCGCTGAGCGGGCTGCGCAAGATCGTGTGGGCGACCGTGATCGTCATCGTCGTCGGCGGGCTGGGCACGTGGCTGGTGGCGCCCGAGGGCACGATCCACATCGGCGCCAGCGGGATCGTGTTCGGCTACGCCAGCTACCTGATCTTCCGCGGCCTGTTCAGCCGCAGCGCGGGCCAGCTCGCGATCGGGGTCGTCGTCGCGCTGCTGTACGGCACGACGCTGCTGATCGGGCTCACGCCGCGGGAGGGCATCTCGTGGCAGGGCCACCTGTTCGGCGCGCTCGGCGGGGTGCTGGCGGCCTGGTGGCTGGAGCGTCGCGAGCCGCGCCCGTCGTCGCCGGCGCCCGCTGCCTCGCGATACCTAGGCAATACCTAGGCACCGACGCTAGGATGCCGGCGTGCCGCGCGCCCGCCTGCGTCCCCTCGCCCTGGCCGCCCTCGCCGCCGCGGCCGCCGCCGCGCCCGGCTGCGGCGCCGAGGACGAGGCCAGCGGCGAGACGGCGGGCGGCGGCGACCGCCTCACGGTCTACGCCGCCTCGTCGCTGCGCGAGGCCCTCCCCGCGCTCGACCCGGGCCCGCGCTACAGCTTCGGCTCGTCGGGCACGCTGGAGACGCAGATCGACCGCGGCGCGCCCGCCGACGTCTTCCTGTCGGCCGGCGCCGACCAGCCCGCCGCGCTGCACGAGGCCGGCCGGTGCGGCGAGCCGGTGGCGTTCGCGACGAACCGGCTCGTGCTCGCCGTCCCGCAGGACGGGCGCGTCGAGGGCCTCGACGACCTGCGCGCCGGCGGCCTGCGCGTCGCGATCGGCGCCGAGGGCGTCCCGGCGGGCGACTACGCCCGCGGGCTGCTCGAGCGCCTCGGGGCGCAGGACGTCCTGACCGCCAACCGCGTCAGCGACGAGCGCGACGTGGCGAGCGTCGCCGCCAAGGTCGCGTTCGGCTCCGCCGACGCCGGCTTCGTCTACGCGACCGACGCGCGCGCCGCCGGCGACCGCATCCGCACCGTCGCGCTGCCGCGCGACGTGCCGGCCCGGTACGCGCTCTGCGTCGTCCGCGACGGACCGGCCGCTCGCGCGTTCGTCGAGGCCGTGCTGTCAGAGGCCGGGCGCGCGGCGCTGCGCGAGCACGGGTTCGGGCCGCCGTGACCGGCCGCCGCGCGTTCGACGCCCTCCTGGCGCTGTGCGCGGGCGTCGTGCTCGCGTTCCTGGCGCTGCCGCTCGTCGCGCTCGTCACCGAGGTCCCGCCCGGCGACCTGCCGTCGCTGCTCGACGACGCGGCGGTCGTCGATGCGCTCGCGGTCACCGCGCGCACGAACGCGATCGCCAACGTCCTGATCCTCGCGCTGGGCACGCCGACCGCCTACCTGCTGGCCACCCGCCGCTTCCGCGGGCGCGGCGCGCTGATCACGCTCGTGGAGCTGCCGCTCGTCCTCCCGCCGGCCGTCGCCGGCATCGCGCTGCTCGCCGCGTTCGGCCGCGACGGGCTGCTCGGCGGCGCGCTCGCCGACGCCGGGATCGTGCTGCCGTTCACCGAGTGGGCGGTCGTGCTGGCGATCGCGTTCGTGGCCTCGCCGTTCTACGTGCGCCAGGGCATCGCCGCCTTCCAGGCCGTCGACCCCACGCTCGTGGAGGCGGCGCGCACGCTCGGGGCCTCCCCCGCCCGCACGCTGTGGCGCGTCAGCCTCCCGCTGGCCGCCACCGGCCTGGCCGCCGGCTGGGTGCTGGCGTTCGCGCGCGGCCTGGGCGAGTTCGGCGCCACGATCGTGTTCGCCGGCTCGGTGCGCGGCGAGACGCAGACGCTCACGCTCGCCGTCTACGACCAGCTCGACGCCGACTTCGACGTGGCGATCGCGCTGGGCATCCTCCTCGTCGTGCTCAGCGCCGGGGTCCTCGCCTCCTACAAGATCCTCGCCTCGTGGCGCGCCTCGAGATCGACATCGCCGTCCCCCTTCGCGACTTCTCCGTCACCGTCGCCCTGACGGCGGAGGCGGAGACCGTCGCGCTCACCGGCCCCTCGGGCGCCGGCAAGACGACGGTCCTGCGCGCGCTCGCCGGCCTGCACCGCCCGCGGTCGGGACGCATCGCCGTCGACGGCGAGACGTGGTTCGACGCCGGCGCCGGCGTGGACCTGCCGCCCGAGCGCCGCCGGGTCGGCCTCGTCCACCAGGAGGGCGCGCTGTTCCCGCACCTCAGCGTCCGCGACAACGTGGCGTTCGGCGCGCGCGACCCCGCGCGGGTCGACGAGCTGCTGCGGCGGCTGCGGATCGCCCCGCTCGCCGCCGAGCGCCCCGGGCGCATCAGCGGCGGCGAGCGCCAGCGGACCGCCCTCGCCCGCGCCCTCGCGCGCGACCCCGGCGTCCTCGCGCTCGACGAGCCGCTGTCGGCCCTCGACGCCTCGACCCGGACCGCCGTGCGCGCCGAGCTCCAGGACGTGCTCGCCGAGCTGCGCCTCCCCGCGCTGCTCGTCACCCACGACTTCGCCGACGCGGCGGTGCTCGCCGACCGCATCGGCGTCATGGCCGCCGGCCGGCTGCGGCAGGTCGGCACGCCGCGGGAGCTGGTCGAGCGGCCGGCCGACGCGTTCGTCGCCCAGCTCACGGGCTCGAACGTGCTGTGGGGCGAGGCCGACGGCGCGGTCGTCGCGCTCGACGCCGGCGGCAGCCTCGCGATCCCCGCCCCGGCCCGCGGCCGGGTGGCGCTGGCGATCGCGCCCTGGCACGTGCGGCTGCGCGAGGACGGGCCGCCCGACGGCCACGCCGTGCCGGTGCGCGTCGCAGCCGTCACGCCCGAGCACGGGCGGATGCGCGTGCGCACCGACCGGCTCGTCGCCGAGGTGCCCGAGGCCGGCGCCCTCGCCCGCGGGTCCGTCGCATGGGCGGTCGTGCGGCCCGAGCACGTGCGCGTGCTCGACTGAGATGTGTGCGTGTCATCACGCGGACCACATCGACCCTCAACGTGCAGCGCCGATCCGCCGAGGGTACGGGTGAGATCGTGGAGAGCGCCACCGCCCAGACCAGCCGGACCCGCACCGACGAGCTGCAGCGCCTGTGGAAGCGCTACCGCAGCCGTCCCGACGACCGGGCGCTGCGGGACCGCCTGATCCTGTCGCTGGCGCCGATGGTCAAGTTCATCGTGTACCGCAAGGTGCGCAACGTGCCCTCGCACGTCGAGATCGAGGACTACCTGTCGGTCGGCCTGGAGGCGCTGATCGCCTCGCTGGACCGCTACGACCCGACCAAGGGCGCCACGCTCGAGCAGTTCGTGTGGACGCGCGTCCACGGATCGGTGCTCGACGAGCTGCGCCGCCAGGACTGGGCGCCGCGGTCGGTGCGCCGCTGGGAGCGCGACATCGAGAAGGCCGTGCAGGACTTCACCGGCGTGTACGGCCGCCGGCCGACGCAGCCCGAGCTGGCCGACATGCTCGGGTGCACGCTCGAGGAGCTGCGCGCGCACCGCGACGACATCGCGCGCTCCGACGTCACCTCGCTGAACGCGGTCGTGATGTCCGAGGACGAGACCGAGGTCGAGCGGATGGAGACGCTGGAGTCCTCCGACGAGCGCGGCGACCCCGAGGCGATGGCCCTGCGGACCGACGCCAAGGACCGCTTCCGCGCCGCGTTCGCGACGCTGCCCCAGCGCGAGCGCGAGATCGCCGTGCTGCTGTACGTCAAGCACCTGACGATGGCCGAGATCGGCGACGTCCTCGGGGTGTCCGAGAGCCGCATCTGCCAGATCCACGGGCGCACGAAGAAGAAGCTGCGGTCGGTCCTGCAGGACGAGGACGCCGCGATGTTCCACCTCGTCGCCTGATCGCGCCATGTGGCAGGCTGCCCGCTCATGGGTCGCCTCGCCGCCGCCGTCCTGACCGCTGCGCTGGCGGGCGCCGCGGCCGGGGCCGCCCCCGCCGCCGCCGACACCGTGTGGCTGTGCCGCCCCGGCGTGGCCGGGCCGTGCAGCGGCAGCCTCGAGACGACGGTGGTCACGCCGGACCGCCGGCCGACGGGCGTCGTGCGGACGCCCACGCGCCGCCAGCCGGTCGACTGCTTCTACGTGTACCCGACGGTCAGCGAGCAGCCGACCGCGATCGCGGACCGCACGATCGACCCCGAGCTGCGCTCGATCGCCCACTACCAGGCGGGTCGCTTCACGTCGGTCTGCCGTGTGTTCGCGCCGGTCTACCGGCAGGCGACCCTCGCCGCGCTGGCCGGCGCCGCGCCGATCACGCCGGCCGACCGCGAGATCAGCTACCGCGACGTGCGCGCCGCCTGGCGCGAGTACCTGCGCCGCCACAACCGCGGGCGCGGCGTCGTGCTCATCGGTCACTCGCAGGGGACGTTCATGCTGCGCCGGCTGATCCGCGAGCACATCGACCGCCGCCCGTCCGTCCGCCGGCGCCTGGTGTCGGCGCTGCTGCTCGGCGGCAACGTGGTCGTCGCGCGCGGCAGCGACCGCGGCGGCGACTTCCGCAACGTCCCGGCCTGCCGGCGCGCCGCCCAGGTCGGCTGCGTGGTCGCCTACTCGACGTACGGCGAGCCGGTGCCGGACACCGCGGTGTTCACCCGGCCGGCCGCGGTCTTCTACCCGCTGCCGCGCCCGGCCGAGGAGCTCGAGGTGCTGTGCACGAACCCGGCCGCGCTGGGCGGCGGCGAAGCCCGCCTCGACGGCATCCTGCCGACCGCGCCGTTCGGCGGCGTGATCGGGACGGCGATCGCCGCGATGCAGGGCCCCGCCCCCGACCTCCCCACGCCCTGGGTGGCCTCGCCGGGCGCGTACGCGGCGCGCTGCGCCGACACGCCGGGCGGCGGACGGGCGCTGATCGTGGCGCCCGCCGGCGGGGCGCCCGCGCTGAACGCGGTCCCCGATCCCTCCTGGGGCCTGCACCTCGCCGACGTCAACATCGCGCTCGGCGACCTGACGCGCCTGGTCGCCGCGCAGTCGCGCGCCTACCGCGCCAAGACGCGTTGACGGAACGTTAACGTTCGCCCCATGTCCCGTCGTCTTCGCGTGCCGGCGCTCCTCGCGCTGGCCACCTCCCTCGCGCTCACCGCTCCGGCCGCTGCCGATGCGGCCAAGAGCAAGCCCAAGCCCGCCAAGCCGCAGCTCTACGTCTCGCTCGGCGACTCGTACGCCACCGGCTACCAGGCGACCGGCGTGCGCCAGGGCGCCAACACCGCCCAGGGCTACGCCAACCAGCTCGTCCCGCTGGCCCGCAAGCGCGGCTACCGCCTCAGGCTCGTCAACTTCGGGTGCGGCGGGGCGAACACGACCTCGATCCTGCAGACGCCCGGCTGCGCCGAGCAGGCCCGCGCGGTCGGCGGCCCCGTCTACACCAAGCCCCAGGCCGACGCGGCGATCGACTTCATCCGCAAGCACCGCAAGCGGGTCGGGCTGATCACCGTCTCGATCGGCGGCAACGACGTGACCGCCTGCGCCCGCCAGCCCGACCCGGTGCCGTGCGTGGCGACCGCCGTCCAGGGCATCGAGACGAACGTCAGCGAGCTCGCCCGGCGCCTGCGCCAGGCGGCCGGGCCGAAGGTGCCGATCGTCGGCATCACCTACCCCGACGTGATCCTGGGCGGGTGGGTGACCGGCGCCCAGCAGCTCGCCCAGCTCTCGGTCGTCGCCTTCCAGCAGTTCATCAACCCGACGCTGGAGAAGGCCTACGCGGCCGGGAAGGGCACCTTCGTCGACGTGACCACGGCGACCGGCGCCTACGGCTCGCTCGACGAGACCACGACGCTGGAGCCCTACGGGACCATCCCGGTCCCCGTCGCGCGGGTCTGCGAGCTCACCTACTACTGCGAGTTCCAGGACATCCACGCCCGCACCCAGGGCTACCGCGTGATCGCCGAGCTGATCGCGCAGACGCTGCCGCGGCGGCGCTGACGCGGAATCGTCGTCCAGCGGGGGCTCAAGCACGAGCCCTCGCCGGGCGATGAGAACCGCAGAGATGGGCGTCACGATCGGCGATCGCGCCCGGCGCACGGCGACGGGCCTGGCGGTGGTGCTCTGCGCGGCCTTCGCCGCGTCGCTCGTCGTGCTGCCCATCGGCGGCCTCGACGACGCCACCGCCGCGGGCGGCGCGCTCTACGCGCTGATCGGCCTCGTCGCGACCGCCCTGCTGATCCTGCGGGCGATCGCCGTCGACGAGGAGCGCTGGACGTGGCTGGCGTTCGCGGCGATGACGCTGCTGAACGTCGCCGCCACGGTGATGTGGGCGGCCGGCTACGACTGGCAGGCCCTCTCCCCCGCCGACGCCCTGTGGACGGCGAGCATCGCGGCCGCGTTCGTCGGCATCGCCCTGTACCTGCGCCACCGGGTCGGCGACGCCTACCGCTCGCTGTGGCTCGACGCCACCGGCATCACCATCTACGTCGCGGCGATCTGCACCGCGCTGCTCGTCGGCGCGATGCGCGACCAGGGCCTGTCGACCGGGACCGCGACCCTCAACGTCCTGTACCCCTGCGCCAGCGCCGCGATGTGGTCGGTCGTCCTGGCCGCGGGCTCGATGACCGGCCGGCGGCTGCAGCGCCAGGACGCGCTGCTCGGCGCCGCGTTCGTCGTCCTGTGCGCGACCGACTGCCTCTACGCCCTGGAGCTCGCCGGGATCGTCGGGCAGCAGGACGCGCTGCGGGCGATCGGCGTGGAGCTGAGCATCGTCCTGCTCGTCGCCGCCGCCTGGGCGCGGCCGTCCGCGGCCGGCGAGCTGCGCATCGGCGGCTGGTGGGAGGCGGGCCCGACCGTGTCGTGGATCGTCGCCGGCGGCGGCGTCCTCCTGGCGTCGGCGCTCGTGCCGGTGCCGTCGGTGGCCGTCGCGCTCGCCGCCGCCGCGCTCGTGCTCGCCGCGCTGCGGACCGTGCTCGTCACCCGCGACGTGCGCCAGCTCGTGCTGCACCGCCGCGAGGCGCTGATCGACGACCTCACCGAGCTGCCCAACCGCCGCGCGCTGCTGCGCCACCTCGAGCTGCTGACGCGCGACCGGGGACGCGGCCGGCGGAGCGCCGCGCTGCTGATCGCCGACCTCGACGGCTTCAAGGAGCTCAACGACGCGCTCGGCCACGCCGCCGGCGACGTCCTGCTGACGAAGGTCGGCGCGCGCCTGGCCGGCGTCGGCGGCGCCTTCACCGCCCGCCTGGGCGGCGACGAGTTCGCGGCCATCGTCGAGGCGCCGCACGACCCGCGCGAGGTGGCCCGCCGCATGCTGGCCGCGCTCGCCGAGCCGCTGACGCTCGACGACATCACGGTCGGCATCGGCGCGAGCATCGGCATCGCCCGCTATCCCGAGGACGCGACGACCTCGGGCGAGCTCGTGCGCCGCGCGGACGTCGCGATGTACGACGCCAAGCGCAGCCGGGCGGGGATCGCCGACTACACGCCCGAGCGCGACGGCTTCAGCCGCACCCGGGTCGCGCTCGCCGCCGCCCTGCAGGACGCGCTGCCCGACCCCGCCGCCGGCGGCCTGTGGGTCGCCTTCCAGCCGCAGGTGCGCTTCGCCGACGGCGGCGTCGACGCGGTCGAGGCGTTGATCCGCTGGACGCATCCCGTCCACGGCCCGGTCGCCCCCGCCGAGCTGCTGCCGCTGGCCGAGCGGATCGGCGGCCTCGGGCGCCTCACCGACTGGATCGTCGACCAGTCGCTGCGCGCCGTCGCGCGCTGGCACGCCGACGGCCACACCGCGCGCGTCGCCGTGAACGTGTCGGCGACGACGCTGATCGACACGGGCCTGCCCACCCGGGTGGTCTCGGCGCTCGCCCGCCACGGCGTCCCCGGGGAGCGCCTCGTCATCGAGGTCACCGAGAACGCTGTCATGACCGACCCGGTGCGCTGCTGCGGCGTCCTCGACGCGCTCGCCGCCCACGGCATCGGCGTGTCGATCGACGACTTCGGGACCGGCCAGTCGTCGCTCGCGCAGCTCCGGCGCATCGGCGCCGGCGAGCTGAAGATCGACCGCAGCTTCGTGGTCGGGATGCTCGGCGACCGCTTCGACCGCGAGGTCGTCGCCGCGGTCGCGAGCCTGGGCCGGCGCCTGGGGATGCGCCTCGTGGCCGAGGGCGTCGAGGACCTGGCCGCGTGGGAGGCGCTGGCCGGCGTGGGCTGCGATCTCGCGCAGGGCTACGGCATCGCGCGCCCGATGCCGCTCGACGAGCTGCTCGGGTTCCTGGACCGCGCCCGCGAGGCCGGGCTGCGCGCCACGCGCCCGGTGCACACCCGCACGGCCGCGTGATCAGGCCGCCGCGGCGGCCGCGGCGACGGCGAGGCGGTCGGCGCGGTCGTTGCGCGCCTTGTGCGCGTGCTCGGCGCCGGTCTCGTGGCCGCGGACCCAGTGCCAGCGCACCTCGGCGTGGCGGGCGATCTCGGCCTCCAGCGCGCGCACCAGGTCCTGGTTCTTGACCGGGTCGCCCGACGCCGTCTTCCAGCCCTTGCGCTTCCATCCGGCCAGCCACTTCGTCATCGAGTCGAGCATCAGCCGCGAGTCGGTGACGATGCAGACGCGGCTGGCGGCCGGCAGCGCGCGCAGCCCCTCGATCGCCGCCGTGTACTCCATGCGGTTGTTCGTGGTCTGGGGCGCGCCGCCGGACAGCTCGACGTCGGCGCCGCCGTCGGCGGGGACGACGATCGCCGCCCAGCCGCCCGGCCCGGGGTTGCCGCGGCAGGCGCCGTCGGTCCACACGACCGCCTCCCCGGGCCGCGCCTCGAACGGGACCTCGGGCTCGGCGGGGCGACGGCGGCGGCGGACCTTCGTGGGAGCTGGCATCGGCGGGCGATGGTAGGGACGCCGCCCGACGGAGCCCGATCGACTAGAACGTGCGGCCGTGGCCCTTCCCTATCCGTACGTGCAGGAGATCCCGACGCGCTGGCACGACAACGACGTGTACGGGCACGTCAACAACGTCGACTACTACGCGTTCTTCGACACCGTCATCAACACGTACCTGATCCGCGCGGGCGGCCTGGACATCCTGCAGGGCGACGCGATCGGCCTGTGCGCCGAGTCGCACTGCGCCTTCAAGGCCGCGCTGGCGTTCCCGGAGACCGTGCGGGCGGGCCTGCGCGTGGCCGAGCTGCGCACCCGCTCGGTCCGCTACGAGATCGGCCTGTACGGCGAGCGCTCCGACGAGCCGGCCGCGACCGGCTGGTTCGTGCACGTGTTCGTCGACCGCGCCACCCGCCGGCCGGTCGAGATCCCGCCGGGCGTACGGGCCGCGCTGGAGCGCCTCATCCGAGCGTGAGGGTCACCGCCGAGGGCCGGGCGGCGTCGTGGAAGACCTCCTGGTCGGCGGCCACGAGCGTGCGCGCCGTCGCCGGGGGCTCGCCCGTCCCCGGGTTGCGCGCGTAGCGCGGGTGCGCGCCGCTGGACACCTGGACGCGGATGCGGTGGCCGCGGCGGAAGCGGTGGGCGGTCGGCCACAGCGCCAGCTCCACCCGCCGCACGCCGTCCGCGTCGGCCGGCGGCGCGCCGGGCTGCAGGCGCACGAGCGCGTCGCAGACGTTCAGCGACGGGCCGGACGGCAGCACGTCGCAGACGCGCGCGAACAGGTCGGTGTGCTCGCGCGACGAGCGCAGGTGGATCACCGCGGTCACCGGGCCCATCGCCACGACGTCGCGCTCCAGCGGCTCGGTGGTGAAGACGAGCACGTCGTCGCGCGCCTCCAGCGGGCGGTTGTCGACCACCGGCTGGCGGGCCAGGAGCACGGGACCGCCGAGCGCGGGCGTGGGGTGCGCGGGGTCGTAGCGGTAGCGGTCGGGCTCGGCGTCGGGCGGCGGCGGCGCCTCCGCCAGCCCGCCGCCCGGCTGCAGGTGCAGCGTCCACGGGCGCGTCCCCTCCGGCGGCCAGCGGTCCAGGTCGCGCCACGCCTCCTCCCCGCTGACCCACACGCGCACCGGCACGCCGCTGACCATCCGCCGGTCGCCGAGCAGGTGGGCGCGCAGCCAGCCGAGCCCCTCGCGCAGGCTCGTCGCCAGCATCCCGGTGGAGGTGTGCGCCCACGGACCGACGACGAGCTGGGTCTCGACGCCCGCCTCCACGAGCGCGGCGTGGTCGGCCAGCAGCCACGGCAGGAAGATGTCGTGCCAGCCGCCGACGAGGTGCACCGGCGCGCGGACGCGCCCGACGTCGGCCGAGTAGTCGCGCGCCACCCAGTACGGCTCGTCGGGCGCCGTCTGCTCGAACCACTCGCGAAACCACGGCAGCTCCTCGCCGGCCAGCAGCGCGTCGAGCGTCCCCAGCGGCAGCTCGTCGAGCGTCCGCGGCAGGCGCCGGCGCAGGCCGAACAGCAGCCGCAGCGAGCCCAGCCGCCGCTCCTGAGCGGCGATGATCAGCGTCCACGACAGCGCCGTCTCCAGCGAGATCGACCCGCCGCCGTAGGCCTGCGAGTGGAACTGCGACGCGGTGATCGACGGCGCGAGCGCCGCGACGTCGTCGCCGGCCTCGGCGGCGACCGCCCACTGCACGAGCCCCATGTAGCTGGAGCCGATCATCCCGATCGGGCCCGGGCACCACGGCTGCTCGCGCAGCCAGCGCAGGGTCGCCAGGCCGTCGGCGCGCTCGTCGAACGGGGCGAACCGGCCGCCCGAGCCGAACGTGCCGCGGACCGACTGCACGACGACCTGGAAGCCGCGCTCGGCGATGAGGCGCCCATAGAACAGCCCCACCCAGGAGCCGCTGCGGCCGTAGGGGCTGCGCACGAGCACCATCGGGTCGCGCTCGCCGCCGCGCGCCACGTAGCGGTCGGCGAGGAGCACGACGCCGTCGTCCATCGTCGCGCGCAGGTCGCGCTCGACGGCGACCTCGCGGGTCCGCGGCGCCGGCAGCCGCAGGGAGCGCCCGGCGATCTCGCTGAGCAGCGTCACGGCGGCGGATGATCGCAGGCGCGGGCGGGTCAGCCGGTGTTGCGCATGCCGCCCGCGATCCCGCTGATCGTCTGCAGCAGCGGGCCCTCGGCCGAGGCGTCCCCGGCGCGGGCGCGGCGCAGCAGGTCGACCTGCATGTGCGACAGCGGGTCGATCCACGGGTTGCGGTGCGCGAGGCGCCCCAGCAGCGCCGGCGCGTTGGCCAGCAGCGAGCGCGTCTGCCAGATGTCCAGGACGGCGGCGACGACGCGCTCGTGCTCGTCCTCGATCGGCCCCCACAGCTCGCGCGCCGGGTCGTCGTCGTCGAGCAGCGCCAGGTAGCGGCGGGCGACGCCCAGGTCGCTCTTGTACAGCGACATCTCCAGCGTCTGGCACAGCATCCGGAAGAACGGCCAGCGCCGCACCATCTCGCGCTGCAGCTCGCGGTCGCCCTCGGCCAGCGCGGTCCCGGCCCCGTACCAGGCCGGCAGCAGCAGCCGGTTCTGCATCCACGCGAACACCCACGGGATCGCGCGGAGCTGCGCGAGCGACATCGTGGGCGAGCGCGACGACGGCCGCGAGCCGATGTTGAGCTGCGTGAGCGCGTCGAGCGGCGAGGCGCGGTTGAGCAGCGTCTCGAAGCGGTCGTCCTCGTAGATCAGCGCCCGGTAGACCTCGCGCGAGCGGTCGGCCAGGCGCTGGGCCTCCTCGCGCCAGCGGTCGGGCACGTCGCCGTCGCGATCCAGCGTCGCCAGCACGACGGCCGACAGCGTCTGCTCCAGCGAGCGGATCGCCAGCTCCGGGTGCGAGTAGCGCTGGGAGATGACCTCGCCCTGCTCGGTGATGCGGATGCGCCCGCGGATCGAGCCCGGCGGCTGGGCCAGGATCGCCCGGTGCGCGGGCGCGCCGCCGCGCGACGTCGAGCCGCCGCGCCCGTGGAAGAAGCGCAGCGCGACCCCGCGCGCGTCGGCGGCGGCGGCGAGGCGCTCCTGGGCGCGGAACAGCTCCCACTGGCTGGCCACGAACCCGCCGTCCTTGGCCGAGTCCGAGTAGCCGAGCATGATCTCCTGGGTGCCGCCGAGCGCCTCGAGCTGGGCGGCGTAGGCGGGGTCGGCGTAGAGCGCGTCCATCGTCGCCTCGGCGCGCTCGAGGTCGGGGACGGTCTCGAACAGCGGGACGATCGGCAGCGTCGGCAGCTCCCCCACCCCGACGCCGGCGCGACGCAGGAGCAGGAGCGCGCACAGCACGTCGGAGGGCCGCTGGACCATCGACACGACGAGCGCGCCGAGCGCGCGCGGCCCGTGGTCGCGGATCCCGGTCGCGATCACGCCGAAGACCTCGGGCGGCGGCGGGCCGTCCGGGTCGGCGATCGCGGCGCCCAGCAGCGCCTGGCGGGCCGGCTCGTCGGGCGCGTCGTCGAGGCCGGGCACGAGCTCGGCGGCGGCCGCGCGCAGGTCGGCGGCGTTGAGGCGCACGTCGAGCGCGGCCAGGTGGAACCCGAACGTGCGCACCTGGCTGAGCAGCCGCGCGATCTGGCCGTCGGCCACGCGCTTGGACGAGGTGGACGCGCGGATCAGCTCCAGGTCGGCGTCCAGCTCGGCCGGCTCGGCGTACCCGTGCGGGCGCCCGCGCCGGGTCGCGTCGAGGCGCTCGGACACGAACGACAGCATCCGCCGGAACGGCTCGTGCTCGTTGGGCCGGCGGGCGGCGACGTCGGGCATCGCCGCGTTGCCCGCCTCGATCGCGGCCTGCAGCTCGGGGGTGACGAACACGCGGTCGTCGCTCTGGGAGAAGCGCTCGGCGAGGTGGTCGACGCGCCGGCGCAGCAGCTCCAGCGCGGTCGCCCGGTGCAGCTCCAGCGTGCGGCGGATCGCGTCCGGGGTCACCTCGGGGTTGCCGTCCATGTCGCCGCCGGCCCAGCTTCCGAAGCGGACGGTCGGCTGCGCGGGCGGCCAGGCGCCGTCGAACGTCCGCGCGAGCTTCTGCTCCATCTCGGGGACCGTGTCGAAGAGGATCGACTCGAACACGAACAGCGTGCGGCGCACCTCGTCCTCGACGAGCGGGCGCACGCGGCGCACGGCGTCGGTCTGCCACCAGAGCGTCAGCACCTCGCGCAGGCGGTCCTCGATGAGGCTGCGGCGGCTGCGGCCGATCCGCGGGTCGTTGAGTCGCTCCATCGCCCGCCACACGGCCTGCTGGTGGTTGAAGATGGAGCGGCGGGTCGCCTCCGTGGGGTGCGCGGTCATCACGAGCCGCACGTCGAGCTGCGCGAGCGCCGCCTCGACGTCGGCGCGGGCGTGGCGGGAGACCTCGCCGGCCACGGCGGCCAGCGACTCGCGCTGCGGCCCGCTCTCGTGCGAGTCGTACGCGCGCCGGCGGCGCAGGCGCTCGAGCTCCTCGGCGATGTTGGCGAGCTGGAGCTGCATCGAGCAGGCGCGCACGTAGGGCTCCAGCGCGGCCGCCGGCAGGCGGTCGACGAACGCGGCGATCTGGTCGGCCGCGGGCTCGTCGCCGCCGCGCAGCCGCGCCGCGGTGTCGCGCAGCCAGAACACGCGGTCGCGGAAGGCGCGGCCCTCCTGCTCCTCCAGCACGTCGCCGAGCAGCGACTCGAGGAGCTGGGTGTCGCGATCGAGGGTGCTGGCCATCCGGCGACGCATTGTGACCGAGGCCCGCGCGGGCGCGGGGGCGTCAGCCGCACACGGCGCGCAGGTGGGCGTCGAGCGCCTCGGCGTCGCCGGCGTCGGCGCGCAGGCCCAGATGCCCGTCGGGGCGCACGACCAGCAGCGTCGGGTGCACGGCGCCGAGCCGGCCGTGGGCGCGCAGCGCCGGGTCGGCGTAGGCGGCGACGGGCAGGCCGGCGGGCGGCTCGGCCCCCGGCGCGATCAGCGCGGCGGCGACGTGGCGGCCGTACCGGGCGGCCGCCCGCTCGAGCGTGGCGGCGTGCGGCCGCGGGTCCTCGCCGGCGGTCAGCGCGAGCAGCGTGAGCGCCGGCCGGGCGAGGACGTGGCGCAGCGCCGTCGCGCCGTCGGGGCCGATCAGCGGCTCGGCGTCGCGGACGCGGTCGCCGGGGTGCGGCGCGGGCCCGCCCGGCGGCCCGGCGACGATCGGGCTGTGCCGGTAGGAGACGCCGAGCTCGTGCCCCGCCTCGACGGCGGCGAGCACGGCGGCCGGCGAGCACAGCGCGGAGGCCAGCGCGAGGTCGCGCTCCCGGCCCGCGGCGCCGGTGAGCGCGTTGGCCTCGTGGGTGGCGCGCGACGCGCGGACGGCGGCGAGCGCGACGGGCCGGCGCTCGGCCTCGTAGGAGTCCAGCAGCGCGTCGGGGGCGCCGTCGAGCGCGAGCGCCAGCTTCCAGGCGAGGTTGCAGGCGTCCTGGATGCCGGTGTTCATGCCCTGTCCGGCGACCGGCGTCATCGCATGCGCGGCGTCGCCCGCGAGGAAGACCGCGCCGGCGCGGTAGTGGCGCGCCACGCGGTGGTGGAGCCTGAAGCAGGCGGGGTCGCGGCCGCCGGTGACGCGCGCGCCGGGCACGTGGCGCGCGAGCACGTCCTGCACGTCGTCGAGCGGCGGGCCGTCGTCGCCGGCGTCGTCGTCGCGGAAGAACACGCGCCAGCGGCCGTCGGGCAGCGGCATGCACCACAGCCCGTCGGCGTCGAGGAACAC
>DATMSA010000191.1:0-6799 GCA_035565675.1 Capillimicrobium sp. | reverse complement strand
TCAGCCACGGCCCTCCTCCATCACCAGCCCGAGCGGGCGCACCGGCGACCCGGTCGCGCCGACCAACTTCAGCGGGCTGAGCACAAACGTGAACTCGACCACGCCGTCGGCCGCGAGCTGCTCGAGGTCGAGCACCTCGATGATGTAGATGCCGTGGTCGACGATCAGCACCCGGTGGCCCGGCAGGCCGTACCCCCGGTGCGCCGGGATGCGCTCGAAGGCGACGGTGTCGCCGCCGACCGCGAGCGGCTCGAGCCCAGCCAGCCAGCGCGCCCCGGCCTCGCCGGGCCCCGGCGCGCCGTGCACCTCGCCGACGTACGTCTCGGTGTCGTCGTACAGGCGGCCCCAGCCGGTGCGCACGAGGACGACGTCGCCCGGGCTGGGCCGCACCCCGGTCCGGGCCAGGGCGGCCGACAGGTCGTCGACCGTCACCTCGTAGGCCGCCGGGCAGTGGTCGATGCCGAGCGTCGCCGCGACGTCGAGCAGCACGGCGCGGCGGACCATCGGCGGGATGGTCTCCGCCCCGTGGTGCGCGTAGCCGCCGCCGATGCACGACGCCTGCGCGTCGACGCCGCCGTGCAGCCGGCCGTCATCGGAGATGTGCGCGAGCGCGTCGATGTGCGTGCCCACGTGGCTGCCGGTGATGATCAGGTCGTTCGCGCCGGACGAGCCGTCGGCCCGGATCAGGTCCCCGTGGCGACGCGGGATGACCATCCGGAACGGCGGGTGATCCTGCGACTGCGGCATCCCGATCGTCATGGGCCGCCCCATGTCGTAGACCCGCACCCCGTGGGCGATGAGCGCCAGCAGGGGGTCCGTCACGCCGATGTCGCCCGTCACGAGGTCACCAGCCGCCGGCGGATGGCGCTGTCCGCCAGCAGCGCGGCCAACACGACCACCCCCAGCGCGATGTCCACCACGTAGAAGTCCAGGCTCAGCAGCGCGAGCCCGTTCTGCACCCCGGCCAGGAGCACAGCGCCGCCGAACGCGCCCCACACCGAGCCGCGTCCGCCGAACAGGCTCACGCCGCCGACGACGGCCGCGCCGATCGCCTGCAGCATGAACGCGCCGGACCCGGTCGACGCGTCCGCGCCGCCGGTGAACGACACGAGCACAACCCCCGCGAACGCGGCCATCACGCCCGCGGTGGCGAACGCCACCCACTTGACCCGGCCCACGGCGATGCCCATCGCCCGCGACGCCTCGGCGTCGCCGCCCACCGCGTACAGGTGACGGCCGTAGGCGGTGCGCGTCAGGACGAACCAGACCACCCCGGCCAGCGCGAGCGCCATCGCAAACACGAGCGGGATCCCGCCGCCGCTGTCGAGATACGAGATCGCCCACAGCGCCGCCGCCAACGCGACGACCCAGGCGACCGTGGTGCCCAACAGCTGGCGCTGCGTCAAGCGCGATTCGTGAGTGTCGCGCGCGTGCATCCAGTAGCGCGCCAGGATCAGAAGCGCCCCGCCGACGCCGACGACGACCATCGCCAGCGGCGTGGCGATGCGTTCGCTGGTCAGGTCGGCCAGCGGCGCGCGCCGCACCGGCTGCTGGCCGTCGGAGCCGAGGATGCCGACTTGGACGCCGTACCAGACGAAGAAGCCGGCCAAGGTGACCGCAAACGAGCGGACCCTCCCGACGAGGACGAAGAAGCCCTGCAACCCGGCGACGGCCAGGCCGGCCAGCAACGTCACGAGGAGCGCGATCGTCCACGGCACGCCCTCGTTGGCCAGGAGGATCGCGACGAGCGCGCCGGTGAACCCGGCGATCGACCCCAGCGAGAGGTCGATCTCGCCCATCAGGATCACGATCGTCGAGGCGATTGCGATGATCGCCAGCGGCGCGACCTGGACGAGCAGGTTCGTGAGGTTGCGCGCCGTCAGGAAGTACGGCGATGCGATCCGGAAGACGATGACCGCGACCAGCAGCGCGACGAGCAGCGGCAGCAGCTCGCTGCCCTTGCCGAGCGTGATCGTGGGCAGGCGGCGCCGTCGCACGGTCGCCGCGGCGGGTGCGCTGCTCACGAGGGCCGTCCTTCCTGCGGCGCGGCCCCGGGACGGGACACGCCGACGATCGCGGAGACGACCTCCTCCTCGGTCGTCTCGCTGGTGCGGAACTGGGCGACGACACGGCCGAGCCGCAGCACGACGATGTTGTCGGCCACCGCGAAGACCTCGCGCAGGTTGTGCGAGATGACCAGCACGGCGGTCCCCGCGGCGCGCAGGCGCCCCATGAGGGCCAGCACCTGCTCAGCCTGGGCGACGCCCAGGGCGGCGGTCGGCTCGTCGAGCATGACGACGTAGGCGCGATCGCGCACGGCGCGCGCGATCGCGACGCTCTGGCGCTGGCCGCCCGACAGCGCCTCGATCGGCGTGTTGACGTCCTTGAGCGTGGTGATGCCCAGGTCGTTCAGCGCGGCGCGCGTCGCGCGCCGCATCTCCCGGCGGTTGAGCCAAGGCATCCGGATGCGGCCGATCCGCGCGTGCATCTCGGTGCCGAGGAACATGTTCTCTGCGGTGCTCAGGGCGTCGACGAGCGCAAGATCCTGGAACACGGTGTGGATGCCCTGGGCGCGGGCGTCCTTGGGGTCGCGCAGGCTCACCGGGCGGCCGGCGACCGTGAGGTCGCCGGCGTCGGGCTGCAGCACCCCGGACATGACCTTGACCAGGGTGCTCTTGCCGGCCCCGTTGTCGCCGACCAGCGCGGTCACCTCGCCGGCGCGCAGCGCGAGCGACGCACCCTGGAGCGCGACGACGTGACCGAAGCGCTTGTGGATGTCGGAGACCTGGAAGACGATCTCCCCCGGTCGTCCGACGCGATCGCTCCCGTGGGGAGCGGGCGTCGGCCCGCTCCCCACGTGCGCATCGGTCATTCGCTGCTGCACGGCTCCCCCACGCTGGCGGGCAGACCCTCGCAGGCCTCTTCCTCGGTCAGCAGGTTCCAGTCGAACGCCTTCTGGAGAGTGTCGCGCTCAACGACGTCCACCGGGGTGTCGCGGAACGGGATCGGCGCGGTGTTCTCGCTCCAGGTGTCCGTGAAGACGTCCTCGGGCGGCTCCTCACCCTTGAGCGCGGCGATCACCGCGGCGCAACCGACGGCCATCTCGTTGTACGAGCTCTTGATGACCGTCGCCGTCTGGTTGCCGAGCAGGATGTTCTGCACGCCGATCGGATCCGCGTCGAGGCCGATGATGTCGACCTCGCCGGCCCTGTTGATTGTCTTGAGCGCGCTGATCACGCCCGAGGCCAGGAAGTCGGCGCCGGCGATGACCGCCCCGACGTCGGGGTGGGCGACGAGAATCGCCGACATCTGCTTCTCGGCCTCGGCGCCGTCCCAGTTCTTCGCACCCTTGTCGCCGACGAGCACCAGGTCGCCGCTGTCGAGCGCGGGCTGGAGGACCTCCATCTGGGCCCGACGCATGAGCTGCGCGTACTGCGTCGCAAGATCGCCGTTGACCAGCGCGATCTTCGTGCCCTTCGGGTAGTTCTGGTCGAGGATCCACTGCGCCTGGGCCGTCCCGATCGGCACCGGGCCGTCACCCACGAGCGCGACGACGTCGCCCTCCTCGGCCTCGACGACCGGGTTGACGTAGTCGATGACCGGGACGTCGTTCTGCTTGGCGGCCCTGAGGATGGCGGTCGGCGTCGGCGCGACCGGCGTGAGCAGGAGCACGTTGACGCCCTGCGACAGCATCGACTGGACCTGCGACGTCTGCGTCTTCGCGTCGCCCTTGGGGTCGGCGGTGACGAGCTCGACGTTCGGCGCGTACTGGGACAGGCACTTCTTCAGCTCGGGGATGTCGACCTTGTTCCAGTGCGGAACAGCGCCGTTGTAGATGCTGAAGCCGACCTTCCCGTCGCCCTCGTACGGCGCCAGCTTGCCGGCGATCCCGTCGACGAGCGTGTCGCCGGTGGTCGCGCTGCCGCCTCCGGTGGACGTCGACCCGTTGTCGTCACCGCTGCCGCAGGCCGACAGCGCAGCGATGGCTCCCACGACCGGGACCACCGCAGCCCAACGACGCCAACGCAACCCATTCCTTGAGCTCATCTCACCGCCTCTCCTCCGAATTCGCACACGTGTGCGCCTAACGCACACGCTTTCACGCACACGTGTGCGCTGTCAAGCGACAGCGACGAAACCCCTGGAATCCAGGTGAGTTGCTAGCGAATGACGCGAGCGCGCTCGAGACTGCGGAGGTCCTCTTCGACCGCCTCCGCGGCCGCCCTCAGCGGCGGCAGCATCTCCTCGACGGCCTCGGACGGCGGGATGCGCCCGGTCAGGGTCGAGAAGCTCAGCGCCGCGACCACACGGTCACGGCTGCGGACCGGCACGCCGACCGTGCGCAGCCCCTCCTCCAGCTCGTGGTCGACGAGCGCGTATTCCTGCTTGCGGACCTTCTCCAGCTCGGCGCGCAGGCGCTCCGGGTCCGCGGTCGTGTGCGGGGTGACGGCGACGAGCTCGACCTCAGACAGGAAGGCGTCGATCTCGGTGTCGTCCTTGTCGGCGAGCATCACCCGTCCGGCGGCGGTGGCGTACGCCGGCATGCGCGTCCCCACGCTGATCGACGTCTGCCAGATGCGCCGGATCGGCACGTTGGCCACGCACACCGTCTCGTGGCCGTCGAGCACCGACATGTAGGCCGACTCGTGGACGCGCTCGGCCAGGATCTCCAGATGCGGCAGGGCCGCCTCCGGCAGCGACAGCGCCGACAGGTACGCGTACCCGAGCTCCAGCACCTTCGGCCGTAGCGAGAAGTACCGGCCGTCGGTCCGGACGTACCCGAGCTGGACCAGCGTGTGCAGCAGCCGGCGCGCCGCCGCGCGCGTCACGCCGGCGCGGCGCGCGGCGTCGCTGAGCGTGAGCTGGGGATGCTCGAAGTCGAACGCCGAGAGGACGGCGAGGCCCCGCCCGAACGCCTGGACGAACTGCGGTGCCGCGGTCCCGCCGTCGTCGGCCTCGATCTCCTCGTCGGAGTCGCGGCCGTTGCGTGCCGACCGCGTCACGGGGCCGGGCTGCCCTCGAGCGCGGTGAGGACGGCCTGCTCGCTCGCGGTCGGCGGTAGGAGCCGTCGCGGCTCCGGCGCGACCCGCAGATCCCAGCCCGTGGCCGCGCGCGCCTCTTCGACGCTTCGGCCGGGCTGCAGCGCGACCAGGACGAGCTCGCCGTCGTCGGGATCGGGCTCGTAGATCCCGATGTCCGTGACGACCGCGACGGGACCGCGGCCCGGGAAGCCCAGGTCACGACGCGTCGTGTCGCCGACGCGCTGGCCGGCAGTGGTGACGAAGTCCACAGCGCTCACGAAGCTCCTGACACTCTGGCGCACCATTATCACGACCCGCCCGGCGGCAGAGGCGATCTCCGGCGCGCCACCGGCACCGGGAAGACGCACGCGCGGACGGTCGTAGCCGTCACCGACGACGGTGCTGTTCACGTTGCCGAAGCGGTCGACCTGCGCCGCCCCGAGCAGACCCACGTCCACGTGTCCGCCCTGCAGCCAGTAGTTGAACATCTCGGGGACCGGGACAAGCGTCTGCGCGGTGCCCGCCAGCCCCGGGTCGGCCACCGACAGCGGCAACTGCGGCGGTCGGGTCCCCAGCACGCCGGACTCGTAGACCAGGTACAGATTCGGGGCCAGGGACCGTTGCGCGAGCATCGCGGCCAAGCTGGGCAGCCCCACGCCCACGAAGCAGACCTCGCCGTCACGCAGCATCCGCGCCACGGCCACCGCGATCGCGGCATCGCTCATGCCGCCACCCCCACGTGCTCGACCATCCAGTTCGTGAAGCGGTCGCGGTCGCGCGCGATGGCGTCCCACTCCCGATAGAAGGCGTCGTCGCGGACGGAGTCGTCCTGACCGTACGTCGGCCAGGCGCCGCCTGGCGCCTCGCTGATCGTCGTGACCGCCCAGGAGGGGAGGACGACCTCGCCGGGGCGCGGCTCGAGCGCGTCGACGACTCGGTCGACCGTGACGAGCGCGCGGCGCGCGGCGAGGACCGCCTCCTTCTGGACCCCGACGATCCCCCACAGCTGGACGTTGCCCGCGCGATCCGCGCGCTGGGCGTGGATGATCGCCACGTCGGGGCGCAGCGCGGACACCGCGGCGAGCGACTCGCCGGTGAAGGGGCAGCTGACGAAGCGCACACCGTCCGTGTGCGGCGGCAGGTCGGTCCCTGCGTAGCCGCGCATCAGCATGCACGGCAGCCCCGAGGCGCCGGCGACGTAGCGGTTGGCCATGCCGGCGTGGGTGTGCTCCTCCAGCTCGATCGGCCGGGGCCAGCCGTGCTCGACGGCGTCGCGGAAGCGGTGCAGGCTGCCGACGCCGGGGTTGCCGGCCCAGGAGAACACGAGCCGGCGCACGCGCCCGAGGCCGATGAGCTGGTCGGCGATCAGGTCGGGGACCATCCGCACGAGCGTCAGGTCGCGGCGTCCCTGGCGCAGCAGCTCGTGCCCGGCGGCGAACGGGACGAGGTGGCTGAATCCCTCGAGGGCCACGATGTCGCCGTCGTGGACGAGCTCGCCGACGGCCTCCGCAAGAGGCGCGAACCGGGCCATCAGATCGCGCTTGTTCGCTGTGAGCACATATGTGCGATCATAGAACGATCGACATCACAGCCAGGGAGGAGAGCCCGTGCTGGGCGGCTACATCTCAGACCTCGAGGCGGGCGACGTGTTCGAGCCGGTGCGCTACCTGCTCACGCCGGAAGCCATCTCGGCCTACGCGACGGGCAACGAGGAGGACGGCGACTGGTTCCACGGCGACGACAACCCGTGGGGCCGCCAGGTGCGCCCCCCGACGATG
>DATMSA010000190.1:0-2608 GCA_035565675.1 Capillimicrobium sp. | reverse complement strand
CAGGTCGGGCCCGGACTGGTCGGCCAGCAGCGGCACGCCGATCGCGAACGCGACGAGCTGGACGCCGAGCCCGACGAGCGCGCCCGCCGCCGCGTAGGCCAGCAGCTTGGCGACCGTCGCGCGCACGCGGTCGGGCGCGATCAGGAACGTCGACGTGATCGTGCCGTGGCGGTGCTCGCCCGTGGCGGCGACCGCGCCGAAGATGATCAGGACCGTCGGCATGATCCCGCCGACCGACACCGCGTTGCGCTTGTCCTGCAGCGTCGTCGGATCCCCGACGAGCGTCTGCAGCAGCGTGCTCAGCAGCATCAGGCCGAGCATCGTCAGCGCGAAGGCCAGCGCCGTGCGGGTCGTGCGCAGCTTGATCAGCTCGCCGTGCAGCAGCGCGGTCATGGCGCGCTCCCTCCCTCGGTGAGGCGCAGGAAGACCTCTTCCAGCGACGCCCGCTGCTCGTAGAGCGCGTGCAGCGCCACGCCCTGGGCGAGCGCGACCTCCCCCACGGTCGGCGCCGCGACGCCGGTGACGCGCAGCCAGCCGTCGTGGCGCTCGACGCCGCCGCCGGCCGCCTCGAGCGCGCCCGCGAGCGCCCCCAGGCCGGCGTCGGCGGCGCGGACGATGACGGCCTCCGGCTCGGGCGACCCGACGCGGTCGACCGGCCCCTGGTCGACCAGGCGCCCGCGGGCGATCACGACGACGTCGTCGGCGGTCTGGGCGACCTCGGCGAGGACGTGGCTGGAGACGAGCACGGTGCGGCCCTCGCGGGCGAGGCCGCGCAGCGTGTCGCGCAGCCAGCGGATGCCCTGCGGGTCCAGGCCGTTGGCGGGCTCGTCGAGGACGAGGATCGCCGGGTCGCCCAGCAGCGCGGCGGCGAGGTGCAGCCGCTGGCGCATGCCCAGCGAGTAGCCGCCGACGCGGCGGTCGGCGGCGGCGCCGGCCAGGTCGACGAGCGCGAGCACCTCGTCCACGCGCGACGCGGGCAGCCGCGCCATCGCGGCCAGCGCGCGCAGGTGGTTGCGCCCGGAGCGGCCCGGGTGGAAGCCGGCGCGCTCCAGCGAGGCGCCGACGATCCGCGCGGGCTGGTCGAGCCGGGCGTACGGGACGCCCTGCACGAGCGCGGTCCCCGACGTCGGGAACGCGAGCCCGAGGACGATCCGCAGCGTCGTCGTCTTGCCCGCGCCGTTCGGCCCGAGAAACCCGGTGACCGCGCCCTCGCGAACCGAGAACGAGAGGTCGTCGATCGCCGTGACCGACCCGAACCGCTTCGTGAGGTGGTCGACCTCGATCGCCGCGCCCATCCGCGCGCAGGCTAGACGAGATCGAGACGGAGCCGCCTCGCGGCCCCGGCACGCGGCGGCCGGCCCCGGGCGGGTGGGGACCGGCCACCTGCCAGCCCCCAACGCACCGGAAAGCGGGAACTTGCGCGGGCGGGCGGACCGTCAGGCCTGCGCCGGGCCGCGCTCGCGGATGCGGACGGCCTCGATGCGGTTCTCGCGCACCGACTCGACGCGGATGGAGTAGCCGTTGGCCTTCACGGTGTCGCCGCGGCGCGGGAGCCGGCCGAGCTCGGCGAACACGAAGCCGCCGACCGAGTTGTAGGCGTCGGAGTCGACCGGCAGGTGCAGGCCGTAGTCCTCGAGGTCGGTGACCGCGACGTGGCCGCGCACGAACCAGTCGCCGTTGGCCAGCCGGCGCACCTCGCCGCCGGCGGGGTCGGTCTCGTCGACGATCTCGCCGACGACCTCCTCGATGATGTCCTCGACCGTGACGATGCCGGCCACGCGGCCGTACTCGTCGATCACGACCGCCATCGACGAGCGCTCGCGCTGGAGGTCGGCGAGCAGGTCGTCGAGCGGCTTGGTCTCGGGCACGATCGGGGCGTCGCGGACGATCGGCTCGATCGACGCGGCCGGGCCCTCGGCCATCAGCACGCGCGCCAGCGAGTTGGAGTGCACGACCCCGCGCACGCGGTCCTGGTTCTCGTCCTCGGTCACGACGAGGCGCGTGTGGCCGGAGGAGATGCAGCGCCGCAGCGCGGTCTCGACGTCCTCGGACAGGTCGACGGTGACGACCGCCGGGATCGGCGTCATCACCTGGCGCGCCTCCTGCTCGTGGAGGTGGAAGACGCCCTCGAGCATGCCGGCCTCGCCCACGTCGAGCTTGCCGCCGGTGCGCGCCTGCGCGATCAGCACCCGCAGCTCGCCCGGGCTGCCGCCCTCCTCGAACTCGGCGTTGGGGTCGATGCGCACCATCCGCAGGATCCCGTTGGAGGCGTGGTTGAGCGCGCTGATGAACGGGCGCATCGCGGCGTTGAACCAGATCAGCGGCCGCGAGACCGCCAGCGCCACGCGCTCGGCCTTGACGATCGCGTAGATCTTGGGCACCTGCTCGCCGGCGGTGATGTGCAGCGACGTGACGAGCACGTAGGCGATCGCGATCGAGAGCGCCACCGCGACCCCGTGCGAGAGGCCGCCGAAGACCGGCTCGACGAGGTCGGCGATCGCGGGCTCGCCCAGGAAGCCGATGCCCAGCGAGGCGAGCGTGATCCCGAACTGGCACGCCGACAGGTACTGGTTGAGGTCGTCGAGCAGCGCGAGCGCGCGCACCGCGG
>DATMSA010000189.1:0-29129 GCA_035565675.1 Capillimicrobium sp. | reverse complement strand
ATCGACGACCAGGTCGCCAACCTGATCGTGGCCCAGCTCCTGCACCTCGAGGCCGAGGACCCCGAGAAGGACATCCAGCTCTACGTCAACTCGCCCGGCGGCGTCCTGTACGCGGGCCTGGCGATCTACGACACGATGCAGTTCATCAAGCCCGACGTGGCGACGATCTGCTGCGGGATCGCCATGTCGGCCGGGGCGCTCGTCCTCGCCGGCGGCGCGCCGGGCAAGCGCGCGTCACTGCCCAACGGGCGCATCCTCATCCACCAGCCCAGCGGCGGCTACCAGGGCCAGTCGACCGACATCGAGATCCACGCCCGCGAGACGATCGCGCTGCGCCGCCGCGTCGACGAGATCTTCGCCCACCACACGGGCCAGACGATCGAGCAGGTCCACGCCGACATGGAGCGCGACCGATACTTCACCGCCGAGGAGGCGAAGGCCTACGGGCTGATCGACACGATCGCCGACAGCCGGCGCGCGAACGGCAACGGCGCTGGCGGGGGCCGCCGGACCGAGGAGTAGCATACGGCCGTATGCGGTTGTATACCCAGAGCCTTCCGTGAGCACCGAGCGCTCGCTGTCGGGCGGACGTCGCCTGTCGACCAGCGAGGAAGCGTACGACCGCGTCCGGCGCGACATCCTCTCCGGCGCGCTCATGCCCGGCGACGTGATCGTCGAGGAGCGCGTCGCCAAGACGCTCGACATGAGCCGCACGCCGGTCCGCGAGGCGCTGCTGCGTCTCGAGCGGGAGAACCTGCTCGAGCGCGCGGGGCGCAGCCTCGCGGTGCGCAGCTTCTCCGGCGACGAGATCGCCGACATCTACTCGCTGCGCGCCCACATCGAGAGCTACGGGGCGCGGCTCGCCGCCGAGCGCATCACCGAGTACGAGCTCGGGCAGCTCGCGCACGTCCAGGCCGACATGCTCGCCGAGACCGAGGCCCATCGCGCCGACCCCGAGCTCGACCGGCTGCGCCGGATCACCCAGCTCAACCAGCGCTTCCACCAGCTCGTCATCCGCGCGGCCCGCAGCCCCGCGCTGGACCGGACCGTCAACGGGCTCGTGCTCACCCCGCTCCTGTACCGGGCGCAGCTCTGGTACGACGAGGACAACCGCAGCCGCTCGGCGTCCGACCACGACGACCTGCTCGACCTGCTGCGGGCGCACGACCGCGACGGGGCGGAGGCCCTGTGGCGCTCGCACCTGCTCTACGGGCGCGACATCGTCCTGGCCAAGCTCGCCGCCGACGAGTCCGGCGGGTCGCTGCCCTCCTGACCGCCGCGACCGCGGTCGACGGTCCCGCCGGCCCGCGCGCCGGGGCGCTCGCGTGCCCGTGATCCCGCCCGTTCGACGCGCGGTCGAACCCCCGCGACCGGTTGTCGATTGACATTCCGGCACACGTCTGAGTACGCTCGCGCACCACCGTATACAAAGGTATGCGGTGGGGTGCGAAACCAAGGAGGATGGAGGACGTGAGTCATACGACCACCGCGCCGAGGCGCCTGTTCGCGCTGCTGGCGATGCTGGCCGTCACGCTGCTGGTCGCCGCGTGCGGCAGCAACGACGACGGGGACGACGGCGCCACGAGCGCGTCGACCGCTGGCGGCGCGGCCGCCACGCAGGAGGCGGGCGGGGCGAGCGACGGCGTCGCCTACGCGCAGGAGCAGATCGAGCAGTACTCGGCCGTGCCGGAGTTCGCCATCGCCGACGCGGAGCCGGTCGACGTGGCCGCGCTGAAGGGCAAGCACATCTTCAACATCCCGATCAGCTCGCAGATCCCGTTCTTCGTCGACACCGACAAGGTGATGGAGCGGATCGCGACCGAGAACGGGCTGAAGTTCACCGAGTTCACCAACGACGGCACGCCGCAGCAGTGGGCCGACGGGATGAACCAGGCGATCGCCCAGAAGGCCGACATCATCAACCTGCAGGGCTCGCCGGACCCGAAGCTGATCCTCCCGCAGCTCAAGAAGGCCAAGGAGGCCGGGATCCCGGTGACGATCACGCACTTCTACCAGGACGGCACGGAGCCGCCCGCCGAGGTGCTGCCGTACATCACCGGCTTCAGCACGGTGCCGTTCGAGAAGGTCGGCGCGCTGCTGGCCGACTGGGCCATCGCCAAGAGCGACGGCAAGGCCAACGTGCTGGTCGTGACGGCCGACGAGGTCGCCGCGAGCGCCCCGATCAACAAGGGCCTCGACGCGGAGTTCGAGCAGTACTGCCCGGACTGCAAGGTCAAGAAGATCAACGTGCCGATCCCGCAGTGGGGCAGCAAGATCCAGCCCGAGGTGCAGTCGGCCCTGACCGCCGACCCGAGCATCGACTGGGTCCTGCCGATCTACGACGGCATGTCCACCGCCGCGGGCGCGGGCGTGCAGGCGGCCGGCAAGGGCAACCAGGTGAAGGTCGCCTCCTACAACGGCACGCCCGCGATGCTCAAGCAGGTCGCCGACGCGCCGTGGATGGACATGGACATCTCGGAGTCGATGGCGTGGCTGGGCTACGCGAACATGGACACGGTGTTCCGCGGCCTCGCGGGCCAGCCCTCGATCGACGAGAAGGCCCCGCTGCGGATCATGTCCAAGGACAACATCGCCGAGGCGGGCGACCCGCCGAGCCCCGACAAGGGCATGGGCGACTCGTACATCAGCGGCTACGAGACGCTCTGGGGCCTGCAGTAGGCATGACGCCCGAGCTGCACACCACGTCGGCCGCCCCCTCGGGGGCGGCCGGCGCGGCGGCGCCGGTGATCTCGCTGCGCCACCTGAGCAAGCGCTTCGGTGGCGCGGCCGCGCTCGACGACGTCGCCCTGACGATCGAACACGGCGAGGTCCACGGGCTGCTCGGCGAGAACGGCTCGGGCAAGTCCACCCTCATCAAGGTCCTCGCCGGCTACCACGTGCCCGAGCCGGGCGCCGAGCTCGAGGTCAACGGGCAGCCGGTGCGCCTGCCCCTGGCGCCGAACCGCTTCCGCGAGCTCGGCCTGGCGTTCGTCCACCAGGACCTCGGCCTGATCGGCGACCTGACGGTGCTGGAGAACCTCCGCGTCGGCGACCTGTCGTCGAGCCGCAGCCTGCACATCCGCTGGTCGCGCGAGCGCCGCGCCGCCCGCGAGACGTTCGCGCGCTACGGCTTCGACCTCGACCCGTCGGCGCTCGTCAACGAGCTGCCCGAGACCGACCGGGCCCTGCTGGCGATCGTGCGCGCCGTCGAGGAGATGCGCGCCGCGCTCGCTCACGACCAGCGCGGCCTGCTCGTGCTCGACGAGCCCACGGTCTTCCTCCCGCGCGAGGGCGTCCAGCGGCTGTTCTCGCTCGTGCGCGACGTCGTCGCCCGCGACGCCAGCGTGCTGTTCGTCTCCCACGACCTCGACGAGGTGCGCGAGATCACCGACCGCGTGACGGTCCTGCGCGACGGCCGCGTGCACGCCACGGTCGCGACGCGCGAGGCGACGGAGGCGCAGCTCGTCGAGATGATCATCGGCCGCTCGCTCGCCGCCCACCACCACACCGCGCCCGAGCGGCCCGCGGGGGAGGTCACGCTGGCGGTCCGCAACCTGGGCGGGCGCACCGTCCACGACGTCGACTTCGAGGCCCACCGCGGCGAGATCCTGGGGCTCACCGGCATCATCGGCTCCGGCTTCGACGAGGTGCCCTACCTGCTCTTCGGCGCGCGCCCCTGCCAGGTCGGCGAGCTCCAGGTCGGCGGCCGCTCGCATCCGCTGCCGCTCATGACCCCGCGCGCCGCGCTGAAGGCGCGGATGGCGCTGATCCCCGCCGACCGCCAGGTCGACGGCAGCGTCGGGACGCTGTCGGTCACCGACAACGCGATGCTGCAGGTGCTCGACCGCTACCGGCCGGCCGCGCTGCGCCTGCGCCGCCTGCGCGCCGACACGCACGACCTGCTCGAGCGCTTCGACGTACGCCCGCGCGACCCGCAGGCCGACTACGAGTCGCTCTCGGGCGGCAACCAGCAGAAGGTGCTCCTCGCCAAGTGGCTGCAGACGCGGCCCGAGGTGCTCCTGCTCCACGAGCCGACGCAGGGCGTCGACATCGGCGCCCGCGAGCAGATCTTCAACCTGCTGCGGTCGGAGGCCGACCGCGGCACCACGATCGTCGTCGCCAGCTCCGACCACGAGCAGCTCGCGGCGCTGTGCGACCGCGTTCTCGTGTTCGGGCGCGGCCGGGTCGCGCGCGAGCTCACCGGCGGCGACGTCACCAAGAGCCGCATCGCCGAGCAGGCGCTGAACAGCAGCGCCGGCACGGCATCCATCACGACTGAAGAGCCGGAGGTCTGACCCCGATGTCCGCCAAGGTGGCCGTCCAGCGCTACGCGCTCGTGGGCGCCTGGATCGCCGTGATCATCCTGTTCTCGATCCTGAGGCCCGACACGTTCGCGACGACCGCGAACGTGCAGAACATCCTCGGCTCGCAGGCCGTCCTGCTGGTCCTGACGCTCGGCCTGATGCTGCCGCTGACGACCGGCGACTTCGACCTGTCGATCGCGTCCGTCCTGTCGCTGTCGGCGATGGTGCTCGCGCTGCTCAACGGCGAGAACGGCTGGCCGCTGCTGCCCGCGATCGCCGCCGCCCTCGCCGCCGGCCTCGCCGTCGGGCTGTTCAACGGCGCCTGCGTCGTGCTGCTGGGCCTGGACTCGTTCATCGTCACGCTCGGCAGCGGCACGTTCGTCGCCGGCGTGGTGACCTGGATCAGCGACTCGCGCACGGTCACCGGCATGAGCCCGCAGCTCAGCGAGTGGGTGATCAACAACCGCCTGTTCGGCGTGTCGCTCGTCTTCTACTACGGGCTCGCGCTGGCGATCGTGCTCTGGTACGTGCTCACGTTCACGGCGCTCGGCCGGCGGCTCCTGTTCGTCGGGCGCGGGCGCAGCGTCGCCCGGCTCTCGGGCCTGCGCGTCGGGCCGCTGCGGTGGTCGGCGCTGGCCGGCTCCGGGCTCATCGCCGCCCTCGCGGGCGTGCTCTACGCCGGCTCGACCGGCGGCGCGGACCCGACCTCGGGCGCCTCGTTCCTGCTGCCGGCGTTCGCCGCCGCCTACCTGGGGGCGACCGCCGTCACGCCGGGCCGCTTCAACGCCTGGGGCGCGTTCATCGCCGTCTACTTCCTCGTCACCGGGATCACCGGGCTGCAGCTCCTCGGCGTCGACAGCTTCGTCCAGCAGCTCTTCTACGGAGGCGCGCTGATCCTGGCCGTGGCGCTGTCGCAGATCGTCCGCCGCCGCGCGGCGGGGCGCGAGGCGGTGGCCGCGTGAGCCTCGCGAGGCCGTCGATCCGCCCGCTCCTGGAGAGCGCGGAGATCACCGTCGTCCCCGGCGCCGGCACGGCGCTGGAGGCGCGGGTGATCGAGCAGGCCGGCTTCCCGGCGATCTACGTGTCCGGCTACGCGACCGCCGCGGCGGTCCACGGGCTGCCCGACATCGGGCTCATCGGCGCCGACGAGGTGACGCGCAACGTGCGGGCGATCCGCCACGTCACGTCGCTGCCGCTGATCGTCGACGCCGACACCGGCTACGGCGACGCCGTGAACGTGCGCGACACCGTGCGCCGCCTCGAGCGCGCGGGCGCGTCGGCGATCCAGCTCGAGGACCAGGTCTGGCCCAAGCGGTGCGGCCACATGGCCGACAAGGAGGTCGTCGACGCCGAGACGATGGCGCGCAAGGTGCGCGCCGCCGTCGCGGGCCGCCACGACCCCGACACGGTCATCATCGCCCGCACGGACGCGCGCGGCCCGCTCGGGCTCGACGAGGCGATCCGCCGCGTGCGCCTGTACCGGGAGGCCGGGGCCGACGCGACGTTCGTCGACGCCCCCGAGACCGTGGAGGAGATGCGCCGCATCACCGCCGAGGTCGAGGGGCCGTGCATGGTGAACATGTCGGAGACGGGCCGCACGCCGCTGCTGTCGGCGCGCGACCTGCAGGAGCTGGGCTTCGCGATCGTGATCTTCCCCAGCTCGGCCGTGCGCATCGGCGCCCACGCCGTGCGCGCGTTCATGGAGGCGCTGCACCGCACCGGCGACTCGCGGGAGTGGCTGGCGTCGATGGCGTCGCTGGGCGCGCTCAACGGGCTCGTGGGGCTCGAGGACGCGCAGGAGTTCGACGCGTCCGTCGCGGACGCCTCGGTGCAGGCATGATCGAGACGCGTGCCGCCGTGCTGCGGGCCGCCGGGACCCCCGGCGAGCCGCCCCCGTTCGACGCGTTCGCGATCGAGGACGTCTCGCTGCGCGAGCCGCGCGCGGGGGAGGTGCTCGTCGAGGTGGCCGCCGCCTGCCTGTGCCACTCGGACCTGTCGGTGATGACCGGCCACCGGCCCCGGCCCGTGCCGATGGTGCTCGGGCACGAGGCCAGCGGCCGCGTCGCCGCCGTCGGCCCCGGCGTGAGCCGCTTCGCGCCGGGCGACCCGGTGCTGATGACCTACGTCCCGCGCTGCGGCCACTGCCGGCCGTGCGCGGAGGGGCGCCCGGCGCTGTGCGAGCCGGGCGGCGCCGCCAACGCCGCCGGCGAGCTCCTCACCGGCGGGCGCCCGTTCCGCGACGCCGACGGGGAGCTGCACCAGCACCTCGGCCTGTCGGCGTTCTCGCGCCACACCGTCGTCGCGCAGGAGTCGCTGATCGGCCTGCCCGACGACGTGCCGCTCGTCGAGGCGGCGCTCCTGGGCTGCGCGGTCGTGACCGGCATGGGCGCCGTCGCGAACACCGCCCGGGTCGAGCCGGGCTCCAGCGTGGCCGTCTTCGGCCTCGGCGGCGTGGGCCTGTGCGCCGTCGTCGGCGCGCGGCTGGCGGGCGCCGCGGAGGTGATCGGCGTCGACGTCGACGAGCGCAAGCTCGCGCTCGCCCGCGAGCTGGGGGCCGACACGGCGCTGGCCGGCGGCCCGGACGTCGTCGGCGAGGTGCGCGAGCGCACCGGCGGCGGCGTCGACTACGCGTTCGAGGCCGCCGGCGTGGCCGCCGCCTTCGAGCAGGCCTACGCGGTCACCCGGCGGGGCGGGACGACCGTCGCGATCGGCCTGGCCGACCCGGCGGCGCGCGTGCCGTTCGGGCCGGCCGACCTCGTGGCGACCGAGCGCGTCGTGCGCGGCAGCTACATGGGCTCGACCGTGCCCGAGCGCGACATCCCCCGCTACGTCGGGCTGCTGCGGGCCGGGCGCCTGCCGCTCGACCGCCTCGTCGGCGAGCGCCTGACCCTCGACGACGTGCCCGCGGCGATGCGGCGGCTGCACGACGGCGTGGTCGGGCGCCAGCTCATCGAGATCGGGGGCGCCGGGTGACCGGCGCGCGCACGATGACCGCCAAGGTGCTGGCCGCGCACGGCATCGACGACGTGACGCCCGGCGCGTACGGCCTCGCGCGGGTCGACCGCGTGATGATCAACGACGTCTCCGGCGGCGTGGCGATGCGCGAGTTCGAGCGCATGGGCGCCGGGCGCGTCTTCGACCCGAGCCGGATCGCGTGCATCGCCGACCATTTCTGGCCGGCCAAGGACGTGCGCAGCGCCGAGCACGTGGCGCGGCTGCGCGCGTTCGCGCGCGAGCACGCGATCGGCGACTACTTCGAGACGGGGTCCACGCGCGCGGGCGGCATCGAGCACACCGTCCTGGCCGAGGAGGGGCTCGTCCTGCCCGGGGCGCTGCTCGTCGGCGGCGACTCGCACACGTGCACGGCCGGCGCGCTCGGGGCGCTCGGGCTCGGCTTCGGCTCCACGGACCTGGCCGCGGCGATGGCGCTGGGCGAGGTGTGGCTGCGGGTCCCCGAGACGATCGCCGTGCGCTTCGCGGGCACGCCCGGCCGCTACGCGACGGGCAAGGACCTGATCCTCGCCGCCATCGGGCGCCTCGGCGTCGACGGCGCGACGTACGCGGCACTCGAGTTCCTCGGCCCCGCCGTCGAGGCGCTCGACGTCGACGGGCGCCTGGCGCTGTGCAACATGGCCGTGGAGGCCGGCGCCAAGAGCGGCATGGTCGCCGCCGACGCGACGACGCTCTCGTGGCTGGAGCCGCGGGTCGCCGACCCCGGCGCGCTGCGCCCGTTCGGCCCCGACGTCGGCGCCGCGTACGACCGCGAGGTCGTCATCGACGTCGACGGCCTCCCGCCGCTCGTCGCCGTGCCGCCGTCCCCGGGCGACGTCCACCCGATCGGCGAGCTGCCCGAGGCGGTCCGCGTCGACCAGGTGTACGTCGGCAACTGCGCCAACGGCACGCTGTCGGACCTGCGCCAGCTCGCGCAGGCTCTCGGCGGGCGGCGGGTCGCGCCGGGCGTGCGCCTGATCGTCGTCCCCGCCACGCAGGCGATCGAGCGCCAGGCGATCGAGGAGGGCCTGATCGCGACGCTGGTCGACGCCGGCGCGATGATCAGCCCGCCGACGTGCGGCGCGTGCTTCGGCGGGCACATGGGCGTGCTGGCGGCCGGCGAGACCGCGGTCGCCACCACCAACCGCAACTTCCGCGGGCGCATGGGCCACCGCGACTCGCGCGTGTTCCTCGCCAACGCCTACGTGGCGGGCGCCGCCGCCGTGGCCGGCGAGCTCGTCGATCCGGCGGAGGTCCTGCCATGATCGCGGGCCGCGTCGTGCGCCTCGGCGACGACGTCGACACGGACGTGATGCTGCCGGGTGCCTACCTCAACGTGACGGACCCCGAGGAGCTCGGCCGGCACCTGCTGGAGGGCTACGACCCCGAGGTCGCGTCCCGGGTCGCGCCCGGCGACGTGGTCGTCGCCGGCACGAACCTCGGCGCCGGCTCGTCGCGCGAGCACGCCGTCCTGGCCATGCAGGGCCGGGGCGTGCAGGCCGTCGTCGCCGCGTCCTTCGCGCGCATCTTCCTGCGCAACTGCCTGAACCTGGGGCTGCCCGCGATCGAGCACCCCGAGGCGGCGCGCGCCCTCGCCGACGGCGAGCGCGTCGAGATCGACCTCGCCGGCGGCGAGCTGCGCGGCGAGCACGCCGCGTGGGCGCTCCCGCCGCAACCCGACTTCCTGACCGACCTTCTGCGCGACGGCGGCCTGGTGCCGTGGGTCCGGCGCCGCCTGCAGACCACCGAACGCCGACCACACGAGGAGTAGGACACGCGATGGCATTCCGTCTGGGCATCGACGTCGGAGGCACGTTCACCGACCTCCTGCTGCACGACAGCGACAGCGGCCGCACCTGGGTGGCCAAGACGCCCAGCACGCCGTCGGACCAGTCCGTCGGCGTGCTCGAGGGGGTGCGGCTCATCGGCGAGATGGCCGAGATCCAGCCGTCGGACCTCGCGGCGATCCTGCACGGCACGACGGTCGCCACGAACGCGGTCCTGGAGAAGAAGGGCGCGCGCGTGGGCCTGATCGTCAGCGAGGGCTACCGCCACATCCTCCACCTCGCCGAGGCGTGGACGCCCGGCCCGCTGTTCGGCTGGATGATCTACGAGAAGCCCGAGCCGATCGCCGACGTCGCGCTGACCGTCGAGGTCTCCGAGCGCGTCGACGCGCACGGCGCGGTGGTCAAGGAGCTGACCGAGGAGGACGCCGCGCGCGCCGTCGACGCGCTGCGCGACGCGGGCGCCGAGGCGCTGACCGTCTCGCTCATCAACTCCTACGCCAACCCGGCCCACGAGGAGCTGCTGGCCCGCGTCGCCCGCGAGCGCGCGCCCGAGCTGCCGCTGTCGATCTCCTCGGAGATCATGCCCGAGTTCCGCGAGTACGAGCGCGCCGTGACGACGGTGATGAACGCGTACGTCGCGCCGCCGCTGGACCGCTACCTCAGCTCGCTGCGCACCGGCCTGGAGACGATCGACGCCCACGCCGGGCTGCAGGTCGTCCGCTCCGACGGCGGCCTCATGTCGCTGGAGACCGCCCGCCACATGCCCGTCCACACCGTGCTGTCGGGCCCGGCCGGCGGCGTCAGCGGCGCCGCGCACGTCGCGGGCCGCGCCGGGTTCGACCGGATCATGACCTTCGACATGGGCGGCACGTCGACCGACGTCGCCGTCTGCCTCGGCGGCGCGCCGACGATCACCCGCGAGACGCACGTCGGCGAGTTCCCGGTTCGCGCCCCCTCGGTCGAGGTGGCCACGATCGGGGCCGGCGGCGGCTCGATCGCCCACATTGCCGAGGCGACCGGCGCGCTGCGCGTCGGCCCGCGCAGCGCGGGCGCCGACCCCGGCCCCGCCTCCTACGGGCGCGGCGGCGTCGAGCCGACCGTCACCGACGCCAACGTCGTCCTCGGGCACCTGCCGCCGCGCCTGCTCGGCGGGGCGATGGAGCTCGACGTCGAGGCCGCGCACGCCGCCGTGCGGCGCGTCGCCGAGCCGCTCGGGCTCGACGTCTACGCCGCCGCCGAGGGCATCGTGCGGATCGTCAACGAGAACATGCTCGGCGCGCTGCGGATGGTCACCGTCCAGAAGGGCCGCGCGCCCGAGGACTTCGCGCTCGTCTCGTTCGGCGGCGCCGGCGGCCTGCACGCCAACGCGCTCGCCGCGCTGCTCGGCTGCTACCCGGTGATCGTGCCGGCCGAGTCGGGCGTGCTGTCGGCGCTGGGCTTCGTCGCCTCCGACGTCAAGAACGAGTTCAGCCAGACGATGATCTGCCTGCTCGACCAGCTCGACGTCGACCGGCTGCGCGAGGCGCTGCGCGCGCTCGCCGAGCAGGGCCGGGCGTGGCTGCAGGCCGAGAAGGTCGCCGACGCCGACGCCGAGCTGCAGTACGTCGCCGACCTGCGCTACGAGCGCCAGGGCTTCGAGATCCCCGTCGACCTCGGCCAGGACCTCGACTCGATCGACCTGACCGACGTCGCGACGCGCTTCCGCGAGGAGCACGTGCGCCTCTACGGCTTCGGCCTCGACGACGCGCCCGAGCTCGTGAACGTGCGCGTGGTCGCCTGCGGCCGCGTGCCCAAGCCCGAGCTCGAGGCCGGCGAGGTCGGCCCGGCCGACCCCTCGCCCGCCCAGCGCGGCGTGCACACCGTCCACACCGAGGGCCAGCACCGCGAGGTGCCGACCTACGACCGCGCCCAGCTGCGGCCCGGCATGGAGTTGCGCGGCTACGCGATCGTCGAGCAGTACGACGCCACCACGGTCGTCCTGCCCGGGCACGTCGCGACGGTCGACCCCTACCTGAACCTGCTGATCCGCCCGGAGGGCCGGGCATGACCACGGAGGCCGCCATGAGCGTGGAGACCACCGTCGATCCCGTCACCCTGGACCTGATCGAGAACGCGCTCCTCAACGCCCGCTACGAGATGGACGAGGTCGTGCGGCGCGCGGCGATGTCGCCGACGATCCGCGTCCAGCACGACGAGTTCCCGATGATCTGCAACGCCCGCGGGCAGATGATCGTCGGCCAGTTCGGCTCCTACATCCCGGAGGTCATCGACCGCTTCGGGGGCGACATCAACCCCGGCGACGTGGTCCTCCTCAACGACCCGTACATCTGCAAGGGGTCGATCTCGCACGCCAACGACTGGCTCGTGATCGTGCCGATCTTCCACGAGGGCGAGCACATCGCGTTCGCCTCGATGTTCGGGCACATGATGGACGTCGGCGGCAAGGTCCCCGGCTCGCAGGTGTCCGACGCGCTCTCCATCTGGGAGGAGGGCATCCGGATCCCGCCCGTGAAGATCTTCGACCGCGGGGAGCTGAACGAGACCGCGCTCGAGGTCATCCTCAACAACACCCGCACGCCGGACATCAACCGCAGCGACCTGATGGCGCTGATCGGCGGGTGCCGGGCGGCGGAGCGGCGGGTCGTCGAGCTGTGCGAGCGCTTCGGCGTCGACGTGTTCGAGGCGGCCTGCGACGCGCTGCTGGAGCGCACGCGCCGGGCGATGGCCAAGCTCATCCGCCAGTACGTGCCCGAGGAGAAGGTCTCGTTCACCGACTGGGTCGACGACGACGGCCTCGGCAACGGCCCGTTCAAGATGGTGCTGACGATCTGGCGCGAGGGCGACGTCTGCCACTGCGACTTCACCGGCACCGACCCGCAGGCCCCGGGCTCGATCAACTTCCACATCCACGAAGGGCTCTGCAAGCTGTTCTTCGGGATCTACATGATCATGGCCTTCGACCCGGAGATCCTGTTCAACGACGGGCTCTACGACGTCTTCGAGGTCACGCTGCCGGAGGGCTCGCTGCTGAACCCGAAGTTCCCGGCCCCGCTGAGCAACCGGCTCAACGTCCACACGCGGTTCTTCGACTGCATCTCGGGCGCGCTGGGCCAGAAGGCGCCGGACCTGGCGATGGCGGCCGGCTACGGCACCAGCCCGTACTTCGTCTTCTCCGGCTACGGGGAGGACGGGCGGTACTTCCAGTTCGTCGAGCTGCTGTTCGGCGGCGTCCCCGGGCGCCCGATCGCCGACGGCCTGGACGGCCACTCGTGGTGGCCGATGTTCCGCACCACCCCGGCCGAGTACACCGAGGGCTACTACCCGGTGCGGATCGCCTCCTACCGGGCGGTGCGCGACTCCGGTGGCGCGGGCGCCCACCGCGGCGGCACCGGCATCGAGAAGGTCTACGAGTTCACCGGCGCCGGCGAGGTCTCGATCCACGACGACCGCGCGCTGCTGGCCCCGTGGGGCATCGGCGGCGGGCGGCCCGGCGGCCGCAGCGAGAAGGTGCTGCACAAGGCCGACGGCACGACCGTCGAGCTGCCGTCCAAGCTCGACCACCTGAAGGTCGGCCCCGGCGACCGGCTCGTGTTCCGCACCGCGGGCGCCGGCGGCTGGGGCGACCCGCTGGAGCGGCCGGCCGCCGAGGTCCTGCGCGACGTCACCCACGACCTCGTGTCGGCCGAGGCGGCGCGCTCCGAGTACGGCGTGGTCATCGCCGACGGCCAGGTCGACGAGGACGCCACCGCGCGGCTGCGCGAGGAGATGCGCATCGAGCGCGGCGCCCCGCCGGCCTTCGACTTCGGCGAGCTGCCCGAGGGGGTGGAGGTATGAGCAGGCTGGGCCCCTCCCTGCGCGAGCTGCTGCAGGAGCCCGGGATCGTCGTCGCGATGGGCGCCCACGACGGGCTCGGCGCGCGGCTGGCCGAGCGCGCCGGGTTCCGCGCGCTGTACCACGGCAGCTACGCCGCGGCGTCCGCGCACGGGCTTCCCGACATCGGGCTCATCGGGCTGGGGGAGACCGCCGCGAACCTGCGGCGCGTCGCATCCTCCTGCGCGCTGCCGGTGATCGCCGACGCGGACACCGGCTACGGCGACGAGGTCGCCGTCGCGCACACGGTCCGCGAGCTCGAGCGCGCAGGCGCCTCCGCGGTCCAGCTCGAGGACCAGGTGTGGCCCAAGCGCTGCGGGCACATGCCCGGCAAGGAGGTCGTGCCGGTCGACGAGATGGTGCTCAAGGTCCGCGCGGCCGTCGCCGCGCGCGACCCGGAGACCGTCATCATCGCCCGGACCGACGCGCTGCAGATGCGCGGCCTCGACGAGGCGCTGGCGCGATGCGCCGCGTACGCGGAGGCCGGCGCCGACATCGTGTTCGTCGACGCGCCCCAGGACCGCGAGCAGCTCGCCGCGGCCGCGTCGCGCGTCGGCGCCCCGGCGATGGCGAACATGGTCGAGACCGGGGTGACGCCGCTGCTGCCGGTGGCCGAGCTGGAGGCGCTGGGGTTCGCGCTGGTGATCTTCCCGGCCTCGCACGTGTGGGCGATGGCGGGCGCGTACCGGCGCCTGGCCGACGCGATCCGCGCCGACGGCAGCACCGCGGCGGTGCGCGGCGACATGCTGTCGTTCGCCGAGACCAACGAGGTGCTCGGGCTCGGCGCCCTGCGTCCGGAGGCGGTGGCGTGAGCGGCGACGACATCCCCCTGCACGAGCGCGGGTTCGGCGGGCGCCAGGGCGCCGGCGAGCGGCCGGCGGTCGTCGTCGTCGACTTCAGCCGCGGGTTCACCGACCCGGCCTCGCCGCTGGCGTGCGACTGCGACGCCGCCCTCGCCGCGACGGCGCGGCTGCTGGAGGCCGCGCGCGCGGCGGGCGTGCCCGTGTTCTTCACGACGGTCGCCTACGACGAGGCGGGGCTCGAGGAGGCGGCGGCGTTCGTGGCCAAGTCGCCGGCGCTGGCCCAGCTCGAGGCCGGATCGCCGTGGGTGGAGATCGACGAGCGGATCGCGCCCGCCGACGGCGAGCCGGTGCTGGTCAAGCTGTACGCCTCGGCGTTCTTCGGGACGCCGCTGGCCGACGCGCTGAGGGCGGCGGGCGTCGACACGGTGATCGTCGCGGGCGCCTCGACGTCCGGCTGCGTGCGCGCGACCGCGGTCGACGCGCTGCAGCACGGCCACCGCGTGCTGGTGGTCCGCGACGCGGTCGCCGACCGGCTGCGCGAGGCGCACGACCGCGCGCTGCTGGACATGGACGCCAAGTACGCCGACGTCGTGAGCGTCGACGAGGCGATCGCGGCGCTGCCGGCCCGGGACTGACCGTCCCGGCCGGCCGCGCGCGAGGACGTTGGCCGCGGTCGGCGAATCCGAGGGGATCGTCAGCAGCCAAGGAGCCGCAGTGGCCGAAGCCCCCATCGTCGACTCGCACGTTCACATCTTCACGCAGGACATGCCGCTGTCCCCGCACGCGTGGACGCGGCCGGAGTACAGCTTCACCGCCGAGGACCTGCTGGCCACGCTCGACGCGCACGGCGTCCACTTCGCGGTGGTCGCCGGGATCAGCCTGTACGGCTACTACAACGACTACATGGTCGCCAAGCTGCGGGAGCACCCGCGGCTGCGCGGCACGGCGAACGTGCCGCCGACGATCGGCCCGCTCGAGCTGGCGGCGATGAAGGACGCCGGGGTCGTGGGGGTGCGGCTGTTCCTGGCATCGGTGACGTCGGGCGAGGTGCCCGACGTGCGCGACGCCGATCACCGGCTGCTGCTGCGCCGGGTGCGCGACCTGGACCTGCACGTGCACCTGGTCGCCCAGGACGACGTGTTCGCCGACGCGCTGGAGACCGTCCAGGGCGCCGGCGTCAAGCTCGTGATCGACCACTTCGGCGGCGCCGACCCCGCGCTGGGCGCCGACTGCCCGCGGCTGGGCGCCGCCGTGCGGGCGGTCGAGGCGGGCAACGCCTGGATCAAGATCTCGGCGGGCTTTCGCTTCACGCCGCTGGCGCCGCCGCGGACCGCCGACGACTACGCCCGCGCCCGGGAGGCGGAGCTGCGGCTCGTCGACCTCCTGCTCGAGCGCGTCGGCCCCGAGCGCCTGCTGTGGGGCAGCGACTGCCCGTTCGTCGGGCACGAGGGCGCGGTGACCTACGCGGACACGATCGCGTCGTTCCACGAGGCCGTCCCCGACGCGGGCACGCGCCGCGCGATCTCCGACACGGCCCTGCGGCTGTACTTCAGCTAGCTAGCTAGCGCCGCGCGGGCGGCGCGGCGCGCCTCAGCCGAGCACGAAGACGACCGACACCGCCGCGTGGACCGCCTGGCGGCCGGCCTGCACCGGCGTCGGGGTGGCGCTCTCGCGCGCCGGGGCGGCCGCCGTCGCGACGGCGTCGAGCGATCCGCCGCCCGCGCCCGGGTCGAGGTCGACCGACCGCACCCCGACGACCCGCAGGCCCAGCGCGGCGGCGGCCGACTCGGCCCGCGCGCGGGCGTCGGCGATCGCGGCGCGCTCGGCCTCCGCGCGCCCGGCCGACGGGTCCGAGAACCCGAACGCCGGCCCGGCGACCTCGTCGGCGCGCGCGGCGACGAGCGCGTCGAGCACCGGGCCCGCGAGGCTCGCGTCGGCGAGGTGCACCGACAGCGAGACCGAGGCGGTGTAGCGGGTGCGCGGCGGACGCTTGTGGCGCGAGCGCGAGAGGCCGACGTCGCTGGTGGTGACGTCCGCCCGGGGCACGCCCAGCGCGTCGAGCGCACGCAGCAGGTCGCCGGTGCGCCGGGCCACGTTCTCGCGGGCCGCGGCCGCGCGAGCGCTCGTGTGCGTGACCGAGGCGGAGATGTCGGCGGTGTCGGGCGTCGCGAAGGCCGTGCCCTGGCCGACGACCGCGAGCGTCGGCGCGCTCGTCGCCGGGGCCGCGTCCTGGGCGACCGCCGGAGCGGTCCAGCCCAGCAGGGCGGCCAGCGCGACGGCGGCGAGCGCGAGGCGGCGCATCGTCAGTGGCGGTCGTCGCCGGTCGCGGCGGGCGGGCGCGACTCCTCCGCCAGCGAGGTGATGGTCAGCGCGCCGCGGGCGGCCTGCTCGAGCACCTCGGTGGCCTCCTCGGCCGACCGCGCGTACAGCTCGACGAGCAGGTGCACGGTGATGCGGGTGTCGTCCTCGTGCTTGTGGAAGCGCACGTGGGTGAAGAACTCGCGGGTGCCGTGGTCGCCGAACGCGGCGTAGGAGAGCGCGTCGCCGGCCTCGGGACCCGAGCACGTCTCGACGTCGTCGGCATCGACGGTCACCGTGCAGGAGGCGACCCAGGGCGTGCCGGCGATCATGCGCTCCCAGCGGTCCTCGATCGGCTCGACCCGGCCGTTCACGAACCCCAGATGCGGCTGGTCGTGCATGCACTCCAGGCACTGCACGACCGCCTCCTGCAGCTCGTCGACCACCTCGGCGCGCTCCCCGGTGACCGGGTCGATCTTGTGGATGCCCTCGTAGTGCACCTGCACCTCGAGCTCCTGCGACCAGCACCGGTAGCAGCGCAGCCACGACCTGACGTCGACGGAGTCCATTCGCCAGAGCATAGGACCGGCCTCGGCGCGCCCGCGCCGGGTCACTGGACGTGCTCCACGAGCCAGCGGTGCAGCGGCGCCAGGCGCGTCCACGCGTCGATGCACGCGGGCACCAGCCGCATGGCGTCGGTGGCCAGCCCGGCGGGCTCGCGGCGGGCGACGAACAGCGCGTCGCGCCGCAGCAGGCGGGCGCGCGCCTCGTCGCCGGCGACGGCCGCGCGCCAGTCGGCGGGCACGCGCCGCAGGCGCGGCTCGCCCAGCTCCCAGCCGTCGTCCTCGACGGCCGCGACGATCCCGGCCAGCGCGGCGCCCGGCCGCGCCGCGGCCACCGCCGCGCGGTAGCGGGCGAGCGTCTCGCGGCGCAGGTGGTTGGCGCCCGCGCCGATCGCCACGAGCGCGGGCGTCACGCGCAGGTAGAGGCCGCTGACCGCGCCCCGGCGGTCGCCCTCCCAGAACCACACGTCCAGGTGCTCCTTGTAGGGGCGCTTGTCGCGCGTGAAGCGCGTGTCGCGGTTGATGCGGAAGATCGAGCCGGGGATCCGCGGCTCGGCCCGCAGGCCGGGGGAGATCCGCCCCAGCGCGGGCGCCACCGCCTCGACGAACGCGCGCGCGGGCTCCAGGTAGGCGGCCTCGTAGTCGCCGCGGTGCGTCGCGAACCACGCCCGGTCGTTGTGGGCGGCGAGGTCGCGCAGGAAGGCCTGGGTCTGTGGGGGGAACGCGAACACGGGCGCGATGCTCCCATCGCGCCCGCGCTCACCGGCCGGACTGCGCTGTTTCGATGCGAAGTCGGCGCGAAGCCGGCTCAGACCGCCTCGGCGTGCAGCCGGAACCGGCGCACCAGCGCCTCGAGCTGCTCGGCCGTGCGGGCCAGCTCCTGGGCCGACGCGGCGATCTGCTGCGTCGACGCGCTGGTCTGCTCGGTGGAGGCCGACACCTGCTGCGCCGACGCCGAGGACTGCTCGGCCACCGAGGCGACCTCGCCGGTCGATGCGGCGATCGCGGCGATCCGCCGGCTCACGTCGGCCACGGCGGCGGTGATCTGGTCGAACGCGTCGCGGGCCTGGTCGACGACCTCGGTGCCCGCCTGCGAGCGGACGGCCGCGTCCTCGACGATCCCGACGGCGTCGGCGGTCTCGCCCTGGATCTGGTCGATCAGCGCCGCGATCGTGCCGGCGGCCTGCTGGGACTCCTCGGCCAGCTTGCGCACCTCGTCGGCGACGACCGCGAAGCCGCGGCCCTGCTCGCCGGCGCGGGCGGCCTCGATGGCCGCGTTCAGCGCCAGGAGGTTGGTCTGCTCGGCGATGCCGGAGATCGTGGAGACGATGCCGCCGATCTCGTCGGACTTGGCCTCCAGCGAGCGGATCGCGGCGGTGACGCGCTCGGTCGAGTCGCGCACGGCGGCCATCGCCGCGGTCGCCTCGCCGGCCGCCGCGGCGCCGGTGGCGGCCACCTCGCTGGCGTCGCGGGCGACGCGCTCGGTCTCCTCCGACGCGCCGCGCGCCGTCTCGACGGCGGCCACCTGGGCGCTCGCGCCCCGCGCGACCTCGCCGATCGCGCCGGCGATCTCGGTCACGGCGCGGCCGGCCTCCTCGGAGCTGGACGCGACCTGCTGGGAGGCGGAGCTGACCGACGACGCGGTCTCCGAGACCTGCCCGATCATCGAGCCGAGCTCGGCGCGGGTGGTCTCGTAGGCGTCGATCGCGCCCGCGGCCCGGTCGAGCATCGCGTCGAACGTGCGCGACAGGTCGCCGAGCTCGTCGCGGGCGGTGCTGCCGATCGGCTCGGCGTCCGTGTGGGCGGGGACGGTGAGGTCGCCGACGGCGAGCGCGCGCAGGCCGCCGTCGAGCTCGGCCAGGCCGCCGTCGCTCAGCTCGCGCAGGCGGGTGCCGACGCGACGGACGGGCCGGGTGACGGAGAGCGTCACGAGCACGGCCGCGGCGATGGCGGCCAGCGCGGCGACGATCGCCACGATGACGATGAGCCGCTGGTCGGCGCCGGCGCTCTCGGTGGCGTCGGCGACCTTCGCCTGGGTCTGGGCGGCGACCTCGGCCTGGACGCGCTCGAACGCCGCCTCCAGCTCGGGCAGCGCCGGCATGATCTCGTCGGTGTACGGGACGCGCGACCCGTCTCGCTCCTCGACCTCGTCGACCGTCTCCTGCCGCGACGTCTCGACCGTGCGCGTCACGAGCTCGTTGAACGCCTGCTGGCGCTCGCGGGCGGCCGCGACGGCCTCCCGGCCCTTGGCGGTCGTGACGAGGCGCCCCAGCGTGGCGAGGTCGGCGTCGATGTCGGCCTGCAGCCGCGCGATCTCCTCGGCGACCACGTCCTGCGCCTGGAGCATGCCGTCGACGACGTACAGGTGGTTGGCGACCTGATGCGCCTCGTCGCGCATGTTGGACTCGATCGAGGTGGCCGCGGCGGCGGCCTCGCGGTCGGCGCCGTCGCCGAGGCTGCGGACGTCCCCCTTCAGGGAGCCGAGGGAGGTGATCGCGACGAGCGCGACCACGGCGAGCAGGGCGATGACGAGCGCGAAAGCGGCGCCGAGGCGCACGCCGAGGCGCAGGCGGGACAGCAGATGCACGGTGGGTCCCCTCCGTGGGATCGGACGACTGCCACCGTGGTCGGTCCCTCTTAGGGAACCTTGAGTAACCGAGACGTCGCTGTCGCGCCTAGGCGCGTCGGCGTTCAGCCGCCGATCGCGCTCATCGGCCGGTCGGGCTGCACGAACCCGGGCTCGTTCACGCGGTGCTTGAGCTCCTTGCGCCACACGGCGGCGCGGATGATCGCCTCGAGGTCGTCGTCGGTCGCGCCGGCCCGCATGGGATCGCGCAGGTCGGTCTCGTTGAGGCTGAACAGGCAGGTGCGCAGCTTGCCCTCGGCGGTGATGCGGATGCGGTTGCAGTCGCCGCAGAACGGCTCGCTGACGGGGTTGATGAAGCCGATGCGGCCGTGGCCGTCGGCGAAGCGATAGGTGCGCGCGGTCGCGTGCGGCTCGCGCGGCTCGGGCTCCAGCGGGTACACGGCGTGGATCGCGGCGCGGATCTCGTCGCCGGTCAGCACCTGGTCGGGGCTCCACACGTGGCCGGCGTCGAGCGGCATGAACTCGATGAAGCGCACCTCGTAGGGGTGCTCGCGCGCGAACTCGGCGAACGGGATCGCCTCCTGCTCGGTGAACCCGCGCATCGCGACCGCGTTGATCTTGATCGGGTGCGCCTCGGGATGGGCGGCGAGCGCGCGCAGCCCGTCGAGCACGCGGGGGAGGGCGTCGCGGCGGGTCATCTCGAAGAAGCGGTCGCGCTGGAGCGAGTCGATCGAGACGTTGAAGCGCAGCCCGTGGGCGCCGCCGGCGGCGACCAGCGCCTCGGCGTCGCGCTCCAGCAGGTACCCGTTCGTGGTGATCGAGAGGTCGTCGACGAGCGGGGCGAGCATCCCGACGAGGTCGGGGAAGTCGCGGCGCACGAGCGGCTCGCCGCCGGTGAGGCGCACGTCGCGCACGCCCATCTCGGCCAGGAGGTTGACGATCCGCGCGATCTCCTCGAAGCGCAGGACCTCGTCGCGGTCCAGCCACGGCAGGCCCTCGGCGGGCATGCAGTACTGGCAGCGGAAGTTGCAGCGGTCGGTCACCGACAGCCGCAGGTCCCCGATCGTGCGGCCGTGGCCGTCGATGAGCGGAGCGCGTGCCATCGTCACAGCCTAGTTCACATCCGGCGGCTTCCGGGCGGCGCGGCCGCGCGCGGGGCGCTGCAAGGACGGTTGCGGGGCCGAGGAGTCGCTGCGCGCCCGGCGAAGCAGCCGATTGTCGTGCTCGCCCTTGCGCTCCTGCTCGCCCTCGTCGCCGCGCTGCTGGCGGCGATCGGCGTGGTCGCGGCGCGCGTGCTGCGGCGCATCGACGACTCGGCGGAGGTCGTGGCGGACGCGCCGGCCGCTCCGGTGGCGGACCTGACCGACCGCCGCGCGCCCGAGCCGGTGCTGCCGGCGCTCCCGGTCGGCTTCCGCTACGACGCGGTCACGCCCGGTCCGCTGCAGCTCGTCGACGACGACGGGCCGACGACGAAGGTGTGCCCGGACTGCGCCGAGACCGTGCTCGCCTCCGCCCGGGTGTGCAAGCACTGCCGCTACCGCTTCGCGCCGCCGCTGCACGGGTCGCACGCGGTGTAGCCCTCGCCGCCGGGCGCACGTGTGGCACCTGGCGTCCGGATAGCGGCTGCCATGTGCCACACGTCGCCCGGGCTAGCGCTTCAGGATCAGGTACATGAAGGCCGCCGCGAACGCGAGCTGGCCGAACGTCGCCGCCGTCCCGAGGTTCGCGGCGCCCAGGGCGGCCGCGATCAGCGTCGGCACGAGGAACGCGGCGATCAGGAAGACGAGCTGGCCGGGCCAGCGGTTGAGGTTCACGAGCGGGCCGCCTGGTCGAGCACGCGCACAAGCGTAGGGATGTCGGCAGCGGGATCCTGCTCGGCGAGCAGCTTCTGGGCCGCGCGGCGCCCGCCGACGGCGCGCAGGCCGGCGTCGCCGCGCTCGGCGACGAAGTCCGCCAGCGCGCCTGCGCGCCGCGCGGCCAGGCGGCGCGCGGACAGGTCCAGGCCCTCGCGATGGGCGTCCAGGGCGGCCACGAGCTCGTCGATCCCCGACACCGGCGGCACCGAGCTGACCGCCACCACCGGCGTGTCGCGCGCGCCCAGCGAGCGCAGCGCCGCGCTCAGGTCGCGCCGCGCCCGCAGCGCCACCTGGCCGAGGTCGGCCTTCGTGACGACGAGCACGTCGGGGACCTCCATGATCCCGCTCTTGAGGAACTGCAGGACGTCGCCGGACCCCGGCTGCACGATCACGGCGACCGTGTCGGCGACCTCGGCGACCTCGGTCTCCGACTGGCCGACGCCGACGGTCTCGATGACGACGACGTCGAACGCGGCCGCCAGCGCGCTCGCCGCCGCGCGCGTCGACGGCGCCAGCCCGCCCAGCCGCGTCCCCGCCGCCGTCGAGCGGATGAACACGCCGCGGTCCTCGGGGTCGTAGACGATCCGGGCGCGGTCGCCCAGCAGCGCGCCGCCCGTCCGCTTCGACGACGGGTCGACGGCGAGCACCGCCACGGACCGCCCCTGGGCGCGCCACTCCGCCACCAGCGCGCTCAGCAGCGTCGACTTGCCGGCGCCCGGCGGCCCGGTGATGCCGACGACGTGCCCGGGCGCCTCGCGGCCCAGCGCGGCGGGGGAGACCCCGGCCAGCAGCGCCTCGATCTCCGCCCGCTTGCCCGGCGAGCGGTTCTCGACGAGGTTCAGGACCGCCGGCGCGGCGGACAGGTCACGGGCCCGCAGCCGCGCGGCGAGATCCTTCACGCCGAGACGGTGACCCCGTTGCGCGCCGCCACGAGCGCGACGATGTCGCCCATGATCCGGGTGAGGTCGAAGTCCTTGGGCGTGTAGACGGCCGCGACCCCGCACCGCTTCAGCGGCTCCACGTCGGCGTCGGGGATGATCCCGCCGACGACGACCGGCACGTCGACCCCGACCTCGCGCAGCGCGTCCATCACCGCCGGGATCAGCTCGCGGTGCGAGCCCGACAGGATCGACAGGCCGATCACGTGCACGCCCTCGTCGAGCGCGCTCTTGGCGATCTGCGCCGGCGTCAGGCGGATGCCGTCGTAGACGACGTCCATGCCGGTGTCGCGGGCGCGGACGGCGATCTGCTCGGCCCCGTTGGAGTGCCCGTCCAGGCCCGGCTTGCCGACGAGGATCTTCAGCGTGCGCCCGAGCTGCTCGGACAGCTCCTCGACGCTCTCGCGCACCTCGTCGAGCTCGACCGACACCGGCCCCGCGGTCGCCTCGCCGACGCCGGTCGGCGCGCGGTACTCGCCGAACGCGTCGCGCAGCGTCTGCGCCCACTCGCCGGTGGTCGCGCCCGCCCGGGCGGCCGCGATCGTCGCGGGCATGATGTTCTCGGAGGGGTCGGCGGCCACCCGCGCCAGCTCGGCCAGCGCCGCGTCGACCGCCGCCTGGTCGCGCTCGGCGCGCCAGCGCGCGATCGCCTCGCGCGCCTGCTCCTCGACCCCCGGGTCGACGGTCAGGATGCCGCCGTCCTCGCCGGAGGCCAGCGGCGACGGCTCGGTCTCCGTGAACCGGTTGATCCCGACGACGACCTGCTCGCCGGTCTCGATGCGGCGGATGCGCTCGCGGTGGGAGTCGACGAGCGCCGCCTTCATGTAGGCGACCGCCTCGACCGCCCCGCCGTGCTCGGCGACGACGGCCATCTCGGCGCGCGCGCCCTCCAGCAGCTCCTCGACGAGCCCGTCCATGACCTTGGAGCCCTCGAAGACGTCGGGGTACTCGAGCAGGTCGGTCTCGTAGGCGAGCACCTGCTGGATGCGCAGCGACCACTGCTGGTCCCACGGCCGCGGCAGGCCGAGCGCCTCGTTCCAGGCCGGGAGCTGGATCGCGCGGGCGCGGGCGTTGCGGCCGAGCGTGACCGCCAGCGCCTCGAGCACGATGCGCTGCACGTTGTTCTCCGGCTGCTGCTCGGTGAGCCCGAGCGAGTTGACCTGCACGCCGTAGCGGAACAGCAGGTGCTTGGCGTCCTCGACGCCGTAGCGCTCGCGGCCGATCTGCTCCCACAGGATCGACATCGCGCGCAGCTTCGCGTGCTCCTCGATGAAGCGGACGCCGGCGTTGACGAAGAACGAGATCCGGGCGAAGACCTTGCCCATCAGCTCCTGCGGGACGCGCTGGCGGGCGGCGTCGAGGACGGCGATCGCGTTGGACATCGCGTAGGCGATCTCGTGGACCGGCGTCGCGCCCGCCTCCTGCAGGTGGTAGCTGCAGATGTTGATCGGGTTCCAGCGCGGCACCTCGGTGACCGTGTAGGCGATCATGTCCGCGATCAGCCGCATCGACGGCTCGGGCGGGAACGCGTACGTGCCGCGGGCCAGGAACTCCTTGACGATGTCGTTCTGGGTGGTCCCCTGCAGGGCCGACGCCTTCACGCCCTGCTCCTCGGCGGCGACGATGTAGAGCGCCAGCAGCCAGGCGGCGGTGGCGTTGATCGTCATCGACGTGTTCATCTCGTCGAGCGGGATGCCGTTCATCAGCGTCCGCATGTCGCCGAGATGGCTGACCGGGACGCCGACCTTGCCCACCTCGCCGCGGGCGAGCACGTGATCGGGGTCGTAGCCGGTCTGCGTCGGCAGGTCGAAGGCCACCGAGAGCCCCGTCTGCCCCTTGGCCAGGTTCGAGCGGTAGAGCTCGTTGGACTTCTCGGCCGTGGAATGGCCTGCGTACGTGCGCATCATCCACGGCCGGTCCCGCTCGGGGAGACGGTGACTCATGAGTCAATTGTACGGTTCGCCACCTATGTTGAGTCGCGCCGCCACCGCGCTGAAGCTGCGCTCCGCCGACGCCGCGGACCGCCTGCGCGGGCGCCATGATCCGCTCGTGCCGCCCCGCCGCCTGCAGTTCGTCGGGGCCGGGGACTTCATCGAGATCGGCGACGAGTTCCTCGGCCATCTCGTCGAGCTGGCCGGCCTGGAGCCGCGCTCGGACGTGCTCGACGTCGGCTGCGGCATCGGCCGGATCGCCCGCCCGCTGGCCGGGTTCCTGGCGTCCGGGCGCTACGCCGGCTTCGACGTGGACCCGCGCGGGATCGCGTGGTGCCGGGAGCGCTACCCGGCCGACCGCTTCCGCTTCGACCTCGTCGACCTGCGCAACGCCCGCTACAACCCCGACGGGAGGCTGTCGCCGCTGGAGTTCCGCTTCCCCTACGACGACGACGCGTTCGACGTCGCGGTGATGACGAGCGTCCTCACCCACCTGCAGGCGGCCGAGTGCGAGCACTACCTGCGCGAGACGATGCGCGTCCTGCGGCCCGGCGGCCGGCTGCTGGCGACGTTCTTCCTGCTCGACGACGACTCGCGCGAGGCGCTGCGCGACTGCCGCACGACGATCCCGTTCCACGACTTCGAGGAGGCCGAGATGGCCGTGTCCGATCCCGGGCTGCCCGAGGAGGCGGTCGCCTACGACGAAGGCTGGGTGCGCGAGCGCCTGGACGTGCGCGCGATCGAGCGCGGAACCTGGCGCGGAGCCCCCGGTCGCAGCTACCAGGACATCGTGGTCGCATGCGCCTGATCGACCTGCGCCACCTGGGCCGCGAGCGGGTGATCGGCGCCTGGCTGGTCGGCGACGTGCTGATCGACCCGGGCCCGGCGTCCTGCCTGGACGCGCTGCTGGAGGGTCTCGACGGGGAGGTCCCGCGCGTCATCGCCCTCACCCACATCCACCTCGACCACGCCGGCGCCACCGGCACGCTCGCCGCGCGCTGGCCCAACGTCGAGGTGTGGGTGCACGAGCGCGGGGCGCCGCACCTGGCCGACCCCGAGCGGCTGCTCGCCTCGGCCACGCGCCTGTACGGCGACGACATGGACCGGCTGTGGGGCGAGTTCCTCCCCGTCCCGCGTGAGCGCATCCGCGTGCTCGGCGAGGGCCGCGAGGGCGACTTCCGCTTCGCGCCGACCCCCGGGCACGCCTCGCATCACCTCTCCTACCTGCACGAGCCGACCGGCACCGCGTTCACCGGCGACACCGCGGGGATCCGCATCGCCGGAGCGCCGACGCTGGGCCCGACGCCGCCGCCCGACATCGACATCGAGGCGTGGCTGCAGTCCCTGGACCTGATCGCCTCCTGGGACCCCGACCGCATCGTCCCGACGCACTTCGGGATCTTCGACGACCCGGCCGCCCAGCTCGACGAGCTGCGCCTGTGGTTCGACACCTGGGTCCCCGAGGCGCAGCGCCTCGACCAGGAGACCTGGGTCGCCGAGCACGACGCGTGGGTGGCGGCCCGCACGGACGAGGCGACCGCGGCCGCGCTGCGCCAGGCGGCGCCCGTCGACCAGTGCTATCTGGGGCTGGCGCGCTACTGGTCGAAGCGATCGGCGTAGCATCCCCCGAGATGACGCAGACGATCCAACGCCCGCGGACGGCCGGGCCGGGGAGCGGCCTGGGTGGCGCCTGGCGCGTCATCGTCCGCAACGACGACCACAACACCTTCGACCACGTCGCGCGCACGCTGTCGCGCACGATCCCGGGGGTGACCCTCGACGAGGGATACGCGATCGCCGACCGGATCCACAACACGGGCCTGGCGATCGTCTGGTCCGGCCACAAGGAGCTGGCCGAGCTGTACTGGGAGCAGCTTCGCGACGCGGGGCTGACGATGGCCCCGCTGGAGCAGGGATAGCCGGGGAGGCTTACAGGGGCGCCTCGATGGGCAAGCATTCGAACATGTCCGCAGGAGGACCGCCCGCGACGGATCGCGCTGCGCACGAGCGCGCCCTCCTGCGCCGGTACCACGAGCAGGGCGACCGGGCGGCCCGCGACCAGCTCGCCCAGGAGATGCTGCCGCTCGCGCGCGCCCTGGCGGGGCGCTACGCGGGGCGCGGCGAGCCGCTCGACGACCTCGTGCAGGTCGCCTGCATCGGGATCATGAAGGCCATCGACGGCTTCGACACGAGCCGCGAGGTGCGCTTCTCCTCCTACGCGACCCCGACCGTGCTCGGCGAGATCAAGCGCCACTTCCGCGACCGGACGTGGGCGCTGCACGTGCCGCGCGGCACGCAGGAGCTGCAGCTCAAGGTCGCCCGTGCCCGCGACGACCTCACCAACTCGCTCGGGCGCTCGCCGACCGTCGAGGAGATCGCCGCGGCGGTCGAGGCGTCGCTGGAGGACACGCTGGCGGCGATCCAGTCCGCCCAGGCGCACCGCACGCGCTCGTTCGACGAGCCGGTGGGGGAGGACTCCACGCTGGCCGAGTCGATCGGCGACGCCGACCCCGAGCTCGGCCGGGCCGAGATCCGCGTGCTCATCGACGACGCGATGGACGTCCTCTCCGACCGCGACCGCGAGATCCTGCGGCTGCGCTTCGAGCAGGACATGACGCAGACCGAGATCTCGCGGATCATCGGCGTGTCGCAGATGCAGGTCTCGCGCCTGATCCGCCAGTCGCTGGCGCGGCTGCGGATGGACATCGAGTCCTCCGCCTCGCCGCAGCGGCGCTCGTCGGCGGCGTAGCGCCTCCGCGGCGCTCGCGGGTGGCACACTCCCGCGCGTGGACCTCGCATCGATGCGCCGCTCCTACCTGCCGACCGGCCTGGACGAGGCCGATCTGAAGCCGACATGGCGAGAGCAGCTCGACGCGTGGCTGGCGGACGCCGTCGAGGCCGGCATCGTCGAGCCCAACGCGATGACGTTCGCCACCGCGACGCCCGACGGCGTCCCGTCGGCCCGCACCGTCCTGCTCAAGGGCGTCGACGAGCGCGGCCTGGTGCTCTACACGAACCTGACGTCGCGCAAGGGGCGCGAGGCGCGCGCCAACCCGCGCGCGGCGCTCGTGCTGCCGTGGGTGGCGATCCGCCGCCAGGTCGTCGTGCACGGCACGATCGAGGAGGTCGACGCCGCCACGGCCGACGCGTACTTCGCCACCCGCCCGCGCGGGTCGCAGCTCGGCGCGTACGCGTCGCCGCAGTCGTCGATCGTCGCTGGCCGCGAGGAGCTCGAGCGCGGCTTCGCGCAGGCGGCCGCGCGCTTCCCGGAGGGCACGGAGGTCCCGCGTCCCGAGTGGTGGGGCGGGCTGCGCGTGGTGCCCGAGACCGTCGAGTTCTGGCAGGGGCGCGTCAACCGCCTCCACGACCGCCTGCGCTACCGGCGCGCCGGCGACGCGTGGGTCGTGGAGCGGCTCGCGCCCTGACCGGCCGGGGGCCGGTCAGGCGACCGTCGGGCTGCTGACGCCGGGCGGCACCGTCGCCACCTCGGGCAGGCCGCCCGCGGCGATCCGGTCGTGCCAGACGTACAGCACCGGGACCTGGTACCAGCCCTGGTGGTTGACGCGGAAGGCGATCGCCTCCTCGCCCTCCCAGTAGCGCTCCCAGTCGAGCTTGGACTCGAACGTCGCGGTCTGCAGGAACCTGTAGCGGTCGTCGCGGCTGCGGAAGACCTGGTAGTCGAGCGCGCCGTAGCGCATGGCGATCGGCGCGAACCGCTCGAGGGCCTCGGCGAGCCCGTCGGCGCGGAACCCGGTCGCGTACCAGGGGATGTGGACGACGCCCGCGGTCTTGCCCTCGGCCATCAGTTCCCCACCTCCGCGCGGATCGCGCCCGGGCCGTCCTCGGTGCGGCCCTGGCCCTCCTCGGCGGCGCCGACGAGGATCGAGATCTTCCCTAGGTGCTTGTTCTCGTGCATGAGCTGGTGGGCCTCCGCCACCTGGTCGAAGCCCATCGTCTTCCACAGGACGGGGCGGATCTTGGACTGCTCGATGAGCTGGTTGGCCTTCTGGCACTCCCACGCGTTGGCGAAGTGCGAGCCGATGATCTGCTTCTGGCGCATCCACAGATAGCGCACGTCGAAGTCGAGCTGGTAGCCGGACGTGGCGCCGCAGATGACGACCTTGCCGAACGGCTTGACGGTCAGGACCGACGTGGGGAACGTGGCCTTGCCGACGTGCTCGAAGACGATGTCGGGCGGCGCGCCCAGCAGCTCGGAGACGCGCTTGGCGAACGCGCGCGACACCTTGAAGCGCTCCTTCTCCTCCTCGGGCGACTCGCCACCGCGCCGCATCATGCCCGCGAACTCGTTGCGGTTGACGTACGCGGTCGCGCCCAGGCGCGTGATCAGCTCGCCCTTCTCGTCGGAGGACACGACGCCGACGCACTCGGCCCCGGCCGCCTTGCAGAGCTGCGTGGCGAACACGCCCAGCCCGCCGGCGGCGCCCCAGATGAGCACGCGGTGGCCGGCCTGGAGCCTGGCCTGGTCCATCAGCATCCGGTAGGCGGTGAAGTACGTCAGCCCGTAGGACGCCGCCTCGTCCCAGCTCAGGTTCTTGGGCTTGGGCAGGAGCTGCTGGGCCTGCACCTTGGTGAACTGGGCGAAGGAGCCCCACGTGGTCTCGTAGCCCCAGATGCGCTGGCTGGGCGCCGCGAGCGGGTCCAGCCCGTGCACCTCGACGTCCTCGTAGGAGGCCTGGTTGCAGTGCACGACGACCTCGTCGCCGGGCTTCCAGCGGGTCACGCCGTCGCCGACCTTCCACACGACGCCCGACGCGTCCGAGCCGCCGATGTGGTGGCCGTACTCGGGGTGGTCGCCGTAGCCGAACACCGACACCGGCTTGCCCAGCGCCGCCCACACGTTGTTGAAGTTCACGCCGGCCGCCATCACGCGCACGATCACCTCGAACGCGCCCGGCTCCGGTACCTCGATCTCCTCCACCTGGAAGGCGTCCTTGGGCTCGCCCTCGCGCTCCTGGCGGATGACCCAGGCGGCCATGCTCTGGGGCAGCTCGCCCGGCTCGGTGGCGACGTGCGTGACGGTGGAGAGATCGACGGCCATATGCGGCGTGATCCTACCCAGGGATCAGCGAGACCAGCCCCGTCGCACGATGATGAGGACGATCGCCGCCAGCAGGAGCGTCGGCAGCCCGATCCCCAGTGCCAGGAACCAGCCGAGCGAGTCCAGGCGCTCGACCATCCAG
>DATMSA010000188.1:0-48505 GCA_035565675.1 Capillimicrobium sp. | reverse complement strand
GACCATCCAGCTGAAGTTCATGCCGAAGAAGCTGGAGACGGCCGTCAGCGGCAGGAAGATCGTGGCGATCAGCGCGAACCGCTCGCTGGCGGCGGCCAGGCGCGTGTTCGTCATGTCCTCGGACAGGTGCACGAGCCCGGTGAGGCGGTCGCGCTCGGCGTCGGCGCGGTCGGTCAGCCGGTGCAGGTGGTCCTGGACGTCGCGCAGGTAGGCCGCCGCACCCGGCCCCAGGCTGGGCGTGCGGATGAGGTCGGGGACCGAGCGGTCGAACACGTCACGTTGGGCCCCCAGCACGCGGCCGATCTTCAGCACCGGCTTGCGCAGCACGACCGTGTCGCGCCGCGCGTCGCGCACGCGGCCCTCGAGGACCTCCTCCTCGAGCTGGTCGACACGCTGGTCGATCTCGTTGAGGACGGGGAAGTAGGAGTCGGTCAGCGCGTCGACGACCCGGTAGACGATCCAGCGGTCGTCGCCGGGGTCGGCGAGCCCGCGATCGTGCAGCGTGTCGAGCGACAGGCACGGATGGCGGCGCACCGTCACCAGCCACTGCGCGCCGACCACGAGATGGGTCTCGACCAGCGAGATCGCCCCGTCCTCCTCCAGGCGCGCCCCGTAGAAGACCAGCAGCAGGTGGTCGCCGTAGTGGTCGAGCTTGGGGCGCTGGGAGAACTCCTCGCTGTCCTCGAGCGCGAGCGGGTGCACGCCGAGCACCTGGCTGGTCCGCCGCAGGACGTCGTCGGCGGGGTCGAGCAGGTCGACCCAGACGTACTCGCCGCGGCGACGCGCGTCCTCGAGCGCCGCGGCGTCGGGGTCCGACAGGGTGAGCATCGCCAGCGGACGCTAGACCACCCGGCGCCCGTCGCGGGCGGCCGCGCTACGCCGAGCCCACCTCGCCGGCCGGCGCGGGCGCCTCGACCTCGACCTCGGCCGACGCCGGGCGCGCCGAGATCGTCAGCCACGCGACGACCGCGCCCGCCAGGGCGATCGCGGCGGCCACGCGGAAGCCGCCGTGCATCGCGTACACGAACGCGTCCTGCATCGCGGCGGCGACCCCCGAGTCGGCGCCCGCGGACCCGGCCCCGGCGCCGAGCCCCTCGGCCAGGCGGTCGACCTGGGCGGGGGTGGCCTGCGGCAGCAGCTCCTCGAGCCGGCTCTGGCCGAGCGCGGTGATCAGCGCGCCGAGGACGGCGACGCCGAACGTGCCGCCGATCATCCGGTTCATGCTGAGGATCCCCGACGCGACGCCGGCCTTCGTGTGCTCGACCGCGTTCATCGCCGCCGTCGTCATCGGGGCCATCACGAGGCCGATGCCCAGGCCCATGAGGATGAACGGCACCAGCAGGAACAGGTAGCTGGACTGGGCGTCGAGGAACGACTGCCACAGCAGCGCGACGGCGACGATGACCATGCCGGCGGTCATCGGCAGCCGCGCGCCGATCCGGTCGGCCAGCCGCCCCGACAGCGGGCCCATGATCACGACCATGAACGTCGAGGGCAGGAACCGCACGCCGGTCTCCAGCGGGCCGTAGCCCTTCACGTTCTGCATGTAGAGCGTGATGAAGAAGAACGTCGCGAACATCGCGAACGTCACCAGGAAGCCGGCGGTGTTGGCGCCCAGGAACGCGCGGGCGCGGAAGAACGCGAACTCGACCATCGGGGCGCGGTGGCGCAGCTCGACCGCCACGAACACGACGAGCGCGGCGACCGCGACGGCGAAGAGCGCCAGGATCCGCGCCGAGCCCCAGCCCCAGTGGTTGCCCTGCACGAGCGCGAGGACGAACGCGCCGAGGCCGATCGCGCTGAGCACGACGCCGGGGATGTCGACGATGCGCTCGGCGGTCTCGTCGCGCGACTCGGTCGCCGCGGCGAGCGTCAGCGCGACCGCGAGCACGGCGACGGGCAGGTTCAGCAGGAAGATCGACTGCCACGAGACGTGCTCGACGAGGAAGCCGCCGACGACCGGCCCGACGGCCAGCGCGAGCGCGCTCACGCCCGCCCACGTGCCGATCGCCTTGCCGCGCTCGGCGGGCGGGAAGGCGTGGGAGACGATCGACAGCGTCGCCGGCATCATGAACGCGCCGCCGATGCCCTGCACCGCGCGCCAGGCGACCAGCCAGGTGTCGCTCTGGGCCAGCGCGATGAGGCCGCTGGCGAGCGCGAAGATCACGACCCCGACGAGGAACATCCGCACGCGGCCGAACAGGTCGCCCAGGCGCCCCGCGGTGACGAGCAGCACCGCGAAGGCGAGCGTGTAGGCGTTGACGGTCCACTCGAGGCCCGACAGCGTCGTCTGCAGGTCGCGCTGGATCGACGGCAGCGCGACGTTGACGACCGTGTTGTCGAGCATCGCCATGAACAGGGCGCAGCACATGGCGCCCAGGACCCACCAGCGGCGGTTGGCGTCGGTGATCGCGAGGCTCATCGGCGTTCAACCTCCAGGTCGGCGAGGATCGGGGCGACCGCGGCGCTCAGCGCCTCGAGGTGGTCGGCCGGGAGCCGGCCGATCAGCTCGATCAGCCCGGCCATGCGCGCCTCCTCGACGCGCCGCAGGACGGCGGCGCCGTCGGGCGTGATCGCCAGGCGCTTCATGCGCCGGTCCCGCGGGTCCTCCTCGCGGGTGATCCAGTCGCGGCGCAGCAGCGCGTCGGCGGCGCGGCTGGCGCCCGGCAGCGACAGGCCCATCGACTCGGCCAGCTCCTTGACCGTGGGCGGCTCGTCCACCTGCGAGAGGTGGTGCAGGAGCTTGAGGTCGGTCATCCCGACGCGCAGCTCCTCGAGCAGCGTGTAGAGGGGACGGGCGTCCTTGATGGCGTGGTGCCACAGCTCGAGGAGCTGGTGGGCGACGGTCTGCGCCTGGGTCGAGGCGCCGGCGGACGCGGGGGAACTTGCTTGCACGCGCGCAAGGGTTGCAGACGCGCACCGGTGCTGTCCAGAGATTCTCAGACCGCTACGGGAGCATCAGATCCTGCTGCGCGCTGGGGCGCCGGGCGCCGACGTCGATCGTCGCCGGGCGCACGCCCTCGACCCCGACCCGGACCGCGTAGGTGCCCTCGGGCACGTCGGCGTCGAGCTGGGCGGTGTCGCGCGGGTTGATCGGCCCCGTGGCCTGGCGCAGGCCGGCGCGGTCGCCGCCCGGCGACATCACGCTCTCGAGCGTCACCTGCTGGGAGCGCGCCGTCTGGTTGGTGACGATGAGGCTGATCGGCCCGGCGCCGAAGCGCGCGGGCGAGACCGACACGCGGTCCTTGGCGATGTTCGCCGTCACCACGATCGGCGCCGGCGGGCGCGGCTTGTTCGCGTGCTGGTCGTCGTCGGCGCACCCGCCCAGCGCAAGCGGCGCCGCGATGGCGGCCGTGCCCAGGACGGCGTGAAGGCGTGACACGCGAACCATCCCTCTCCGGGCGGAGACCCTACCTGACCGTGCGTTCGGCGGTCAGCGCGACAGCTCGGCGAGGCGGCGCTGCAGCGCCTCCCAGGCGACGACCTCGGCCTCCTCGTAGGCCCGGCCCTCCAGGCCGCCGAGGGCGGCGCGGTAGGCATCCCATGCCTCGCGCTCGGCCTCGAGGCGCTCGATCTCGTGCTCTGTGGCGAACGTGGGCATCGGCTGGCTCCCTCCGGCTCGTGGGTGGGATGGCTCGATGCTACCCGCCCGGGCGGCGGCTGGAGCGCACATCGTCGTGCATGCCGTCGGGGCCATGCCGTAGGACACCCGCATGGACGTGCTCGACCAGCCGCTGCGCAGCGCCGAGTTCCTGGCCGTGGACACCGAGACCAACGGCCTGGCCGGCGACCGCTGCGAGCTGACCGAGGTCGCCGCCGTCCTGGTCGGCGGCGGCGAGCTGCACGACCGCTTCACGTCGCTGTGCGCGGTCCGCGCGCCGCTGTCACGCGGCATCCAGCGCTTCACCGGCATCACCCAGACGATGCTCGACGAGGCGCCCGAGGCGGAGGTCGTGCTCGGGGACCTCGTCGCCCAGCTCGAGGGGCGCGTGCTCGTGGCCCACAACGCCGGGTTCGACCGCCGCGTCCTCGCGCAGGCGTGCGAGCGGGCGGGCCTGCCGTGGCCCGACCCGCCGGCGCTGTGCACGCTCGCGCTCGCGCGGCGCTTCGCCCCGCTGGCGCGCCAGCGCAAGCTCGGGCCGCTGGCCGAGTCGCTGGGCATCGAGGTCGAGACGCAGCACCGGGCGCTGGCCGACGCCGAGACGTGCGCGCGGGTCCTGTGCGCGCTGCTGCCCAAGCTCGCCGCGCACGCGACCACCGTGCGCGAGGCGATCGCGGCGCTGCGGCCCGGGGGCGCGCGCTCCACGGCGCCGCGCCGGCGGCGCGCCGGCGCCACCGACGGCGGCCGCCACGGCGCGCGGCGCCGGCGCGCGACCGCCCGCCCGGACCTCGCCGACGTCCCCGACGAGCCGGGCGTCTACATCTTCCGCAACGCCGAGGGTCAGGCCCTGTACGTGGGCAAGTCGGTGGCGCTGCGCACCCGCGCGCGGGCGCACTTCGCGCCGTCGTCGGAGCCGTCGGCGTGGACGGCGCAGGCGACCGTGGTCGACTTCCGCCAGGCCGCGTCCGAGCTCGGCGCGCTCGTGCTCGAGAACCGGCTCATCAAGCGCCTGGCGCCGCCCGGCAACACGCGCCTCAAGCACCAGGACCGCTACGTGTACGTCCGCTGCCGCCTGGACATCCCGTTCCCGGTGCTCGAGGTCGCCGCGGCGCCCGCCCACGGGCACGCGGTGAACATCGGCCCGCTGCGCGGGCGGGCCGCGGCCGGCGAGCTCGTCGAGCAGCTCAACTCGCTGTTCGGCCTGCGCCACTGCGGGCGCAAGCTCCCGCGGCGCGACTGGCCGTCGGCCTACGGGCAGATGGGCCGCTGCCTGTCGCCGTGCCTGCAGGACCTCGATCCCAACCTGTACCGCCGCCGGCTCGACGCCGCGCTCGCGCTGTTCACCGGCCGCCGCGACGGCGCGACCGCGCTGCTGGACCACGTCGACGCCGAGATCCGCGCCGCCGCCGACGCGCAGCGCTACGAGCGCGCCGCCGGGCTGCGCCGCCGCCGCGGGCGCCTGGAGCAGCTCCTGTCCCGCCTCGACGGGGCGCTGGCGGCGACGCACGCGCGCCCGCGGCTGGTGCGCGCGCCGCATCCGCGCGACCCGGCCCGCGGCGACCTGTTCTGGCTCGTCGACGGGCGCGTCGCCGACTGGGGGCCGACGACCGAGGCCGGCGACCTCGACGAGCGCACGCGCGCGGCGCTGCGCGGCTGGGATCCGCGCCGCCCGGCGACCCACGTGCCCGCCGACGAGGTCGACGAGGTCCGCATCGTCGCCGCCTGGGTGGCCGCCAACGCGCCGCCGGCGCTGTCGCTGGACCCGCGGCCCGACGCGGCGCGGCTGGCCGCGTTCGCCGCCGGCGGCTAGGCGAACGGCAGCTCGACGACGGTGGCGGTGGCGCCGCCGTCGCCGACGCGCACCTCGCTGCCCGGCTCGGCCTCGCGGCGCAGGAGCGCGAGCGCGACCGGGCCCAGCGTGGGGGAGTCGGCGACCGAGCCGACGCGGCCGACCTCGCGGTCGCCGAGGCGCAGCGGGTCGCCGGTCGCGGCCTCGCCGTGCAGGCGCAGGCCGCGCAGGTGGCGGTTGGGCTTGCCGCGGTAGTGCAGGCGCGCGACGGTCTCCTGGCCGACGTAGCAGCCCTTGGTGAAGCTGACCGCGCGCTCGTTGAGCCCGGCCTCCTGGGGGATGACGGTGTCGTCGAGGTCGATCCCGTAGCGCGGGCGCCCGGCCTCGACGCGCACGACCTCGGCGGCCTCCTCGGGCACCTCCTCGGCGCCGGCCTCCAGGAACGCGGCGCGCACCGCGCCGACGTCCTCGGCGGCGCAGATCGAGTCGACCCCGTCGGCGGTGGAGACGAGGATCACGTCGGCGCCGCCGCGCCGCGCCCGCATCGAGCTGTGCTCGGCCGACGGCAGCTCCAGCGCGCCGGCGACCTCGCGGGCCCGCGGGCCGACGAGCGACAGCAGCCCGCACTCCAGCGTGCGCTTGTGCAGCTCGACGTCGTAGCCGATCTTGTAGCGGCGGATCATGTCGAACAGCGCCTGCAGCGCCCCGCGCTCGGTGTCGAGCCACAGCTCGTCGCCGAGGTCGAGGATCCGCAGGTCGCCGAGCATCTTGCCCTTCGGCGTCAGGAACGCGGCGTAGCAGCCCGTGCCGGGCTCGAGCGCGAGGACGTCGTTGGTCACCTGCCCGTTGAGGAACTCCTTGGCGCCGGCGCCGGTGAGCGCCAGCTTGCCCCGCTCGGAGCGGTCGACCAGGCCGCACGCCTCGTGCACCGCGCGGACAGCATTTTCAGTCATGGCTAAACTCATGGCGATGGACAGCGTGAGCTCCGCCGTCGAAGACTACGCCAAGGCGATCTACGCCCTGGAGACCCGCGGCGAGGGCGCGGCCGTGTCCACCAACGCGATCGCCGAGCGGCTCGGCGTCACCGCCGCGTCGGCGTCGAACATGGTCAAGAAGCTCGACACCCTCGGGCTGGTGCGCCACGTGCCCTACCGGGGCGTGCAGCTCACGCCCGAGGGCGTGAAGGTCGCGCTCGAGGTCATCCGCCACCACCGGCTGCTGGAGCTGTACCTGGCCGAGACGCTGGGCGTCCCGTGGGACCGCGTGCACGACGAGGCCGAGGTGCTCGAGCACGTCCTGTCCGAGGAGCTGGAGGAGCTGATCGCCGCCAAGCTCGGCCACCCGACGCACGACCCGCACGGCGACCCGATCCCCTCGCGCGACCTCGAGATCGAGGAGGGCTCCAGCACGATGCTGCAGGAGCTCGAGCCCGGCACCAGCGGCGTGTTCGTGCGCGTGTCCGACTCCGACCCGGAGATGCTGCGCTACCTGGCCGAGCGCGGCATCCGCCCGGGCGCGACGTTCACCGTCGTCGACAAGCAGCCGTTCGACGGACCCGTCTTCGCGCGCTTCGGCGACGACCCGGACGTGCACATCATCGGCGGCGCGCTCGCCCGGGCGATGCGTGTCGAGCTCGGCGCCTGAGTATCGTCTGCGGCGATGCCACTCGCCGACGACTTCCAGGCCATCGTCGACTCGCTGCCCGACGACTGGACCGACCTCGAGCTCGAGCTGCGGATCGACGACGTCGACCGCTACATCGAGACCGCGACCTACCTGGTGACGGTCAACGCGCAGCCGCTGTCCCGCGAGCGCTTCCACTGGCGCATCCTCGTCGCCCACCGCTTCGGCCACGCGGCCGCCGCGCCGGTCGTCCACGGCACGCTGAAGCTGCTCGACGACGCCGAGATCACCGGCGAGCTGGCGCTGCGCGAGGTCCGCGTGGGGCGCCACGAGGTCGTGCAGATGTGGGGCCGCCCGGAGTCGGTGCGCCAGGAGTTCCGCCAGCTCCGCGCCCAGTAGGGCGCGCCGCCGGCTACCCGGCCGTCTGATCGTCCAGCGGCGCGTTCGCGTAGCGCGTCACGAACGCCTGCGCCACCTCCGGCGCCGTGCGGGTGATCCCGACGCGCGCCTCCCAGCGCGCCCACCGGCGCAGCACGTCCTCGTCCAGGCCGCCGGGGCGGCCGGTCGGCCCCAGGAACACCTTCGTCAGCACGTCGAGCTGGGCGAGGATCTGGTCGCGCGACGCGTCGGGCACCTCGGCGACGAGGTCCGACGCGCTGGAGTCCGGGTCGGTGAGCGTGAACTGGTAGCCGCGGCGCAGCGCGTCGACGGTCGCGCGCACGACGTCGGGCTCGTCCTGCAGGAACGTGCGCTGCACGACGAGCACGAGCTCCGGGTAGGCCGGCGCGCCGTACTCCTCGACGCGGAACTGGCGGGTGCCGGGCCGCTCGCGCTCGAGCGCCAGCCCCTCGACGTTCCAGAACGCGGTCGCGCCGCTCACGCGCCGGCCGATCATCGCCGCGACCGCGTTGAAGCCGATCGTCGTCGTGCGCACCCGGTCGGGGTCGCCGCCGTCGCCCTCGACGATCGAGCGCAGCACCGCGTCGTCGGACGGCAGCCCGGTGACGCCCACCCGGCGGCCCTGCAGCGCGCGCGGCCGGCGGATCGACGGCTGCGCGAGCACGGCGGCCAGCGGCCGCTGCGCGATCGACATCACGCCGACGAGATCGGTCCCCAGCTCGCGGGCGATGGCCAGGTCGTGGATGTCGAGCACGGCGAAGTCGGCGCGGCCGGCGGCCAGCAGCTTCACCGCGTCGCTGGAGGACGCCGGCTGGCGCACGGTCAGCGCGACGCCCTCGGCGTCGTCGTAGCCGCGCGCCACGGCCGAGTAGATGCCGGCGTGGACGCCGTTGGGGGTGAAGTCGAGCAGGAGGGTCGCGTCGACGCCGGGCCGCGCGCCGTCGTCGTCGCCGCCGCAGCCGGCGAGCGCCAGCGCGCCAGCCAGGAGCATCGCGAGGGCCACGCGTGTAACAGATGTTGCGAGGAAGGTCACTGAGGCAGATGATGGCGGCATGGACGAACGAGGGGTTCCCGCATACGCGGCCGAGTTCATCGGCACGCTGTTCCTGGTCCTGTTCATCTGCCTGACGGTCTCGGTCACGGCCTCCGAGGGCCTGACGGTGCCGGCGCTGCTCGTCATCGCGCTGGCCCACGCGATCGTGCTGGCGATGGGGGTCTACGCGCTGGGGGAGACGTCCGGCGCGCACTTCAACCCGGCGGTGACCGTGACGCTGCTGGTGCTGCGCAAGATCGCGCCGGCCCACGCGGCGGTCTACATCGTCATGCAGGTGCTGGGCGCGATCGCCGCCGCGCTGATCGTCCGGCTGCTCGTCGGCGACTTCGGGGAGGGCGCCAACTGGGGCGCGCCGGGGGTGTCGGACGTCGCCAACGGCGACGGCGCCGGCTTCCTGGCCGAGGCCATCGGCGTCTTCGTGCTGCTGTGGGCGATCATGGCGATGGCGGTCAACGTCCGCGCCGAGAAGAGCATGGCCGGCCTCGTCATCGGCCTCACGCTCGGCCTCGGCGTGCTCGGCGTGGGCGCGCTCACCGGCGCGGCGCTGAACCCGGCGCGCGCGTTCGGCCCGGCGCTCGTGTCCGGCGAGTTCGGGGGCGCCGGCACGTTCCTGCTCGTCTACGTGCTCGCCCCGCTCGTCGGCGGCGTGCTCGCCGGCCTCGCGTACACGCGCCTCGTGCTGGTCGAGCAGGAGCGCCGCTGGGGCGGGCGCCTGGTCGACACCGACGTGCCGCCCGGCCAGCTCGCCGACGATGTCGCCGCCACCGAGCGGGGGCCCGGCGAGCGCCCGATCGACCACCTGAGCTGAGTCAGGCCTGCTCGCGGTCGAGCCACTTCTCGACCGCGGGCGGCTCCCACCGCTCGATCGCCGCCAGCACCCCCTCCGGGGTGTCGGCGGTGACGAGCATCGCCCGGTGCTGCTCGGGCAGGAAGCCCTCGGCGACGGCGTGGTCGAGGAAGGCGACGAGCGGCGACCAGTAGCCGCCGGCGTCCAGGAGCGCGCACGGCTTGCGGTGGACGCCGAGCTGCGTCCACGTGAGCGCCTCGACGAGCTCCTCGACCGTCCCGATGCCGCCCGGCAGCGCCACGAACGCGTCGGCGCGCGCGGCCATCTCGTGCTTGCGCTCGTGCATCGTCTCGACGACGATCAGCTCGGTCAGCGCGCCGTGGCCGACCTCCCGCCGCAGCAGCGTGCGCGGGATGATCCCGGTCACGCGCCCGCCGGCGGCCAGCGCCGCGTCGGCGAGGACGCCCATGAGGCCGACGTCCCCGCCGCCGTAGACGAGGTGGATGCCGCGCCGGGCCAGCAGCTCGCCCAGCTCGGCCGCCGCCCGCGCGTACGCCGGCCGGCGGCCCGCGTTGGACCCCGCGTACACGCACACGCTGCGCACCTCCGGCACGCGCCGGAGGCTAGGCGGTCAGACGGCGTCCACCGCGCCCATGGCCTCCATCGACCCGGCCGACTCGGTCAGGATCTGGCCGCCGTCGACGACGATCGACGCGCCGGTGACGTAGGCGGCCTCGTCGGTCGCCAGGAACAGGCACGCGTTGCCGATGTCCGCGGGCGTGCCGAGCCTGCCCTGCGGGATCGAGGCGGTCATCGCGGCCAGGTACGCCTCGCCCATCCCGTCCAGGCCCTCGGTGGCGATGTTGCCCGGCAGCACGGCGTTGACCGTGATGCCCTTCGGCGCGAGCTCCATCGCGGCCGAGCGCATGAAGCCCAGGAGCGCCGCCTTCGTGGCCCCGTAGTGCGACCAGCCGGGGTAGCCGGTGACCGGCCCGGTGATCGAGGACGTGACGATCACGCGGCCGTGCCCGCCGGCCTCCAGCGCGGGCAGGCACGCGCGGACGGTCAGCATCGCGCCGCGCACGTTCAGGGCGAACAGCTCGTCGATCTCGTCGCCCGTGAGGTCCTCCAGGCGCCGCTCGGGGAACGCGCCGGCGTTCGCGCACACGATGTCGATGCGGCCGAACGCGTCGAGCGCGGCCTCGGCCAGCCGCTCGCAGTCGGCGACCTGCGTGAGGTCGGCCGGGACGTAGCGCACCGCGCCCGGCCGGTCGGCGAGCGCCGCCTCGGCGGCCGCGCCGGCCTCCGCGTCGCGGCCGCAGACGACGACGTCGACGCCCGCGCCCGCGAGCACGCCGGCGATGCCGAGGCCGATGCCCTTCGTCCCGCCGGTGACGATCGCGGTGCGGCCGGCGATGGGGGTGAACATGCGGATCGTGTCCTCCGTGCGTCGGGATCAGCGGAAGCGGGACAGGTAGGACTCGGCGAGCGCGCAGGTGCCGGCCGTGAACGCGGCCCCCAGCGCCTGCGCCTCGGGCGCGTGCTGGTGGGAGCCGACCCAGGCGACGAGCAGCAGCCGCCGCAGCAGCACGAACGTCTCCAGCTCGGCCTCGTCGGCCGCGCTCAGCGGCGCGACGGTCCGGTAGCCCTCCGCCCAGGCGGCGGCAAGCGCCGGCACGGCCGGGTCGTCCTCGAAGAACGACACCGCCGTGGCGAAGTCGTACAGCCACCACGACCAGCCGCAGTCGTCGAAGTCGATGACGCGCACGGCCCCGCCGTCGACGAGCAGGTTCGCCAGCCGCAGGTCGGCGTGGACGAGCCCGAAGCGCTCGGGCCCGGTGCCGAACGCGGCCAGGCGGCGGGCGAGCACCTCGTCGAGGCGGCCGAGCAGCGCGAGCTCCTCGGCGCCGACGCCGAGGCCGTCCTGCCAGCGGCCCCAGGCGGCGGCGGGCCCGAGCATCGTCGCGTGCTCCCAGCGCGGGCGGCGGAAGCCGTCCGGCGCCGGCCAGCGGCGCGCGTGCTCGTGCAGCGCGGCGGAGATCGCGCCGAGCATGCGGAAGCCGTCGGTGAGGTCGTCCTCGGGCGACGGCATCGCGCCGTCGAGCCACTCGAACAGGACCACGTCGCGCCGCTCGCCGCCGGCGGCGACGCCCGCGACGCGCGTGCCGTCGCGGGCGGCGATCGCGCGCGGCGCATCGACGACGCCCTCGGCCCGCAGCGCGTCCATCCAGCGCAGCTCGGACTCGATCTCGGCGGCGTCGCGGTAGCCGGCGCGGTGCACGCGCAGCGCCGCCCGCGTGCCGGTCGCCGGGTCGTCGACGCGGTAGGTCGCGTTCTCGGAGACGTTGACGAGCGTCGCCGTCGCCTCGGGCGACAGGTCGTAGCGCGCAAGCGCGGCGGCGGCGATCGCGTCCTCGACGCTCATCCGGTCGCCTCCACGGCGGCCTCCAGCCGGTCGAGGATCTCGTCGACGAGCGCGTCGTCGACGAGCAGCCCGGGCTTGAACTGCAGGACGCTCGGGTCGAGCGTGGAGAAGATCGCCCACACGCCGCGCTCGTAGAGGGCGCGCATGAGGTCGCGGGCGCCGTCGGGCGCGGCCAGCTCCAGGCCCATCACGAGCCCGTCCTGGCGCACGCCGGTCAGCCAGCCGCCGTGGCGCTCGCGGATCGCGCCGAGCCCGTCGGCGAAGCGCGCGGAGGCCCGCTCGACCCCGGCGCGGACCTCGGGGCGGGTCGTGATCTCCAGCGCCTTGAGGCCGACGACGCAGCCCAGCTCGGCGCCGGCGACCGTGGACATGTGCGCGAAGCCGTCCTCGCTCAGCCAGCGCGCGCACGGCTCGCTGAGGATCACCGCCGACAGCGGGTACAGGCCGCCGCCCAGGCCCTTGGCGGCGACGATCATGTCCGGCTGCACGCCGGCCTTGTGGATGCCCCACAGCTCGCCGGTGCGCATCAGCCCGGTCTGGACCTCGTCGGCGATGTACAGCGTCCCGTGCTCCTCGCACAGCGCCTTCACCGCGGCCAGGTAGCCGGGCAGCGGCAGCGGGAACCCGTACGTCGCGGGGATCGTCTCCAGCAGCACCGCCGCGACGTCGCCGGGCGCCAGCGCGGTCGCCATCGCCTCGACGTCGTTGAAGGGGACGTGGACGAACTCGTCGGGGCGCTCGGCCAGGAACGGGCGCGAGAAGCGCTCGTCGCCGGTGCAGACCGCCAGGCCCGTGTGGCCGTGGTAGCCCTTGACGATCGACACGATCCGGCGCCGGCCGGTCGTGTGGCGCGCCGTCTTGATCGCCACGTCGATCGCCTCGCCGCCGGCGGCCCCGAACACGACGCTGGCCATCCCGGGCCCGGCGGTGTCCAGCAGCGCCTCGGCCAGCGCGGTGCGCGCGATCGACGGGAAGTGGTGGTTGCCGACGTCGAAGCGCTCGGTCCCCTCGATCAGCGCGGCGACGAGCTCGGGATGGCGGTGGCCGAGGTTGTAGGTGCCGCCGTTGAGGTGCACGTCGATGAGCTCGCGGCCGTCGACGTCCCACAGCCGGTAGCCCTCGCGGCGGTCGATGACGAGGTCGACGCCCGCCCGCTGCCAGAAGCGCGTCTTGTCGGGGTTCCACGCCGCGGCGGCACGGTCGAGCAGATCGGCCTTGGAGGCGAACGTGGCGAACCCGTAGTCGAGCATGTCCCGGCGCGCCAGCCTGGCTGGGCCGGCCGGCGCTCGCCACGTGCCGACGGTCGGATTCCGGTTCGACCACCGGTCCGATCCGCGCCGCGACCGGCCGAGCATCCCCCCTCGATAACGTTCCGCCCAATGCGCCGCCGGGTGACCTTCTCGCGCAACGTGACGCTGTCGCTCTCGCGCACGTGCGTGTCCCACTGCAAGTACTGCGCCTTCCAGACCCACCGCGCGCACCTGCACGCGCCGGCCTACGTGGAGCAGGTGATCGACCGCGCCGCGCGGCGCGGGGTCAAGGAGCTGCTGGTGCTCACCGGCGACGAGCCGGGCCACCACGCCGGCGTGCGCGAGCGCCTGGCCGAGCTGGGCTTCGACGACTTCGTCGCCTACGTGGCGTGGGCGTGCGAGCGCGCGCTGGAGCGGGGGATCCTCCCGCACACGAACCTCGGCGCCCTGCCGCGCGAGGACCTGGCGCGGCTGCGCGAGGTGACCGCGTCGCAGGGGCTGATGCTCGAGTCCACGCGGCCCGACCTCGTCGCCCACCAGGGGTCGCCGACGAAGGACCCGCAGCTGCGCCTGGCGACGATCCGGGCGGCCGGCGAGCTGCGGATCCCGTTCACGAGCGGGATCCTCGTCGGGATCGGCGAGACCCACGAGGACCGCCTCGACGCGCTGCGCGCGCTGGCGGAGGTGCACGCCGAGCACGGGCACCTGCAGGAGGTGATCCTCCAGAACTTCGTGCCGCACCGGAAGTACTACGGCGAGGAGCCGGCCGAGGTCGCCACCGAGGCGTCCGAGCGCTACTGGAGGACGGGGCTGGACACGCACCCGACGCTGCCGCTGCCGCAGTGGGCATCGCCGGTGTCGATCGAGGAGATGGTCGACCTCGTGCGGGCGGCGCGCGAGCTGATGCCCGACGTCGGGATCCAGATCCCGCCGAACCTGGCCGACTGGTGGCCGCAGATGATCGAGGCGGGCGCGACCGACCTCGGCGGGCTGTCGGCCAACGGCGACCACATCAGCCCCGAGCACCCGTTCCCGTCGCCCCACCAGGTGCGCAAGCGCCTGCAGCCGCTGGGCTACGCGCTGACCGAGCGCCTGTGCGTGTACCCGCAGTACATCGACCCGGAGTGGATGGCCCAGGGCGTGCTCGACGTCGTCAAGACGAAGTACTGGTCGTTCATCCCGCGCCGCGGGTCGGGCCGGCGCGAGGAGCGGGTGATCCGCCGCGACCTGGTGGCCGGCGCGATCGCCAAGGGCCGCGATGGGCGAACGCTCAGCGAGGAGGAGCTGACCGCGCTGTTCGCCGAGACGCGCCCGGAGGCGATCGAGGACCTGCGCCAGGCCGCCGACGAGCTGCGCGCCGAGCTGGCCGGCGACACGGTCACGTTCGTCGTCAACCGCAACATCAACGTGTCCAACGTGTGCATCGTCGGGTGCGCGTTCTGCGGGTTCGGGCAGGGCAAGCGCTCACCGGACGCCTACCAGCACCCCGAGGAGGAGTACCGGGCGCGGATCCGCGAGGCCGTCGAGTACGGGGCGACCGAGCTGTGCATCCAGTCGGGCATCCACCCGGACTGGTCGTTCGACGACTATCTGGCGTACCTGCGCATCGCCAAGGACGAGGCGCCGCACCTGCACCTGCACGCCTACTCGCCGATGGAGATCGCCCACATCCAGGACGTCTCCGGGCTGCCGCTGAGCGAGGTGTTCGCGCGGCTGCGCGATGCCGGGCTCGGCTCCACGCCGGGCACGGCGGCCGAGGTGCTGCACGACGGGGTGCGCGAGCGGATCAGCCCCAACAAGCTGCCGGTCGCGCGCTGGGTCGAGGTCATCGAGGCCTCGCACGCGGCCGGGCTGCGCTCGACGAGCACCGTGATGTTCGGCCACATCGAGGAGCCGTGGGAGCTGGCCGAGCACATGCGCGTGATCCGCGCGCTGCAGGAGCGCACCGGCGGCTTCACCGAGTTCGTGCCGCTGAGCTTCATCCCGTTCATGACGTTGCTGGGGCGCACCCACGGCGTTGAGGAGATCTCGCGCGAGGAGAACCTCAAGCACACCGCGGTCTTCCGCCTCGCGCTGGGCCGGACCATCCCCAACCTGCAGGCGTCCTGGGTGAAGATGGGCCTCGACGCGGCCACCGAGGCGCTGAGGTGGGGCGTCAACGACCTCGGCGGCACGCTCATGGAGGAGTCGATCAGCCGCCTGGCCGGCAGCTACCACGGCACCCGCCTGGACCCGCCCGAGCTGATCGCCGCCGCCCACGCCGCCGGCCGCCCGGCCGCCGAGCGCACCACGCTCTACGAGATCCGGGCGCGCTACGACGTGCTCGAGCCGGCGGCCTAGAAGGGGATGCGGTCCCCGACCACGATCGTCTCGGGGTAGGGCCGATCCGACCACGCGGGCGGCTCCTCGCCCGCGAGCTGCGCGCCCAGCCGCGCGAAGTAGCGCTCGAAGCCGCCGGGCGTGATGACGAGGAGGTAGCGCGCGGCCTCGGTCCCGTGGTTGGCGAGCGTGTGGATCGCGCCGCGCGGCGCGAACACGACCTCGCCGGCGGCGGCCGTCCGGCGCTCCTCGCCGAGCTGGAACGTCAGCTCCCCGTCGAGCACGTAGAACGTCTCGTCGAAGTCGTGGTGGTGGAGCGGCGGCCCCGGCCAGCCGGCCGGGGCCACGTTCTCGACGACGCCGAGGGCGCCGCCGGTCTCCTCACTGCGCAGCCGGACGCGGATGGATGCCATGGGAGCGCTCATCGGTGGCCTTTCGGTCGAAGGTGGACGGGCCGCGCAGCGGGACCTCCTCGAGCAGGAGGACGACCGCCAGCGCGGCGACGGCGACGGCGGCCGCGACGGCGAGCACGGCCTGCACGCCGCCGGCGACGTCCGTGTGCGCGGCGAACACCGCGCCGAGCACGGCCGCGCCCAGCGCGCCGCCGAGCGCGCGGAAGAAGCCGGTCGTCGCGGTCGCGACGCCGAGCTCGCGGGGCTCGACCCCGTTCTGGACGGCCACGATCAGCACCTGGCCGACCATCCCGAACCCGAGCCCGAACACGGCCAGCGCACCGGCGATCGCCGCCTGCGACGGATCGCCGGCCAGGACGGCCAGCAGGGTCAGCGCGGCGGCCATCAGCGCCAGGCCGGCGAGCGGGTACCGCTTGTAGCGGCCGCTGCGCGCGATCGCGCGGCCGGCGAGCGTCGTGGCGACCGCGATGCCGAGCATCGCCGGCGCCAGCAGCAGGCCCGACTCGGTCGGCGTCGCGCCGGTCGCCTGCTGGAGCAGGACCGGCACGAACACCGTGACCGAGAAGAGCGCGGCCGTGGTGAGGAACAGCGCGGCGCTGGAGACCGCGACCGTGCGCGTGCGCAGCAGGTGCAGCGGCACGATCGGGTCGGCGGCGGCGCGCTCGCGGGCGACCAGCGCCGCGCCCAGCGCGAGCCCGCCCGCCAGCAGGACGAGGATCGGCGCCGAGTCCCACGCGAAGCGGTCGCCGCCCCAGACGCAGGCGAGCATCAGCGCCGCGGTCGCGCCGGCGAGCAGCGCCGCGCCGAGGCGGTCCAGCGGGGCCGCCGGCGGCGAGACCGGCGCGGCGGGCAGGCGCAGGCGCAGGGCGGCCAGCGCGGCGACGCCGACGGGCAGGTTCACGTAGAAGACCCAGCGCCAGCTCGCGTGCTCGACGAGCAGGCCGCCGACGAGCGGGCCGACGATCGTCGCGACGGCGAACACGGCGGCGATCACGCCCTGGTAGCGGGCCCGCTCGCGCGGCGAGACGAGGTCGCCCACGCAGGCCATCGCGAGCGTCATCAGGCCGCCCGCGGCGACGCCCTGGGCGGCGCGCGCGGCGACCAGCGGGGCGATCGACTGGACGGCGCCGCACAGCGCGGACGTGGCCAGGAACAGGACGAGCGCCGCCTCGAGCAGGCGCTTGCGGCCGAGCCGGTCGCCGAGCTTGCCCCACACGGGCGTCGTGGCGGCCGCGGCGACGACGTAGGCGGTGACGACCCAGGAGACGTCGGACAGGCGGCCGAGGTCGGTCGCGATCGTCGGCAGGGCGGTGGCGAGGATCGTCTGGTCGAGCACGGCCGGCAGCATCGCCAGCACGATCGCCGCGAAGGGGATGGTGATGGAGCGCCTCATGCTGCTAACCTTAGACCTCTAATGGTTAGACATCAAATGATGGTACGATGCCGGACATGAGCGGTCCCCCCGGCGGCGCGCCGATCGGCCTGCGCCTCAGCCGCACCGCCCGCGTCGTCACGCAGGCGTTCGAGCGCGCGATGGCCGAGGCCGGCGGCTCGGTCTCCACGTGGCAGGTCCTGCTGCTCGTCCGCTCCGAGGCGTGGGGGACGCAGGCGAAGCTCGCCGAGGCGCTCGGCGTCACCGGCGCCACGCTGACCCACCACCTGAACGCGCTGGAGCGCCAGGGGCTCGTGCGCCGCTGGCGCGACGCCGACAACCGGCGCGTGCAGCGCGTCGAGCTGACCCCGGAGGGCGAGGCGCTCTTCGAGCGCCTGCGCGAGGTCGCGGTCGCCCACGACGCCCGCCTGCGCGCGGCGCTCAGCGACGCGGAGCTCGCCCGGCTCGGCGATCTGCTGGACCGCCTGCGCGCCGCGGTGGAGGACTAGCGCATGCTGGTGCAGCGCCACGAGTCCGAGCAGGGCCGCTGGGAGATGGCGTGCCGCGACGCGGCGGCGGCGCTGCGCCCGCACGTGCGCGGCTACGTCGGCTACGTCGAGGACTCGCCCGGGCCGTTCCGGCGCCTGGCGACGCCCTCCGACGAGGTGCACGTGATCCTCAGCTTCGGCCCGCGGATGCGCGTGCCCCATCCGGTGACGTCGTTCGTCGCCGCGCCGCACTCGCACGCGACGGTCACCGAGCACGACGGTCGCCAGCACGGGCTCGAGCTGCGGCTCACCCCGCTGGGCGCGCGGATGCTGCTCGGCGTCCCGATGGGCGAGCTGGCCGACCAGGTCGTCGAGCTCGACGCGCTGCTGGGCCGCGACGCGGGCGAGCTGATCGAGCGCGTGCACGACGCGCGGACGTGGGCCGCGCGGTTCGCGCTCCTCGACGCGCTGCTCGCCCGGCGGCTGGCCGAGGCGCGGCAGCCGCCGCCGGAGGTCGAGGGCGCGTGGTGGCGCCTGACCCGCACGCGCGGCGCCACGCCGGTCGCCGACCTCGTGCGCGAGAGCGGCTGGAGCCGGCGCCACTTCACCGCCCGCTTCCGCGGCGAGGTCGGGCTGGGGCCGAAGGTGTTCGCGCGCGTGCTGCGCTTCGACGCCGCGGCGCGGGAGCTGCAGCGGCCCGGCGGGCGGTCGCTGGCCGAGATCGCGCTCGACTGCGGCTACTACGACCAGGCGCACCTCAACCGCGACTTCCGCGCGTTCGCGGGCGTGACCCCGACGCAGCTCCTGGCGCGGCGCCTGCCCGACGGCGGCGGCTGGACCGCGGGCTGACCGCAGCCGGTCACATCCGTCCAAGACGCGCGCGCCCGCGGCGCGTACCGTCGCGCCCATGATCACTCCCGTCCTGCGCTACCGCGACGCCCGGGCCGCCATCGACTGGCTCGGCGCCGCCTTCGGCCTGGAGCCCGTCGCCGTCCACGAGGGCCCCGACGGCTCCGTCGCCCACGCCGAGCTGCGCCTCGGCGACGGCATCGTCGTCCTCGGGCAGGTCCGCGACGCCGCCGCCACCGCCTACGACGCGGTCGCGCCCCCGCCCGGCACCGCCGCGCTCTACGCCGTCGTCGAGGATCCCGACGCCCACCACCGCCGGGCCGCGGCCGCCGGCGCCGACGTGGTCGAGCCGCCCGTCGACCGCGCCTACGGCGCCCGCGAGTACCTCGCGCGCGACCTCGACGGCAACCTGTGGAGCTTCGGCACCTACGTGCCGGCCGCGCTCGGCCGCGCGTGAGCGGACGGGCGGGCGTCGAGCGCGGTGCGCAGCAGCGCGAACGCCAGCGGCCCGCCCATCGTGAACGCGCCGACCAGCGACAGGCTCAGCACCATGTCGCGATTCGACCCGGCGTAGTTCCCGGGCGAGGCCAGCGTGTCGGGGATCCCGGCCAGCAGCGGCGACAGCACCGCCCCCACCGCGATGATCCCGTAGAAGAGCGCCGGCTCGACCCACAGCCACGGCGACGCGGCGCGCGGCGCGGCGCCGCGCGCCGTCCGGCTCTCCCACAGGCCGTAGAGCACCAGGAAGACGAAGACGGTCAGGAACCAGCCGACGTAGTTGTGCAGCGGCACCCCGAAGTACTCGCCGCCGTCCTCCCAGATCCAGGCGCCCTCGATCGTCGACAGGTGCGGGTCCATCGTGACGTCCCAGCCGACCATCGGGATCGCGCCCGCGAACGCGACCGCCACGATCCGCCAGCCGCGCTGCGGCCCGCGGACGCCGAGGATCGCGCGGGCGGTCATCATGCTCGCGTAGGCCATCGCGACGTAGGCGAGCTGCACGATCGGCGGCACGCCCAGGATCCTGGGGCCCAGCTCCGAGGTGTAGTGGTAGTCGCCGAAGACGATCCCGGTCGCCACGCCCGTCGCCTCGGCGGCGAAGCTGACGACGACGGTGATGACGATGAACGCCGCCACGTTGCGCCCGCCGATCGTGAGACGGCCGTGGACGATCGCGAACGCGAAGCCCGAGACCATCGCCAGCGCCCCGGCGCCGGCGATCACGAGGTCGAGGACCGCGCTGAGGATCAGCAGCGCGGCGGAGGCGACGAGCAGCGCGGAGGTCGCGCGGCGCGCGCCGGTCGCGGCGCGGTCGGCGGGGGCGGGGTCGTCGGGACGGCGCATCCGTGGCCTCCTCTGCGATTCGGGGTCAGCTGTCTCGGTCGTCGACCTGCACTTCGCGCAGCCGGTGGGTGTCCACGTCGTAGACGAAGCCGCGCACCCGGTCGCGGTGGGGGACGAACGCGGACCGGCGCACGCGCAGGATCGACTGGCGCACGTCGGCGTCGACGTCGGTGAACGACTCGATCGCGAACGCCGGCGCGACGCCGGTCGCCGCCTGCAGCTCTGCGCGGAACGCGTCGTCGGAGAGGTTGAGCAGCCCGCAGTCGGTGTGGTGGATGAGCATCACCTCGCGGGTGCCCAGGCGCCGCTGCGAGATCGCCAGGGACCGGATCACGTCGTCGGTGATGACGCCGCCCGCGTTGCGCAGCACGTGCGCCTGGCCGTCGTCGAGGCCGAGCGCGGCGAACACGTCCAGCCGCGAGTCCATGCACGTGACGATCGCCAGGCGCCGGCTGGGGCGGACGTCGAGGTGGCGCGGCTCGAGCGCGTCGGCGTACGTCTGGTTGTTGTCGAACAGCTCGTCGATGACGCCGCGGTCGCTCATGCGTAGCGCTCGCGCAGGCGGGGGAGCACGTCGGCGCCGAACTGCTCCAGGAAGCGGTTCTGGTCGGCGCCGGGCGCGTGCAGGAGCAGCTCGTCGAAGCCGAGCTCGACGTAGGTGCCGATCCGCTCGACGACCTCGTCGGGGTCGTTGGAGACGATGAAGCGGGTGGGCGCGCGGTCGACGTTCTCGTCGGCCAGGCGCTCCATCTCCAGCGGGTCCTCGACGCCCTCCTTCTGCTCGGGCGTCAGCGCCAGCGCCGCCCACCACGAGCACGACTCGCGCGCGTAGTCGAGGTCGCGGTCGTAGGCGACCTTGATCTCGATGAGGCGGCGGATGCGCGACGCGTCGCGGCCGGCCTGCTCGGCGCCCTGGCGCACGTTGTCGAGCAGGTCGACGTAGAGCTGCGGGTCCTTGCCGCTCGTGCACACGAAGCCGTCGCCGACCCGGCCGGCGAGCTTGGCCGCCAGCGGGCCCGACGCCGCCACGTAGATCGGGATCGGCTCGTCGGGGCGGTCGTAGATCGTCGCCTTCTCGGTCCGGTACCACTCGCCCTCGAAGTCGACGCGCTCCTCGGTCCACAGCCGGCGGATCAGCTCGATCGCCTCGGCCATCCGCAGCCGCCGCTCCTTGCGGCCCGGGAACTCCTCGCCCGTCGCGGGCGTCTCGTTCATCGCCTCGCCGGTGCCGACGCCGAGGTAGACGCGCCCGGGGGCGAGCAGGCCGAGCGTGGCGAACGCCTGCGCGACGATCGACGGGTGGTAGCGCAGCGTCGGCGTGAGGACGCTGGTGCCGAGCGTGACGCGGCTCGTCGCCTGCGTCATCGCGCCCAGCCAGGCGAACGCGTTGGGGGCGTGGCCGCCATTGTGGCGCCACGGCTGGAAGTGGTCCGACGTGGAGACGATGTCGAGCCCGTCGCGCTCCGCGCGCACCGAGAACTCGAGCAGCTCACGCGGCCCGAACTGCTCCGCGGAGGCCTTGTAGCCGATCTTGAGCGCCATCGGCGGGACGTTAGATGAACAGGTCCTCGGCCGCCGGGCGCACGAGCGCCACCGCGCCCGGGCCGTCGTCGTGGCCGACGTGGCGCTCCAGGCCGCGCAGCACCACCGCCGGCTCGCGCGAGTCCTTGGCGCGCACGAGGTCGGCGGCGGCCGCGGCCTCGTCGGCGATCGCGATCGCGGTCGCCCGCAGCGAGCGGCCGTCGGCGTCGGCGCGCCCGTCCCAGTCGTCGACGAGCGTCAGCCCGGCGACGCCGATCGCGGTCTCGCACTGCCCGCGGCGCCAGGCGCGCCCGAACGAGTCGGTGATGACGACGGCGGGGGCGACGCCGGCGCGGGCGCGCAGCGCGGCGCGCAGCGCGCGGGCCGACGCGTCGGGGTCCAGCGGCAGCAGCACGAGCCGCTCGGCGGCGCCGGCGTTGGAGGCGTCGACGCCGGCGTTGGCGCACACGAAGCCGTGGCGGGTGCGGCAGATCAGCACGCCCGGGCGCTCGCGCACGATCGCCGCCGCCTCGCGCAGGACGACCTCGAGGTGGCGCGGGTCCTTGCCGTGCGCGGCGGCCAGCTCGCGGGCCGTCTCGCCCGGCTCGACGTCGCGCAGATCGACGACGCGGCCCTCGGCCTTGGACACGACCTTGTGGGCGAGGCACAGCACGTCGCCGTCGCGCAGGTCGGGGGCGGCGGCGAGCAGGAGGCCGGCGAGGTCGTCGCCCGGGCGCACCTCGGGCAGTCCGGGGATCGCGGTCGCCGTGAGCGCGGTCACCGCGGCGCGCGGCGGTCGAGCGTCGCGAGCGTGCGCGGGCCGAGGCGGCCGCTGGCCTCCAGCGCGGCGAGGTCGTCGGGCGTGTCGGCGTCCATCCCCAGCGTGGCGACCGCCCGCACCGCCCAGGGCCGGCCGCTCGCGCGCGCCGCCGCCTCGTGGCGGGCGCGGCTGCCCGGCCCGAACGCGGGCGCGATCGCGTCGGGCGGGGCGAGCAGGAGCGCGTTGGTGCCGCTGCCGTGGCGGTCGGGGACGATCACGACCGCCTCGCGGCTGGCGAGCAGCTCGTCGAGCTCGGCCGGGTCCAGGGCGGGGCAGTCGCCCGGGACGGCCAGCACGCGCGCCGCGCCGCGCTCGCGCGCCCGCGCCACGCCGAGCAGGACCGCGTCGGACTGGCCCGTCTCGGCCGGGTCGTGGACGACCTCGGCGCCCGCCTCGCGCGCGACCGCCGCGGCGACCGGCTCGGCGGTCACGACGATCACGCCGTCGATGCCGGCGGTCGCGCCCAGCGCGCGCAGCACGTCGCGGACCATCGCCTCCGCCAGCCCGGCGCGCGGCCCGTCGGGCACGCGCTCGCGCAGGCGCTGCTTGGCGCGGTCGAACCCCTTGACCGGCAGGATCGCCAGCGTCGTCATGCCAGCGAGCGGGCGAAGCCGAGCACCTCGCCGGCGAGGCGGGCGCGGGCCTCCGGGGTCGCCATGTCGGTGTCGGTGACCAGCAGCGGCACGCCCGGATCGTCGAAGCGCTCGTCGCAGACCCAGCCGTCGAGCAGGTCCCCGTAGTGGCCGGCGACGCCCTGGCCGGTCGCCTCCACGCCCGCCCACGCCAGGAACGGGCGCGTCGGGCCCTTGACGACCTCGCCGCGCACGATCGGGCTCACCCCGATCACCGGGGCGCTCGCGGCGCGCAGCGCGTCGCGCAGGCCCGGCACGGCGAGGATCGGCCCGATCGACAGGATCGGGTTGGACGGGCCGATCACGATCGCCTCCGCGCCCGCGATCGCCTCCAGCACGGCGGCGGTCGGGCGCGCCGCGCCGGCGCCGTCGAACTCGACGCCCTGGATCGGCTCGGGCGTCTTCTCGCGGATCAGGTACTCCTGCACGCCCAGCCACGTGTCGTTGGCGCGCACGCGGGTGCGCACCGGCTCGTCGCACATCGGCAGCACGCGCGCCGTCACGCCGAACGCGGCCGCCTGCTCGCCGACCGCCTGGGTCAGCGTCGCGCCCTCCGCCAGGCGCCGCGCCCGGCGCAGGCAGTAGGCGAGGTCGCGGTCGCCGAGGTTGAACCACACGTCGTCGCCGAGCTCCCGCAGCCCGGCCATGACGTGGAAGGTGTCGTCCCGCAGCCCCCAGCCGCGGGGGTCGATGCGGTCGGCCAGCCAGAACGTGACGAGGTCGGGATCCGGCGACACGTGGCCGCCGTAGGCCTCCACGTCGTCGCCGGTGTTGACGATCGCGACCAGCTCGTCCGCCGCGTCGAGCAGCCCGCGGGCCAGCTTGGCGCCGCCGGTGCCGCCGCTCAGCAGGACGACGGGGGCGCTCACCCCTGCTTCACGTACGTGACGCGGTTGGGCTTCAGGCGGAAGGTGACGCGCTGCTCGCCCTCGCCGAGCCAGGGATAGTCGCTGCCGATGTACTTGTTGGCGAGCTGGTGGATGACGGGCTCGCCGTCCTCGTGGGTGTCGCCGACCAGCTCCCCGCTCACCGCGACCCACTCATACGGGTTCTCGCGATGGACGACGGTCACCGTCGCGTGGCCGGTGCGGCGCAGGTTGGCGGGCCAGGCACGACCCTCGGCGCTGTTGACCATCACGTGGCCGTCGTCGTCGACGTGCGCCCACACGACGACGCTCTGGATCGAGCCGTCCTTGCGCAGCGTCGACAGCGTCGCGTAGTTCTTGTCCTGCACGAGATCCAGCGCAGGTCCTTCGAGCGTGTCCGGCATGCGTTCCCTCCGGTGACGGTGACGCGGCGAAATCTACAGCCCGTAGATTGCGGGCCATGAGCGCGCTTCCCGATCACGTGCACATCCGCGAGGTCGGCCCCCGCGACGGCTTCCAGAACGAGCCCGAGATCATCCCGACCGACGACAAGGTGCGGCTGGTGGAGATGCTCGCGCGGACCGGGCTGCGGCGCCTGGAGGTGACGAGCTTCGTGCGCGCCGACGTCATCCCGCAGCTCGCCGACGGGCCCGAGGTGCTGGCGCGCGCCGACATCCCCGACGAGGTCGCCGTCTCGGTGCTCGTCCCCAACGAGCGCGGCCTCGAGGGCGCCCTCGCCCAGCGCGAGCGCATCGACGCGATCAGCGTCTTCCTGTCGGCCTCGGAGACGCACAACCGGCGCAACGTGAACCGCTCGATCGAGGAGTCGCTCGCCGGCCTGGAGCGCGTGCTCCCGCGCGCCCGCGAGGCCGGCCTGGACGGCCTCGCCGTGATCGCGACGAGCTTCGGCTGCCCCTACGAGGGGCACGTCCCGCCGGAGCGCGTGCTGGACATCGCGCGCCGGCTCGTCGCCGCGGGCGCGACCGAGATCGGCTTCGGCGACACCACCGGCATGGCCAACCCGCTGCAGGTGCGCCGCTTCTTCGAGCAGGCCGCCGCCGCGCTGCCCGACGTGGAGCTGACCGCCCACTTCCACAACACGCGCGGGCAGGGGCTGGCGAACGTGCTCGCCGCGCTGGAGGCCGGCTGCACGTCGTTCGAGTCCTCGTTCGGCGAGCTCGGCGGCTGCCCGGTGCCGGCGGGCGCGACCGGCAACATCGCCACCGAGGACCTCGTGTCGATGCTCGAGGAGATGGGCGTGCGCACCGGGGTGGACCTGCCGGCGCTGCTGGAGGCCGCGCGCGAGGTGCAGCGCATCCTCGGCCGGCCGCTGGGCAGCCACACGCTCGTGGCCGGACCCGTCGACTGGCGCGAGCGGGCGTGACCGAGCGCCTGCACGAGGACATCGCGGCGCTCGCCGCGCTCGTGCGGGACTCCGCCGGCGCCGGCGAGCGCGAGAGCTCGCGCTGGATCGCCGAGCGGCTGCGCGAGCTCGAGGTCGAGGACGTCGCGATCGAGCCCTACCGCGGCCCGCGCACGTACGCGTGGGCGCACCTCGTCCACGCGCTCGCCGGGCTGGCCGCCGCGGTCCGCGGCAGCCGGGCGCTCGCGCTCGCGGCGCTGGCCTCCTACGAGCTGGAGGTCAGCGGGCGGCTGCCGTGGGTGCGGCGGCTGCTGCCGAGCGGGCAGGGCGACAACGTCGTCGCGCTGCTGCCGGCCGCCGGGCGGCCACGGCGCACGCTCGTGCTCGTCGCCCACCACGACGCCGCCCGCACCGGGCTGATGTGGCATCCGCGGCTGGTGAACGCGGGGGCGTCTCGGCGCAACCGCCGCCAGGCCAGCCCGCCGGCCGCGGCGCCGCTGGCGCTCGCGGCGCTGGGCGTGGCCAGCGGCACCCGCGCCGGCCGGCGGATCGGCGGCGCCGTGCACGCGCTGGCCGCCGCGCTGCTGCTCGACGTGGCGCGCTCGCCCACCGTGCCGGGCGCCAACGACAACGCCAGCGGCGTCGCCGGGGTCCTCGAGCTCGTGCGCCGGTTCGTCGCGCGGCCGCTCGACGGGGTGGAGGTCGTCGTCGCGCTCACCGGCGGCGAGGAGTCGGGGATGGGCGGGATGGCCGCGTTCCTCGACGAGCACCCGCTCGACCCGCAGACCGCGTTCGTGCTCGGCCTGGACACGATCGGCAGCGGGCGGCCGATCGTGGCGGTGGGCGAGGGCACGCTGCTGACGCACCGCTACCGCGAGGCGGACGTCGCGTTCGTCGAGCGGGCCGCGCGCGCCGCCGGGCTGGAGCCGCCCGAGCGCTGGCGGCTGGGCGCCTGGACCGACCCGGTGCTCGCCACCTACCGCGGGCTGCCGACCGTGTCGATCCTGTCGGTCGACGAGCAGGGCGGCTACGGCCGCTACCACGTCCCGCAGGACACGCCCGAGCACGTCGACCACGCGTGCGTGGCGCGGTGCGTCGACCTCGCCGAGGCGGTCGCGCGAGCGCTGTAGCCGGCCCGTCGGCTACCAGACCTCGCCGGGGCGCCAGTCGCAGGTCAGCTCGCCGGTGAGGTCCAGCGTCGCGTCGACGGGGAGCACGAAGATGCCGCCGTCGTCGTCGGGCGTGCGCACGATCCCGTCGGGCGTGAGCGCGGACGTCGGGCCCTCCCAGCGCCGCCAGCCGCGCGCCTGGTACAGCGCCATGCCCTCGTCGCTGGCGCCGAGCGCGCCCACCTCGTAGGCGCCGCGGATCACCCGCTCGACGGCCGCCATCGCGGTGTTCCCGTGGCCGCGGCGGCGGCGGTCGGCGCGCACCGCGACCGCCTCGACGTAGCCGGTGCGCAGTGCCCGTCCGCCGTGCAGCAGGCGGCGCTGGACCACCGACGCGTGCGCGATCGGCGCGCCGTCCTCCCACACGATCGCGTGCATGCCGCCGAGCGTGTGGTCCCAGTCCTCCTCGGCGAAGCCGCCGTCGACGTCGTCGGTGAACACACCCTCCAGCAGCGCCCGCACCGCCCGCAGGGTGGCGGCGTCGAGGTCGGCGGTGTGGGCGACCTGGAGGCCGTCCATCACCGGCCGGTGAACCGCGGCTCGCGCTTCTCGGCGAACGCGCGCAGCGCCTCGCCGAAGTCGGCGCTCTGCGCGCACAGCGCCTGCGCGGTGACCTCCTGCTCGAGCGTCTGCGCGAGCGCGGGCTTGGCGGCCGCGTCGAGGATCCGCTTGGCCAGGCCGACCGCGACCGGCGCGCACTGCAGCAGCTCGCCGGCGAGCTGCTCGGTGGCGGCGTCGAGCTCGTCGGCGGGCGCGACGCGGTTGACCAGGCCGATCCGCTCGGCCTCGGTCCCGTCGATGACCTTCGAGGCCATGATCATCTCCTTGGCCCGGCCCAGGCCCACCACGGCGGGCAGCCGCGAGGAGCCGCCGACGTCGGGCACCATGCCGACGCGCGTCTCGAGCAGGCCGATGACCGCCTCGGCGGCCATCACCCGCAGGTCGCAGGCCAGCGCCAGCTCCATCGCCCCGCCCAGGCAGGCGCCGTGGACCTGCGCGATCACGGGCTTGGGCATCTCCTCGCACAGGTTCCAGGTGTCGAGGATCGCCCGGCGCAGCCGGCGCAGGCTGCGGGGGTCGGCGGCCAGCCCGCCGAGCGCGCCGTGGTCCATGCCGCTGGAGAACATCGGCCCGGCACCGCGCACGACGACCACGCGCACGGCGTCGTCCCACGCCGCCGCCGACAGGGCCTCGTGCAGCCCCCCGATCAGCTCGTCGTTCATCGCGTTGCGCTTCTCGGGCCGGTTCATGACGACGTGGCGGACCGGCCCGCGGTCCTCGGTGGTGACGATGGCCATGGCGCAACCCTAGATGGATACGCTCCCGCCCATGTCCGCCTGGGGAGAGGCCGCGGCGCGCCTGCGACCACTGCCGTTCCGCGGCGACCTGATCGCCGCCGGCGCGGTCGCGCTGGCGGTCGGCGTGATGCTCCTGGACGTGCGGGTGCAGGACGACTGGGCGGCCGGGGTGCGGTTCGCGATCGCCGGCGCGGCGGCGGCGCTGCTGCTCCTGCTGGGCTGGCTGGCGCCGCGCGAGGGCGATGCGCCGCGCGTGTACGTGTCGGCGCTGGTGCTGGCCGCGTTCCCGCTGACCGTGCTCGCGCTGCTCGACCTCGCCGACGCGCTCGGCGGCGCGATCACGTCCGCGGGGTCGCTCACGTGGGTGCTGGCCGCGGTCGCCGCGCTGTACCTGGGCCTGGCGGTCCGGCGCGGGTCGGCGGCGTGCACGCTGCTGGGCGCGCTGGCGCTGATCGGGGCGGCGATGGCCGCGTGGAGGTGGGCGTTCGAGCCGCGCAGCGTGACGCCGTACGAGTGGCTCGCGCTCGCCGCGATCGTCCTCGCCGGGCTCGGCGTCGTCGTCCTGCGCGACCGCCACCGCGCGCACGCGGTCGCGCTCGCGAACGTCGCCGGAGCTGCGGCGCTCGCGCTCGCCTACCTCGTCTCGCTCGGCACCACCGCGGCCACGCTCAGCTCGGGCGAGCTCGGGTTCACCGCCCCGTGGGGCTGGAAGCTCGTGCTCGCCGCCGTCGGCTTCGGGCTCGTGGCCTACGGCGCCGTCGACCGCGAGCGCGGCCCGGCGTGGCTGGGCGCCGCGGTCCTCGCCGCCTTCGTGGGCCTGGCGGCCACGAGCGGCACCGTGCTGTGGTGGCCGCTGATCCTGGTCGCGGCGGGCGGGGTCGCCGTCGCCGCCGGCCTGCGCCCGACCGACCCGGCGCCGCCGTCGCCCGACGCCGACGCGCCCGAGGCGCCGATGCGACCGCTCGGAGGCACGCCGTGGGCGCCGTGACGCATCGCGACGTCGACGCGGGCGGCCTGCGCGTGCACCTCGCCGAGGCCGGCCCGCCCGACGGTCCGCCGGTGCTGCTCCTGCACGGCTGGCCGCAGACCCACCGCTGCTGGCGCCACGTGGTGCCGCTCCTGGCCGGCGACCACCGGCTGCTCATGCCCGATCTGCGCGGCTTCGGCCAGACCGAGGCGCCGGGGACCGGCATGGACCCCGACACGTTCGCCGCCGACCAGATCGCGCTGCTCGACGCCCTGGGCATCGAGCGCGCCTACCTCGCCGGGCACGACTGGGGCGGCTTCACGAGCTTCCTGCTCGCCGCCCGCCATCCGGACCGCTTCGCCGCCGTGCTTGTCTGCAACGCGCCGCACCCGTGGGTGCGGCCGCGCCCGCGCTTCCTCCTCGAGATGTGGCGCTCGTGGTACGCGGGCGTGATGGCGTCCCCGCTCGCGCCGACGCTGCTGCGGCGCACCGACGTCATCAAGAAGGCGCTCGCCTCCGACACGCGCGGGGTGGGGTTCACCGACGAGGACCTCGACGCGTTCGCCGACGCGTTGCGCCCGCCGGAGCGCGTCCGGGCCACCCAGCTCCTCTACCGCGCCTACCTGCGGCGCATGCTGGGCGGCATCACCCGCCGCACGTCGTCGCCGCCGTCGCTGCGGGTGCCGTCGCACCTGCTGTTCGGCCGGCGCGACACGGCGATCGCGCGCACCCTCGTGGAGGGCTTCCCCGGCGTCGAGTTCGTCGACGCCGGCCACTTCGTCGTCGACGAGCGGCCGGACCTCGTGGCCCGGCGCGCCCGCGACGTGTTCGGCCAGGCCGAGCTCAGCGCTCCGGCGTAGCCGGCGGTTGGTAGGACCCGGACCCCGACGAGGCGCCGGTGAGCGCGCCCCCCTCGGGAGCCGGCGGCACCATCCCGACGGCGGACTGGTCGACCGTGATCGGCGGCCAGTCCTCGGTGAGCAGCCAGTAGTAGGCCAGCGCCTGCGTGACGTACCGCAGCCCCATGTTGATGAGGTTCTGGATGCCCTCCGGCTGCTTGCCCGTGATCACGATGGCGAACCACGCGACGAGCGTGCCCACCTCCATGATCAGCTGGTAGATGTAGGCGATGACCATCACCGGGATGGCCAGGATCAGGCGGAACAGCACCTTGACCCGCGAGTACTGCTCCTTCGGCGGTGCGACCCGCACCCGGACCGGGTAGCTGGGCTCCTCGCTGCCCTTCCACGGCGGGTAGGCGTCGGTCAACAGACCCGCGTAGCCGTTGAGGCGCGTCGCGTTGCGCAGCGCCCCCGCCACGAAGTCGTACATCCCCTGGGGGTACCGCCCGGTGAAGAGCAGTGCGAACCAGGCGATGAAGACCACCACGTGCGCCGCGAGCACGTACAGCCACGTGAGGACAGCCGCCGGCAGCATGGTGATGAGGCGGAAGAACGTCGTGAGCCGACTGCGGCGCTCGACGTAGTCCGCCTCGTATTGAACGGGGTACATGATGGGGCGTTTCTATCCGCTGGCCCGGACGGGCCGCAAGGACCAGCGTCCGTCGCGGGTCAGCTGCGCGCGCAGCTCCTCGAGCGGCATCGGCCGCCCGTGCAGGAAGCCCTGGGCGAGGGGGCACCCCAGCACGCGCAGGATCCGCGCCTGGTCGCGGGTCTCCACGCCCTCCGCCACGACCGGCAGCTTCAGCGCCTGCGCCATCGTCAGGATCGCCTCGACGATCGCGCCGTCGACGTCGACCGAGCCGAGGCCGGCGACGAACGAGCGGTCGATCTTCAGCCCGTCGAGCGGGAGGCGGCGCAGGCGCGCCAGCGACGAGTAGCCGGTGCCGAAGTCGTCGAGGAAGAGCCGCACGCCCGCCTCGCGGACGGCGAGGAGCGGGTCGATGCGCGCGCCGCCGTCGTCCATCAGCGCGGTCTCGGTCAGCTCGAGCGACAGCGCCTTCGGCGGCAGGCCCGAGGCGCCCAGCGCGGCGCGGACGTCGTGCTCGAGCAGGCCGCTGGCGATCTGGCGCGCCGAGATGTTCACCGACAGGCGCAGCGCGCCCGCGGTGTCGGGAAGGTCGCGGCGCAGCCCGGCGACCTCGAGGCAGGCGCGGGCGAGCACCCGCCGCCCCAGCGCCCGCACGAGGCCGGCGTCCTCGGCGAGCACGATGAAGCGCGCCGGCGGGATCGGGCCGCGCTCGGGGTGGGTCCAGCGCGCGAGCGCCTCCAGCGACACGAGCCGGGCCGACCCGTTGCTGACGTCGACGATCGGCTGGTAGGCGACGGTGAGCTCGTCGTTCTCGATCGCGGCGCGCAGGTCGGCGGTGAGCGCCAGGCGGTCGGCGGTCGAGCGCCGCAGCGCGTCGTCGAACACGTCGACGAGCCCGCGGCCGCGCGAGCGCGCGCGGGTGAGCGCCGCCTCCGCCGCCGCGATCAGGCCGGCGGCGTCGCGCGCCGCGTCGCCCATCGCGATGCCCACCGACGCCGAGAGCTGGGCGCCGTGCCCGGCGCTGAACGGGGCCGCGAACGCGTCGGCGATCCGCTCGGCGATCGCGCGGGCGGCGGCCTCGTCGGCCACGGGCGCGACCACGGCGAAGTCGTCGGGGCCGAAGCGGGCGGCCCGGGCCGCCCGCGGCAGCGCGCCGCGCAGGCGCGCGGCGACCTCACGCAGGACCGCGTCGCCGGCGGCCTGGCCGAGGCCGGTGTTGACCGCGCGGAAGGCGTCGATGTCGACGAGCAGCAGCGCGAACGGCGCGCCGGCGGCCATCGCCTCCTCCAGCTCGGCGAGCGCGGCGGAGCGGTTGGGCAGCCCGGTGAGGCGGTCGCGCAGCGCGCTGGAGGCCAGCCGCGCGCTGGTGCGCTCCTCCTCGGTGCGGTCGCGGAACGTGAGGACGGTGCCGACGTCCGGCAGCGGCTCGTGGTGCACGAGCAGGTGGCGGGCGCGGCCGTCGCTGGGGCGGCGGATGCGGACCGCGACGTCGCGCGCCGGCGAGCGCATCGCCTCCTCGAAGCTGGGCACCGTGCCGTCGAGGCGGCGCGGGCGCACGAGCTCCCACCAGCGCGGCTGGCGCAGGTCGTCGGGGCCCAGGCCGAGGATCCGCAGCGCGCTGGCGTTCGCGCCGACGACCCGCAGGTCGGCGTCCAGCGAGATGACGCCCTCGTCCATCAGATCGAGCGCCGCCAGTAGATGGTCGCGCCGGTGGCCCGCCTCCTGGTCCTGCTCGTTGCCCGCGACCATCACCCCCTGACCGGTGCCGGTCCGAACGTTATAGCTGACGGTCGAGTGCCCTGACCAGCCTCACCGCATACGCAACCATGGCCGCCATGGACGCTCGTTCGACGCGATCGGGCGCTCCGGCGGCGGAGAGGCCGATCGCGGGCCAGCCCGCGCGCAGCGCCTCGGCGGCGGCGGTGCTCCCGTGGCGGGCCCGCCGGCCGCGGTCGGCGACGGCGATCAGTCCCGGGTGCGCGCGGCGCGGCGGCAGGACGCCCTCGGCGCGGTGGTGGCGCGGCGGACCGGCGCCGGCGGGCCCGAGCGCGAGCACCGCCAGCTCCCGCGGCCGGGCCGCGCGGCGGCGGCGGCGCACGTAGTCGCGGAAGCCGAGGTGGCCCGCCTCGCCGGCGCCGGCGAGCACCAGCTCGACGGCGAGGTTGCGGGGCGGGATCCGGTCGAGCTCGGCGGCGACGGCCAGCGCGACGGCGGCCGCGCCCGCGTTGGCGTCGGCGTCCGCGGACGGGCCGGCGAGCGCCACGTCGAGGTAGAGGCCGGCGCCGAGGAGGAGCGCGACGGTGGGCGCGATCGCGACCAGGTCGACCCAGCGCTCCTCGACGCCGGTCACGCGGACGTCGGTGAGCGCGGCGAGAAGCGCCAGCGCGAGGCACAGGAGCGCGGGGCCGCTGGGGAGCGGGAGCCGGGCGCGCAGCGGCGCGAGGCGGCGGGCGAGGCCGCCGAGACGGGCGTCGTAGGGGGCGGTGACGATGAGGCGGATCCGTGGGCGGCCGGGTCGCGGCGGCGGCTCGCTGACGACGCACTGGGTGGCCCGCCGGGGCAGGAGCAGGCGCGCGAACGGCGCCCAGCCGCCGGCGTCGCCCGCGAGCGCGACGAGCATGACGACGAGGATCGCGAGCGCGGCCTCGGGCTGCGCGAGCGCGAGGAGGCTGGCCGCGGCGCCGAGCGCGCACAGGCCCGCGTACAGCCACGGCCACGCGGGGCGCACCCACGCGGTCTCGATCCGCGCCGGACGGCCGCGGCGGCGCAGCCGGTCGCGCAGGGCGACCGCGGCGCGGCGCTCGCCGTCGCCGCACGCGCCGCGCGGGCCGATGTCGGCGAGCTCGGCGACGATCTCCATCGGGTCGGTGTCGATGGCGGGAATCTAGGGGCACCGATAGGCTCCGCGCCGCCATGGACGCCGCCGATCTCGCCTTCGCCGGTCTCGCCCGCCAGGCCGAGCTGGTCGCCGCGGGCGAGGTCAGCTCGCGCGAGCTCGTCGACCTGGCGCTGTCGCGGATCGAGCGGCTCGACCCGCGGCTGAACGCGTTCCGCGTCGTCTTCGGCGAGCGCGCCCGGGTCGAGGCCGACCAGGCCGACGGACGCCGCGCCGCCGGGGACCGCCGGCCGCTGCTGGGCGTCCCGATCGCCGTCAAGGACGACATGGACATGGCCGGGGAGCTCACCGGCTACGGCAGCCTGGCGGTGCGCACCCCGGCGGCGGCCGACAGCACGATCGTGCGCCGGCTGCGCGACGCCGGCGCGATCCTGATCGGCAAGACGAACGTGCCGGAGCTGACGCTGTGGCCGTTCACCGAGACCGCGGCGCGCGGCGCGACCCGCAACCCGTGGGATCTCGACCGCACGCCCGGCGGCTCGAGCGGCGGCAGCGGCAGCGCGGTCGCCGCGGGGATCGTCGCGGCCGCGACCGCCTCCGACGGGCTGGGCTCGATCCGCATCCCGGCCGCGTGCTGCGGCCTGTTCGGGCTGAAGGCGCAGAAGGGGCGCGTGCCGCTGGACCCGAGCGCCAACGACTGGCACGGGCTCGTCCACTTCGGGACCGTCACGCGCACGGTGCGCGACACCGCGCTGTTCCTCGACGCGGTCGCCGACCGCCCGTCGTGGGGGACGTTCTCCGAGGCCGCGGCGCGCCCGCCCGGGGCGCTGCGGATCGCGCTGTCGATGCAGGTCCCGCCGCCGCTGATGGCGCCGGTCGAGGCGCGGGTGCGCGACGGCGTGCTGGCGCTGGCCGAGACGCTGCGCGGGCTGGGGCACACGGTCGTGGAGCGCGACCCCGCCTACGAGGCGGCGCCGCTGGGGCGGGCGCTGTCGCGGTACGTGTGCGGGGCCGCGGACGGCGCCGCCCGGGTCGACCGCCCGGACGCGCTCGAGCGGCGCACGAGGACGATCGCGCGGATCGGCCGGATGGTGCCGCGCTCGATCCTGGCGCGCACGCGGGCCGAGGAGGCCGAGGTGTCGGCGCGGATCGCCCGCCTGTGGGACGACGTCGACGTGCTGCTGACGCCGGCGATCACGTCGCTGCCGCTGCCGATCGGGCGCTTCGAGGGCCGCGGCGGGCTGTGGACGTTCAACGGCGCCGGGCGCTTCGTCCCGCACCTGGGCTGGTGGAACGTCACCGGCCAGCCGGCGGCGTCGGTGCCGGCCGGCTTCACGCCCGAGGGCGTGCCGCTGGCCGCGCAGCTCGTCGGGCGGCCCGACGACGAGGCGACGCTGCTGGCGCTGTCGGCGCAGCTCGAGGCCGAGACCGACTGGCCGGCGCGACGACCGGATCTCGCGTCCTGATGCTGGTCGAGGTGGCGGAGGAGGCCGCGCGGGCGGGCGCGGCGGTGCTCGTGCCGCGCTTCGGCCACGAGCGCGCGCTGGCGTCGAAGTCGTCGCCGACCGACCTCGTCAGCGAGGCCGACCTCGCGAGCGAGCGCGCGATCCGCGAGGTGCTGCGCGCGCGGCGGCCCGACGACGGCGTCCTGGGGGAGGAGGGCACCGGCGACGTGGCGGGCACGACCGGGCTGCGCTGGGTCGTCGACCCGCTCGACGGCACGATCGACTACCTGTACGGCATCCCGCAGTGGTGCGTGAGCGTCGCCGTCGAGGACGACGCCGGCGCGGTGGCCGGCGTGGTGTTCGACCCGCTGCGCGACGAGTGCTTCGTCGCCGCCCGCGGCGAGGGCGCGTCGCTGAACGGCCGCGCGCTGCCGGCAGGGCGCGCCGGCGACCCGCCGCCGCTGGCGCAGGCGCTCGTGGCGACCGGCTTCGGCTACGACAGCCGCGTCCGCGAGGCCCAGGGCGCGCGGGTGGCCGCGCTGCTGCCGTCGGTGCGCGACGTCCGCCGCGCCGGCAGCGCCGCGCTGGACCTCTGCTGGACCGCGCTGGGCCGCCACGACGCCTACTACGAGTGGGGCGTGCAGCACTGGGACCACGCCGCCGCCGGCCTGGTCTGCCGCGAGGCCGGCCTGGACGTCGTCGAGCTGGCGGGCGACGACGTGCTCCCGCGCGGGCTGGCCGCCGGGCCGCAGCCGCTGCTGGACGCGCTGCTGGCGCGGCTGGGCGCCTGACGCGCCGCTTCGCGCCTCGGGCGTTTGCGGCTGCGGGCGCGGCGCGGTCCCGGCGAGGGGTGGGAGCCATCATCGTCGCTATACGCGGATGAGCGCTCCCACGTCAGGCTCGGTCGACGGGGAGGTACCCGGGGCGGGATTCGAACCCGCACGCTCACATGAGCAGGGCCTTTTGAGGGCCCCGTGTCTACCGTTCCACCACCCGGGCGCAGTGTCCAGCCTACGGGCTACGCCGGCGCCGGACCCGGGTCGCGCGGACGCTCGACCTCGACGTTCCACTCCTGCGAGAACCCGCGCATCGCGAACGCGATCAACAGGAGCTGGACCGGGATCAGCAGCAGCGTGACGAGCCCGAGGACGCCGGAGTCGACGTTCGGGTCGGTGAAGCCGGTCTTGTCGCGCGCCAGCCACTCGGGGCCGGCGATCGCGGCGAAGATCAGCAGGATGATCCCCAGCGCGGCCGACACCGGCAGCGTGCCGCGCGACCACCGCGCGCAGTAGAAGGCCAGGACCACGTACACGCCCATGTAGGCGACGAGCACGCCCTTGGCGCCCGCCAGCGCGTCCCAGCCGCCGATCGCCACGATCGCCATCAGCACCACGCTGATCAGCAACAGGACGATGACCATCGCCTTCGTCGCCTTGGACGAGGCCTTGCGGCGATTGGGGTGATCGATGACGATGTCGCCCCGGTCCTCTCCGGCCATGTGCCGGATCATACGAACCGCGCGGGCGTGGTGGAACCGGTAGACACGCTGGGTTTAGGTCCCAGTGGCGAACAGCCGTGGGGGTTCGAGTCCCTCCGCCCGCACTGCCGCACTGCCCGGCCGCGACCGCGCCGGATGGGAGGATGCGCGCCGCAATGAACGCGAGGGAAGGGAGCCACTTGCGGCGACGTGATCTGATCCTGGGCGGCATGGCCGTCGGCGCCGCCCCGCTGCTGCTGGGCGGCGGGACCGCGACCGCGCAGGAGTCAGCGCCCGCCGGCGGGATCGCCGGCTCGATCCTGTCCAGCAGCGACGCGAACTTCCAGACGCTCTTCGTGCTCGGCGCCGCCGGGTACGGAGCCGCCGAGTTCGGCGAGGCGACGACGGCGATCGACGCGGCCCGCGCCGCGGGCGGCACGCCGGCCGCCACGGCCGAGGCGTTCTGGCGGCTGGGGGTGCGCATCCAGGGCCTCGGCGACGCCGCCCGCGAGCGCGGCGACGAGGTGACGGCCCGCAGCGCCTACCTGCGCGCCGCCAAGTACCTCACGACCCCGCTGTTCTTCGCGCTCGCCACCGACCGCCGCAGCACGGCCGACCAGCGCGTCGTCTACCAGGCGATGAACCGCCTGTGGACGGCGGCCGCCACCCGCTTCGGCTTCGAGCCCGTGCGGATCCCCCACGGCCGCTCGTACTTGCCCGGCTGGTTCCTGCGCGCGCCCGGCCCGAAGCGCCGGCGCCGGACGGTCATCCTCAACAACGGCAACGACGCGCAGAACGTCGACCTGTACGCGTGGGGCGGCGCCGCCGCGATCGAGCGCGGCTGGAACGCGCTGATCTTCGAGGGCCCCGGCCAGGGCGCGATGTGGTTCGAGCGCGGCGTCCCGTTCCGGCCCGACTGGGAGAAGGTCGTCACGCCGATCGTCGACTGGCTGCACCACCGCTCCGACGTCGACCCCGACCGCATCGCGATCATCGGCTGGAGCCAGGGCGGCGAGCTCGTCGCCCGCGCGGCGTCGCGCGAGCGGCGCCTGGCGGCGGTGATCCTCGACCCCGGCGTCACCGACCTCGCCCAGACCATCCCGCTGCCCACCGAGCTGTGGGACCTCATCCGCGCCGGCCACCGCGACGAGGTCAACGCCCAGTGGGCCGAGATCTATCCGCAGCTCCCGGCGTCGACCCAGCTCACGTTCGACAAGTTCGTGCTGCCGTTCGGCGAGCCCACGTTCTACGACCAGATGCGCGCGCTGCTGCACTACGACGTGCGCGACGCCGTCCGCCGGATCAGCGCGCCCACGCTCGTGAGCCAGTACGAGCTCGACGACGCCGTCGGTGGGGAGGGCCGCGAGGTCTACGAGCGCCTGACGGCGCGGCACAAGCGGTTCGTCGAGTTCACGGTCGCCGAGGGCGCCCAGTACCATTGCGCGCCGATGGCCCCGCAGTGGCGCAACGAGGTCTTCTTCGACTGGCTGGACGAGGTCGTGCGCTGAGCGGTCACCCGGCGGGCGCGCGCCGCCGGTTCGCCAGCGCGACGGTGAGCCCGATCGCGTAGAAGCCGACGCCCGCCAGCGACGACGCCGTCCAGCCGAGGCTGCCGAACAGGACCGCGCCGAGCGCCGAGCCGATCGCGCCGCCGACGAAGCGGCTGGCCATGTAGATCGAGGTCAGCCGCCCGCTGGGCAGCTCGAGCTGGAAGATCGTGCTCTGGTTGGTCACCTGCACGAGCTGGCCGGCCAGGTCGATCCCGACGATCCCGATCAGCAGCGCCGCCAGCGACCAGCGCCCGGCGGCGATGAGGCCGAACGCGGCGACGCCGAGCATCGTCGCGCCGACGATCACCGTCGTCCCGTGGCCGGCGTCGAACAGCCGCCCGCCGCCCCGCGCGCCGAGCACGCCGGCCGCGCCCGCCAGGCCGAACAGGCCGATCACGCCCTCGGACAGCTCGTAGGGCGGCCCGGCCAGCATCGGCGCGAGCGTCGTCCACAGCACGCTGAACGCGGCGAACGTGGTCGCGCCGTACACGCACGCGCGGCGCAGCGGCGCGGGCCCGCGCACGAGCGCGAGCAGCGCGCGAAGCTGGGCGCGGTAGCCCTCGCGGTGCGACGGCGGCAGCGGCGGCAGCCGGCGCCACAGGAGCGCCGCGGTCGCCAGCACGAGCACGCCGGCGAGCGCGTACACCCCGCGCCAGCCGGCGACCTCGGCGACGGCCCCGGCGACCGTGCGGGCCAGCAGCACCCCGGTCAGCGCGCCGCCGGCGACCGCTCCGACCGTGCGCCCGCCGCGCCCAGGCTCGGCGATGTCGGCGGCGATCGTGACCGCGACCTGCGTCACCACGCTCGTCGCGCCGAACGCGAGCAGGCACGCGCCCAGCCACAGCGGGCCGCCGGCCGCCGCGCCCGCCAGCAGCCCCAGCCCGGTGAGCGCCATCAGCCCGGCGGCCAGCCGCCGGCGGTCGACCATGTCGCCCAGCGGCAGGAACAGGAGCAGCCCGGCCAGGTACCCGGCCTGCGACACGGTGACGAGCAGGCCGCCGGTCGCCGGCGCCGCCCCGAAGTCGTCGGCGATCAGCGGGATCAGCGGCTGGACGTAGTAGTTGCTGGCGACGGCGAGGCCGGCCGTCGTGGCCAGCAGGACGATCACGCCCTGCGCGCGGGGGCGCGGCGACGTCGGCGCGGTCAGCGCCGCGACTCCGGGGCGGTCGGGCTCAGAACACGTCCTCCGAGGGCGTTCCCTCGGTGACGCTGCGCAGCGCCGTCCGCACGGCGGTCGGCTCGTGCTCGGGCGCGATCGTCGAGATCACGGTGAGCGCGGTGCGCGCCAGGTGGCGCGCGGTCTGCACGCCGGCGCGCTGGGCGTCGCGCGCCCGCGCGGCCTCGACCAGGGCGTCGTGCTCGAGCTCGGCGACCGACCAGGCCTGCGCGTGCGACTGCGCGTACAGGCGGCGGTAACGCCCGGCGTGGTCGCGCAGGTCGCGCAGGGCGGCGACGATCCGGGTCCCGGCGTGCTGGACCAGGCGCTCGTGGAAGGCGCGGTGCCAGCGGTCCTTCTCCACGAAGTGGGTCGTCGCGTCGTACCGGTTCATCTCCCGGACCGCCTCGGCCAGGAACGCGTCGTCCTCGGCGTCCAGCCGCGGGACCGTGAGGCGCACGCCGAGTGACTCGGTGACGATCCGCAGCGCGTAGAGCTGCTCGAGGTCCTCCAGCGAGATGGGGGCGACGCGGATGCGCCGGTTCGCCTCCGCCTCGATCAGGCCCTCGCGCTGGAGCATCCGGATCGCCTCGCGCAGCGGCGTGCGGCTGACGTGGAAGTCCCGCGCCAGCTCCACCTGCGACATCACGGCGCCCGCCGGCAGCTCGCCGGTGAGGATCGCCTCGCGCAGCCGGTCGTGGAGGCTCGCGGCCGGGGCCTCGTCGTCGAGCGGCTCCTGGGCCGCCACCGCCGCGTCCGCGGGGGCCACGTCGGTCATGTCGCGGCCCGCCCCTCCTGCACGACCGGGTTCTCGATCGCCCCGATCCCCTCGATCTCGATGCGCACCGTGTCGCCCGGCGCCAGGAACCGCGGCGGGTCCATCGCGTTGCCGACGCCGCCCGGGGTGCCCGTCGCCACCACGTCGCCGGGCTCCAGCGTGAACACCTGCGACAGCGTCTCGACCAGGTCGTAGCAGTCGAAGATCAGGTGGCGCGTGTTGGACTCCTGGCGCACCTCGCCGTTGACGAGCGTGCGGACCGACAGCGCGTGCGGGTCGCCGAGCTCGTCGCCGGTGACCAGCCACGGGCCCATCGGGCCGTGGGTGTCGAACGACTTGCCGAGGATCCACTGCGAGGTGCGCAGCTGCCAGTCGCGCACGCTCACGTCGTCGACGATCGTGTAGCCGGCGATGACCGACGGCGCGTCGGCGCGCGAGACGTGGCGGCAGCGACGCCCGATCACGAACGCCAGCTCGCCCTCGTAGTCGAGGCGGTCCGACACCGTGGGGCGCTCGATCGGATCGTGAGGGCCCGTCACGCAGCTCGGCATCTTGGCGAAGAGCAGCGGGAACTCGGGGGTCTCCAGGCCGGTCTCCGCCACGTGGTCAGCGTAGTTCAGCCCCACCGCCAGGAACTTCGACGGCCGGGCGACGGGCGCCAGCAGCGTCACCTCGTCGAGCGGGACGCGGGCGTCCGCCGCGCCGGCCGCGCGCGCGGCCGCGTCCAGGCCGGCGGCGCCGAGCGTGAGCAGGTCGGTCAGGTCGCGCGGCAGGTCGGGGGCGGCGCGGGCGAGATCGACCACCGCGTCGCCGGCGACGACCCCGGTGCGGGGTTCGTCGCCGTTCACGCTGAACCGCGCCAGCCTCACAGCGCCACTCGCAGGTCCGGCTGGCCCGCCGGCGTGAACTCGCCGCCGTAGCAGCGCCGGTGCAGCTCCTCGATCGACGCGCCGTCGCGGCGCGCGGCGACGACGAGCTCTGGGTCCAGGAACGTGCCGATCGGGTCGGCCGCGAACTCCGGCGACTCGCGCATGAACCGCTTGGACTTGGACCAGTCGCCGAACCAGTCGGCCTGCATCTCGACGCTGTTGCCGTCGGGATCGACGTAGTAGAAGGAGATCGTCATCCCGTGGTCCAGGCACATGTGCGGGACCGCGCCGATCTCGTCCTTCAGGCGCACGTACTCGAGCAGCAGCGCGTCGACGCTCGGGTGCTCGAAGGCGAAGTGGTGCATCCCCGCGTGCGTGAAGCGGTCGGGGTCGTCCTCGATCAGCGGGCCGGTCAGCAGCGCGATGCGGTGGTTGGCGTCGTCGTTCGTCAGCCACGCGCCGCCCGGGAAGACGTGGATCACCTCGGTGCCGCAGACCGCGCCGTACCAGTCGATCATCTCCTGCAGCCGCGGCGTCTTGAGGTTGACGTGGTGCAGGACCGGCTTGGGATGGGTGGCAGCCATCGTCGTCGGTTCCTTCCTAGAGCAGGTGGGTGATGTGCGCGTCGACGCCCAGGAGGGCCTTGCCGTACGTCTCCGCGTTCACGGCCGGGTCGACGACCGCGTGGCGACCGGCGGTCGCCGAGTCGCGCCAGATGCGCTGGAGCGGGCTGACCTCGGCGAAGCTCGACGCGCCGTGGGCGGACATGAGGATGTCGATCGCCTGGCGCACGCACGCGATCCCGTGGGCGGTGTCCTGCTTGACCCGCGCGCGAGTGACGAGCGGGAGCGGCTCGCCGGCCTCCGCCGCGCGCTCGACGTCGAGGGCGCCGCGCTGCATGTGCAGGTGCGCCGTGTCGATCAGCGTCGCGGCGCGGCCGATCTCGGTCTGGAACGCGACGGAGTCGGTCTGGCGCTCGAACTGCGTGTAGGTGATGCCCCGCCGCCCGGCCTTGGAGACGACGAAGTCGAGCGCCGCCTTGCCCATCCCGAGCTGCGGACCGCCGAGCACGAGCGTGAGGACCGGGATGAACGAGCCGCGGTAGGCGACCTCGTCGGTGTGCGGCGTCGGGTACTCGTTCTGCAGCGCGCGCCGCAGCGACATCGTGCGGTGGGCGGGGACGAAGACGTTCTCGGCGACGATCGTGTTGCTGCCCGTGCCGCGCATGCCCGCGACGTGCCAGGTGTCCTCGATCGTGACGTCGCCGATGGGGATGAACGCGAGCGCGTCGTCGACGATCTCGCCCGAGGCGTCGGGGACGACGATGCCGACGAGCACCCAGTCGGCGTGGAGGCTGCCGGAGGCGAAGGGCCAGCGGCCGGTGACCTCGAAGCCGCCGTCGACCGCGCGCACGTCGGTGGACGGGTTGAGGACGCCGGCGATGCGCGCGTCGGGGTTCTCGCCCCAGATGTCGCGCTGGGCCTGGTCGCCGAGCAGGCCGCCCATCCAGTTGCAGACGTTGATGAGCGTGGTGACCCAGGCGGTCGAGCCGTCCGCCTCGCCGAGCGCCGCGGACACCTGCATCTTCGTCCAGATCGGCACCTCGTAGCCGCCGAAGCGGCGCGGGACGGTGATCTTGAACATGCCCGCCTCGCGGAGCGCGTCGATCGTCTCCTGGGCGATGCGCCGGTGGGCGTCGCCCTCGGGCGCGTTGCGCTCGATCAGCGGCCGGAGCTGGCGGGCGCGGTCGACCAGCTCCTCGGCGCTGGGCGCCTGCGGCATGGCCTCGGTCGTGCTCATCTCTCCTCCTCCTGTGCGATGTGCATGCAGGACTGGTGCTGTTGCGGCGCCCAACCCCCGAAGAACGCCGTGACCTCGGCTCAGACTGTATGCAGTTTGGGGCAGCGCAGTCAAGATCTGTATGCAGAACCTGAGCTCGCGGGGACGCAGCTATAGTTGCGGGTTGTGAACCAGAGTGGCGACCCGTCGCTGGACCGCCTCGCCGCCCGCATCGGCGCGGCGATCCACGCCCACCGCACCGCCCGGGGCATGTCGCTGGGCGAGCTGTCGCGCGCGTGCGGGCTCTCGCGCACGATCCTGTCGCGCATCGAGAGCGGCGCGGGCAACCCGTCGCTGGAGACGCTGTGGCGCGTCTCCGGCGCGCTGGACCTGCCGCTCGGCGCCCTGCTCGAGGAGGAGACCGCGCCGCGCGTGCGCCGCATCCGCCCGCGCGACGGCGCGCCGCTGCACGCCGACTCCGGCATGGACGCCTGGCTTATCAGCGCCGAGCCGCGGGCGCACCGGTCCGAGCTCTACGAGCTGGCGCTGCCGGCCGGCACCGAGCAGCGCACCGACGCCCACCTGCCCGGCACCGAGGAGGTGCTCATGTGCATCGAGGGCCGGGCGCGGATCGGGCCGGTGGGCGACGAGGTCGAGGTCGGGCCGGGGGAGGCGGTGTGGTTCGTCGCCGACCGCGCGCACCGCTACGTCGCGATCGAGGACACGCGGCTGCTGGGGCTCATGCGCTACCTGGGCGCGCATGGGTGAGCGCGGCCTGCTGACCCCGGCGCTGGCCGGGATCGTCGCGTCGCTCGTCGGCTTCGCCAGCACGTTCGCGCTCGTCCTCGCCGGGCTGCGCGCGGTGGGCGCCGACCCGCGGCAGGCGTCGTCGGGCCTGCTGGCGCTGTGCGTGCTGATGGGCGTCGTCGTGATCTGGCTGGCGCTGCGCACGCGGATGCCGGTCGCGATCGCGTGGTCGACGCCGGGCGCCGCGTTGCTGATCTCCTCGGGCGACGTGCCCGGCGGCTACCCGGCCGCGCTGGGCGCCTTCGCGGTGGCCGGCGCGCTGATCGTGCTGTGCGGCCTGTGGCGCCCGCTCGGGCGCTGGATCGGCGCGATCCCGGTGCCGGTCGCCGGCGCGATGCTCGCCGGCGTGATCCTGCCGCTCTGCGTCGCGCCGGTGAAGGCGGTGGTCGAGCTGCCCTGGCAGGCGGGGCCGGTCGTCGCGATCTGGCTGCTGCTCACCCTGTTCGCGCGCCGGTGGGCGGTGCCGGGCGCGATGGCGGCGACGGTCGCCGCGATCGCGATCGCCGGGGACCTGCCGCCGGGCGCGCTGTCGGACCCGTGGCCGGAGGTGGCGGTCACGGCGCCGGCGCTGGACCTGGGCGCGCTCGTCGGCCTCGCGCTGCCGCTGTTCATCGTGACGATGGCCTCGCAGAACGTGCCGGGCATGGCGGTGCTCGCCAGCTTCGGCTACCGGCCGCCACTGCGGCCCGTCCTCGTGACGACCGGCGCGGCGACGGCGGCGGGCGCGCCGTTCGGGGCGCACGCGATCAACCTCGCCGCGATCACCGCCGCGCTCGTCGCCGGCCCGGAGGCCGGGCCGGACCCGGCGCGGCGCTGGGTGGCCGCGGTCTCCAGCGGGATCGCCTACCTGGCGCTGGGGCTGGCCGCCGGGGCGGCCACCGCGGTGGTCGCCGCCGCGCCGCCGCTGCTGATCGAGGGCGCCGCCGGCCTGGCGCTGCTCGCCACGCTCGGCGCCGCGCTGTCGACCGCGCTGGCCGGCAGCGACCACCGCGAGGCGGCGACGATCACGTTCGTCATCAGCGCCTCCGGCATCGCCGTCGCCGGGATCAGCGCGCCGTTCTGGGGGCTGGCCGGCGGCCTCGCCTTCCTCGGCGCCCAGCGCCTGGGCACGGCACGGCCGGCCCGCGCGGTGCGCGAGCCGGCCGACGCGGTCGAAGGAACGGGGGCTACCGGGTCTGGATGAGGTCGTCGTCCTTGGCCTCGACCTCGGGCACCATCAGCGGCTCGTCCTCGCCGGTGATCTCGGCATGCAGGCGCGCTTCCGCGCGGTAGCGTTCGAACAGGCGGCGCACGTCCTCGGTGGTACGGCACTCGCCCAGGTGCTGCTCGTCCTGCGGCCTGCTCTCGGATCCGAAGCGCATCCGGATCACCTCCTTCCTCAGGAGGCTACGCAGGGGACGTATCGCCCACAACCGTGGTTTGTCCGGATGCCAGCGGTTGGCGCGACGGCACCACGAGCGCGGCCAGCGCGCCCACGGCCAGGACGGCGGCGGCGATCGGCAGCGCCGCCGTGAGGCCGTCGGTGAACGCCTGCGGCGACAGGTAGGAGCCGTTCGCGCTGAACACGGTCGCGAGGACCGCGACGCCCAGCACCCCGCCGGCCTCGCGGATCGCGTTCGTCGCGCCCGACGCCTGCCCGGCCTGCTCGGGACGGACCGCGGCGAGCACGGCGCTGGCCGACGGCGCGAACACGAGCGCCATCCCGACGCCGCCCATCATGAGCGGCACGACGATCGACAGGTACGGCGTGTCGGGCGTCTGCACGAGCCCCAGCCACAGCAGCCCGCCGCCCTGCAGCAGCATGCCGGTGGCCATCAGCGCGCGCGCCCCGACGCGGTCGATCAGCAGCCCCGCCAGCGGCGAGACGATCATCGGCGCCGCCGTCCACGGCAGCGTGCGGATGCCGGCCTGCAGCGGGTCGAGCCCCTGCGCGGTCTGGAAGAACTGCGACAGCAGGAAGATCGCGCCGAACGTCCCGAAGAACATCGCGAACGCCGCCGCGTTGGTGGCCGAGAAGCCGCGGGCCCGGAACAGGCTCAGCGGCAGCATCGGCGCGGGCGCGCGGCGCTCCCAGGCCAGGAACGCGAGCAGCAGCACGAGGCCGGCGGCGATCGAGCCGACGACGAGGCCGTGCTCCCAGCCCAGCGCCTGTGAGCGGACGATCCCGAACGTGACGCCGAACAGGCCGGTCGCGGCGAGCGTCAGACCGGGCGCGTCGAGGCGGTCGGCCGGCCCGCGCGACTCGGTCAGCAGCGCGGCGGCCAGCGGCAGCAGCGCGACGCCGATCGGCACGTTCAGCCAGAAGATCCACTGCCACGAGATGCCCTCGACGACGGCGCCGCCGACCACGGGGCCGAGCGCGACGCCGAGGCCGCTCACGCCGGCCCAGATGCCCAGCGCGGCGCTGCGGCGCGAGGCGGGGAAGGCCTCCGACAGCAGGACGAGGGTGAGCGGCGCGAGCATCGCGGCGCCCGCGCCCTGGACGGCCCGGGCGGCGACGAGCGCGCCGATCGTGGGCGCGAGCGCGGCCGCCGCGGAGGCGACGGTGAACACGACCAGGCCGACGCCGAACATGCGCTTTCTGCCGAAGCGGTCGCCGAGCGCGGCGCCGGTGATCAGCAGCACGGCGAACGCGAGCGTGTAGGCGTTGACGGTCCACTCCAGCGACTCGAGCGAGCCGCCGAGGTCGGACCGGATCGACGGCAGCGCGACGCCGACCACGAGGTTGTCGAGCGCGGTCATGAAGAGCGCGGCCGACACGATCGCGAGCGTCGCGCCGGGCCGGGGCCGGGCCCGGCGGACGGACGGGACTGACATGGGGTTCTCCTCCCGCGGAGTTGTGTGTGATCGGTTACTCACAGTGGTGCGCTGAAAAAGAGGGTCACGTGCCGGGGTGCATCAGGACCTTCGCCCAGGGCTCGTCGACCTCGTCGACGCGCATCGCGGCGACGACGTTCATGAGCATCCCCATGGCGAAGAAGTCGCGGAGCTCGCCGTCGCCGGCGCCGGACTCGCGGCGCACGACGTCGACGAGGCGGGCGTAGCCGCGCCGCACGGCGTCGCGGATGCGCGGCTCGTCGGCCGCCGCGTACGTGTGGAGCTGGAGCAGCAGCACGTCGCGGTCGGCCAGCATCTCGCCGTAGGCCATGCCCATCGCGGCCAGCGGGTCCTCGCCGGCGGCGCGGGCGCGCCGGGCGGCGTCGGTGAACGTCTGCGAGACGCGGTCGAAGCAGTCGTCGGTGAGGGCCAGGAAGAGCTCGAGCTTGGTGGGGAAGAGGCGGAACAGGTAGGCCTGCGAGATCCCGGCCGCCTTGGCGATCGCCGTCGTCGGCGTGCCGTGGTAGCCGCGGGCGGCGACCACGTGGCGGGCCGCGGCGATGACCTCCTCGCGGCGGGCCTCGGCGGTCGAGAGGATGCGGGCCGGTGGCTGCACGAGGTATGAGTATGTACTCACTCACTCGGTCTGTCAAGGGGCCGGGTCGCGCTTAGCCCTGCGCACGGCGGGTAGGCCGGGCGGATGCGCGTGGGTCTCGTGCTCGGAGCCGGCGGCGTCGTCGGCGCCTCCTGGCTGATCGGCGCGCTGGACGCACTGGAGTCCGAGACCGGCCTCGCGCCCGCGCGCGCGGACGTGATCGTTGGGACCTCGGCCGGCTCGGTGGTCGGGGCCGTCAGCTCGGCCGGCGTGCCGCCGGCGCTGCTGGCCGCCTACGCCTCCGGCCGTCCGCTGCGCGAGTTCGCCGACCTCGATGACCTGGTCGGCGACGAGCTCGACGAGATCGAGCGGATCGCGACCGACTCGCCGGACCGCTTCCGCCTGCAGCTCGCGCTGCCGCCGATCGGCCCCGGGTCGTGGCGGATGGCGCTGTCGACGCTGCGCCGGCCGATGCGCCACACGCCCGCCGCCGTGGTCGGCGGCTGGCTCCCGCGCGGCGTGGTCTCGACGGCGCCGATCCGGCGGCTGGTCGAGCGCCTCGTGGGGGAGGGGTGGCCCGAGCGCCTGCGGGTCGTGGCCTGCGACTACCGCTCGGGCCGGCGCACGGTCTTCGGCGCGCCCGACGCCCCGTCCGCGACGCCCGCCGACGCGGTCGCCGCCTCCTGCGCGATCCCCGGCTTCTACCACCCGGTCGCCGTCGACCGCCGCCGCTACGTCGACGGCGGCGTGTGCTCGCCGTCCAACCTGGACCTGCTCGGTCGCGAGGACGTCGACGTCGCCGTGTGCCTGAACCCGATGTCGACGAGCGCGCGCGTGCCGCGGTCGCTGAACCCGGTCGCGCAGGTGTCGGGCGCGATGCGCGCGGCGGCGAGCCGGCGGCTGGCGAGCGAGACGCGCAAGCTCGAGGCGGTCGGCGTGCGGGTCGTGACGATCGAGCCCGGCGCCGCCGACCTCGCCGTGATGGGCCACAACCTCATGGCGCGCGGCCGGCGCGCGGAGGTCACCGAGCAGGCGTATCGCAGCGTCGCGCGCAGCCTGCGCCGGCGGACGCTGCCGGACTTCGGGGTGGGACCGGAGAAGACGCGCGCCCCGCTGCGCCGGGTGGCGTAGCGGGGCGCGGGTCAGAAGGCGGGGGACCGAGGAATCGAACCTCGAGCAAGGGTTTTGGAGACCCCTATGTTGCCATTACACCAGTCCCCCGGAGGGGGCGCTCACTGTAGCGTCCGCGGGCCGCTCGGCGCGTGCGGACGCGGGGGTGGGAGCCATCGGGCAGGCATACCCTGAGCGATCGCTCCCACGTCGGCCGAAGGCGTGAGCGGCGGCGCGGGCGCCGCAGCTATTCGCCCTGCTCTTCCTCGAGCTCCTCGATGGCGACCTGCTCATCGAGGTCGTAGCCGGGGTTGTCCCCGCGGTGGTCCTCGCCGAAGTCGTCGTCGAAGCCCTCGAGCTCGTCCTCGACCGCGGCCAGCTCGGGGTCGTCGAAGAGATCGTCGTCGCCGTACTCCATGGTCGCGATGCTACCCCTCCCGGCTGGACGTAGGCTGCACATCATGGCGTCGCGGATCTTCGCCCCCGGACTGCTCGACGGACATGTCGCGCTGGTGAGCGGTGGCGGCACCGGACTGGGGCGCGCGACCGCCGCCGAGATGCTCGCCTGCGGCGCCTCGGTGGTGATCTGCGGACGTCGCGAGGAGGTGCTGCGGGAGGCCGCGGCCGAGCTCGGCGACGGGTGCAGCTTCGTCGCCGGCGACGTGCGCGAGGAGGCCGACGCCGCGCGGATCGTCGACGCCTGCCTGGAGCGCCACGGCCGCCTCGACACGCTCGTCAACAACGCCGGCGGCCAGTACTTCGTGCCGGCCGAGGGCATCTCGCTGAAGGGCTGGCAGGCGGTGACGCGGCTGAACGTCGGCGGCACGCTGACGATGGCCCGGGTCGCCCACGAGCGGGCGCTGCGCCCGGCCCGTCGCGGCACCGTCGTCAACGTCACCCTGTCGCCCCACCACGGGATGCCGGGCATGACCCACTCGGGCGCCGCGCGCGCCGCCGTCGAGGCCGCGACGCGCGAGCTCGCGCAGACGTGGGCGGCCGACGGCGTCACCGTCGTCGCGGTCGCGGCCGGCCACTTCGACACCGAGGCGCTGAACAAGTACCCCGACGTCGTGCGCGAGTCGGTCGCGCGCTCGGTGCCGTTCGGCCGCCTCGGCCGCCCCGAGGAGCACGCCTGGCTGGTGACGCTGCTCGCCTCGCCGCTGGGCCGCGTCCTCAGCGGCTCCGTCGTGACGCTCGACGGCGCCCGCGACAACTGGTTCGGCCCCTGGCCGCCGCGCAGCCTGGTGGACGACGAGGGCACCGTCCCGACCGAGGAGCGCCGCGCCCGCACCTAGGTCCGCAACGGCGATGCGGCCGCTAGGATGAACGCGCGAGCTTGCGGGCGAAGTGTTGTGGCTGCACAGAAGCCTTCCAAGCTTCTAGGGCGGGTTCGATTCCCGTCGCCCGCTTGAACACATACGGGGAGTGGCGCAGTCTGGTAGCGCA
>DATMSA010000187.1:0-17918 GCA_035565675.1 Capillimicrobium sp. | reverse complement strand
GCGCGTCGGGTCGAGCGCCAGGTCGCGCAGCGTCTCGGCGAGCGCGGTGGCGTCGCCACGCGGCAGCAGGATGCCGTCGACGCCGTCGGTGACGACGTCGCGGTAGCCGGCGATGTCGGAGGCGACGACCGGGGTCCCGGCCGCGAACGCCTCGGTCAGCACCATGCCGAACGACTCGCCGCCCAGCGACGGCGCGCAGAGCACGTCGGCCTCGCGCAGCACGGCGAGCTTGCGCTCGTCGTCGACCTTGCCGAGCACGTTGACGCCCTCGAGATCCTCGAGCAGGGCCGACACGTCGCGCAGCTCGGCGCCGACGACGTCGAGCTGGGCGGGGACGTGATCGCGCAGCGCCTCGAAGGCGCGCAGCAGGATCGGCAGCCCCTTGCGCTCGACGGCCTGGCCGACGAAGGCGATGCGCAGCGGCTCGCCGGGCGCGCGCGGGGCGCGCGCGGGGATCTCGCCGACGTCGACGCCGTTGGGGATGACGCGGTAGCGCCCGCCGTAGAACCGCTTCCCGGTCCAGGCGGCGGCCTCGGAGACGGCGATGCGGACGGCGAGGCGGTTCATGCGCCGGCGCGAGCCCAGCAGGGCGGCGGCGCCGTGGGTGACCGCGTTCTCTGAGTAGGTGTGGAAGGTGCCGACGAGCGGCAGGTCGGCGGCCAGGAGCGCGTCCCAGCAGAGCGTGGGCGCCACCGGCTCGTGGAGGTGAGCGACGTCGTAGCCGCCCTGGCGCAGCTCCCGGCGCAGCGTCGCGACGCCGTAGGCGCCGGCGGAGAGGTTGGACACCGCGCCGTTGGCGGGGAACCCGACCGTGCGGCCGAGCGGGACGAGCCACTCGGGGATCGGGCGCGGCTGCGGCCGCGCGCCACGGTGCAGACGCGCCGAGAGGCGGTCGTCCGGGTCGTAGGGGGCAAGCACGCGGACGTCGTGGCCGAGCGCCCGGTACTCGCGCGCGAGGGCCTCGATGTGACGTGTCACGCCGCCCGGGTACGTCCACGAATATGGCGACACCAGGGCGATGCGCATCGTCTGTTCAGCCTAGAGGATCGATCGGCTCGGCCCGGTTCGGCCTGCCCCCGTGCAGGTATGCGGCCAGCCACCCGGTGGCGAAGGTGGCGAACACCAGCAGGATCGGCCCGGAGTCGTTCGTCAGCGCCCCGACGACGCCCGCGGCGGCGCCGCCCGCGAGCGCCGCGCCCCATGCGTCCGCGCCGGGCAGGCGGGCCAGGAGGCGGTCGCGCCGCCAGACGCCCCAGGCGATGAGCGCGATCGACAGCGCCGCGAGCAGCGGCATGATCCCGGCGCGCAGGTTGTTCCAGGCCAGCTCGTAGCGGCGCTGCAGGATCTCGCCCAGGTCCTCGCCGTCCCCGCCGCGCAGGACGGTCCGCGTGAAGTGGCCGTCGCCGCCGGTGGCGAGGTCGAGGAGCGCGAGCGCGCCGACCGCGAGGACCGGGACGGCGACGACGGCGGCGATCCGGCGGGCGGTGAGGCGGCCGGGCAGGGCGAGCACCGTCGCCAGGCCCGCGCCCGCGCCGACCGTGATGACGCCGCCGACGTCGGCGCCCAGCCGCCCCCACCCGAGCACGACGCCCAGCGCGAGGCCGGTGAGCGCGAACGCGCCGGCCAGCCGGGGCGATCGGCGCGCGATGCCGGTCGCGCACGCGACCGCGGCGACGGTCGCCAGGGCGAGGACCGGCAGCGTCGACTCCAGCTCGTTGCCGATGCCGTAGAAGCGCGAACCGGCGAGCGGGTTGGGCCCGAGGATCGAGCGGACGATCAGCGGGGACCCGGCCGCGAGGTCGATCGCGTACGCGGCCAGCCCGATCGCGCCGGGAACCGCCGGCCCCAGCGGCCAGCGCACGAGCGCGCCGGTGATCGCGCCGAGCGCGAGCGCGCAGGCGGCGACCCCGGCCTCCTCCAGCCGCGCCGACGGCGCGCCGACCGCGAACGCGAGCAGCAACGGCAGGATCCACAGGACGGCCAGGCCGCCGGTGCGCAGCGCCCAGCGCCACCCCTCGCGGCGGCGGACGGCGACCGCGCCGAGCGCCAGCAGCGCCCAGCCGGCGCCGAGCATCCCGAGCGTCGGGTAGCGGCGCCCGCGCACGACCTCCAGGCGCTCGCGCAGCTCGGTGAGCGCGACGACGTCGAGATGGCCGCCGAGCTCGATCGGCTCGCCGGTGAAGTCGTCGGTGCCGTCGAGCCAGGCCGTGATCGTGGGCGCCACGTCGATGGCGGTCACGAGGCCGCCGGTGCGGGTCGTGGCCGACGTCAGCGCGCGCCCGCCGCCCAGGCCGGCGACGCCGATCGCGAGCACGCGCGCGTCGGCGGGCGGCGGGGCCGTGATCGCGACGAGCAGCGTCGTCGGCGGGCGGGCGGCCAGCAGCTCGCGCAGCGCCGCGTCGTCGGGCAGCGTCGCGACGACGAGGCCGTGGCCCTCGGACCGGGCGAGCGCCCGGTCCACGACGTCGGGGGCGGCGACGAGGTCCACCGCCGCGATCCGCCCGTCGGTGTCCGCGGCGACGATCGCCGGGAGGCGGTCGGCGCCGGCGCGGCCGACGTAGGCGGCCCCGCGCGGCCCGACGCTCGAGCCGAGCAGCCCGGGCGTGACGTCGGCAGGCGCGGCGTCGGCCCGGGCGACCGCGGCGTCCCAGCCGGCGACGCGCCCGTCGCGCTCGACGAAGAGGCGCGGCGCGGCCGACGGCTCGTAGGCCGACTGCGACGTGCGCGCGCCCTGCGACATGTCCAGCAGCATCTGCGTGCGCCGGTAGCGCCCCTGGTTGGGGTTGAGCATGCCGGCCGACACGTCGGGCAGGCGCGCGAGCGACTCGATCGTGGCGCCCGGCACGAAGGCGACGATCGCGCGCCGGCCGGCGTCCTGGGCGTCCGCCGCGGGCGCGAGGGCCAGGGCGGCGAGGAGCGCGAGCAGGGCGCCAGCGCCTATCCTCGCTGCATGGCCGACGAGCGTCATTTCGTGAAGTACACCTTCCTGAAGGTCGATCCTGCGTGGCGCCGTCTGGACGCGTCGGAGCGGGCGGAGCACAAGCGGGAGTTCCTCGCCGCCTGCGAGGACTTCGCCACCGATCACCTGCTGCAGGCCTTCAGCCTCGTCGGCACGCGGGGCGACGCGGACATGATGCTCGTCGCGGAGGCGGAGAACCTCGACCGCATCCACGAGTTCCACGTCGTCCTGGCCCAGTCGGGCCTGATGAAGTGGTCCTCGACGCCCCACTCGTTCCTGGGGATGCGCAAGGGCTCGGAGTACTCCGACGAGAAGCGCCTGGTCCCGCGCCCGTTCCGCGGCAAGTACCTGTTCGTCTACCCGTTCGTGAAGACGCGGGCGTGGTACGGCCTCTCGCGCGAGAAGCGCTGGGAGGTCATGCAGGAGCACATCCGCGTCGGCCGCGAGTTCCCCGACGTCGACAACCACACGACGTACTGCTTCGGCCTCGACGACCAGGAGTTCGTCGTCGCGTTCGACACCGACGACGTCGGGAGCTTCCTCGACCTCGTCCAGCGCCTGCGCACCACGGAGGCGTCGGCGTACACGCTGCGCGACACGCCGTCGTTCACGTGCATCGCGGCGTCGCTGGAGCGCGCGCTGAACGCGCTCGACGGCGAGGCGCTGGCGCGCGAGCCGCTGGCGGGCTGAGGCCGCCGTGGCCGCGCGGACCGCGCGGCGGGTCGAAACATCTCATCGAGGGCGCGTGGGTGGTGGTGGCTGCCCGCGACCGCGCACCAGCGCCCGCCGCCCGGCCGCTCGCATCGCGAGTGGCGAATTGCGCCCGCTCAGCGGGCGTGAATCGCCATTCATTTCTTCGCCGGCGCGTTCTGCCACCGTCGTCCGCTACCGCAGGTCCCCGAGCACCCCGGCGACCAGCTCGTCGCTGCGCTCCAGCGCGTCGGGGTCGGCGAACTTCGAGCCGGGCACGAGCACGAGGTGGTCGAGGCCGAGCGAGATGAGCTCGGCGAGGCGGTCGCGGACGGCGCCGGGCGGCCGACGACGGCGAAGCGGTCGAGCACGTCGTCGGGCGGCTCGACGTGGTGGCCGGCGGAGAAGCCGGCGAAGATCCCGGCGCTGCCGCGAACGAGCGTCCGCGCGACCGCCGGATCCTCGGCGCAGCCGACGTTCACGTAGGCGCCGACCCGGGCGGGGCCGGCGGCGCGGGCCGCGGCGATCGCCGGGCGCAGCCGCTCGGGCTCGGCGCCCACGCAGAGCGTCACGCGGTCCGCGGCCTGCGCGCCCGCCGCGATCGTCCGCGGGCCGGTGGCGGCGACGTCGATCTCGACCGGCGCCAGCGCCGGGTCCAGCCAGCTCAGGCGCCCGGCGTCGGTGGTCTCGCCGCGCAGCAGCGCGCGCAGCCGCAGCACGTGGTCGCGCAGCTCCTCGGGCGACGCGGGGCGCAGGCCCGGCTCGGTGACCGCGGTGTCGCCGCGTCCCAGCCCCAGGATCGCGCGGCCGCCCGACTCCGCGTGGATCGTCGCGATCGCCGACGCGGTCACGGTGGGATGGCGCGTCACCGGGTTGGTCACGCCCGGCCCCAGCCGCAGCGTCCTCGTGGCCCGGACCGCCAGCGCCAGCCCCACGTACACGTCGCCCTGGAGGCACTGGCTGTCGGCCAGCAGCAGCCCGTCGTAGCCCCACGCCTCGGCCTTGCGCGCGAGATCGGCGCTGTTGCCGACGACCGGGAAGCCGTGGAGCCACAGCTCAGCCACGGCGCACCGCCACCGTCCGGTCGACCTCGGCGACCACCGTCCACCCCGGCGGCGGGCCGCCGGGCCCGCGGAACAGCTCGTCGACGACCGCGGTCGGCCCCGGCAGGCCCCGCCCCTCGGGCCGGCCGTCGCGCGCGTCGTGGAAGAGGACGTGCCCGCCGGGCGCGACGAAGCCGTGCCAGTCGTCCCAGTCGCGCCGCACGGCCTCCTCGGCGTGGTCGCCGTCGACGAACAGCAGGTCGATCGGCAGCGTCCAGTCCGGCGCGACGTCGTGGCTGAACGCGACGTGCCACACGACCCGCGGGCCCTCGGGCCGCGCGGCTCGCGCCACGACGCGGCGGGTGGCGCGCTCGGTCGCGCCCCAGCCGCTGGGCAGCGCGCTGGGGTGGTGGCCGAACGGGTCGATCAGGTGCAGCTCCTGGCCGGGCCCCATCACCCGCGCCAGCGCGACGGCGGAGCTGCCCTCGTACACGCCGATCTCCACCACGCGCCGGGCGTCGCGGGCGAGGCCGACGAGCAGCTCCCGCTCGGGCTCGGAGTGCATCGTCCGCGGCGGGATCACCCCCGTGCCGACGGCGAGCGCGCGCAGCCGCGGGTCGTCGCGCAGGCGGTCGGGCGTCAGGCGGCGCAGGGCGCTGGGCAGCGGCACACGCGCACTCTACGGCGCGCAGGCGGCGGCGAGGTCGTCGCGCTCCTCGGCGCGCGCGAGCCAGGCGGCGTAGGCGGGCTCGAGCCGCGTCAGCCCCGCGTCGGCGAGCCCGACCGGGAACGCCGTGTCCTCGCGGAACGTGTACTGGAAGGCGGCCTGCACGCGCGGGTCGTCGCGCCAGGCCGCGAGCGCCTGCGCCATCGCGCGGCAGCCGGCGGCGCCGGTCGCCGGGTCGGTGCCCGTCTCGGTGATCCAGATCGGCGGCGGGCCGTCCGGGCAGTCGTGGCCGGCGAGCGCCTCGGTGACCGCGTCGAGCACGTCGATCGATCCGGGCGTCGCCGCGGCGCCGGCGTCGGCGGCCAGCTCGTCGTCGACGCGCACGTACGCGTGCTGGCCCCATGCCGCGCCCGCACAGGCGACGTCGCGCGGCAGCGCCGCCGCGAACTCCGCGGCGCCGACCGCGTTGTCGCGCGGCGCGTCGAACCCGGCGACCTCTCCGAGCACGATCCGCTGGTCGCCGGGCGCGGCGTCGAGCTCGGCGCCCATCGCGCGCGCCAGGTCGGCGTACAGGTCCGGGGTCAGCGCCGGCTCCTCGTCGTCGCAGGTCGGCCGCTGGGGGCCGAGGAACAGCGGGTGGTTGGGCTCGTTCCAGGGCGCCCACCACGGCAGCTCGATCCCCTCGGCCCGCCCCAGCTCCAGCAGCGCGCGCACGAGCGCGCGGTACGCGTCGAGGTCGGCGGGCATGCGCGCGGCCGCGCCGGCGTCGCGCGCCTCGCACCCGCGGGCCGGGGCGGCCGCCCACTCGGGCGTGTTGAGCACGACGATCACCGGCGTCATCCGGGCGGCGCGCGCGGCCCGGAGCTGGTCGGCGATCCCGGAGAACGCCGCGCACGGCGGCTGCCCGCGCAGGCACCCGTCCGCGGGCTGGGCGAAGTCGGGCGGCGCGTCGGACGACGGCTGCACGCGCCGCCAGTCGACGAGGACGCGCAGGTAGGTCATCCGCAGCGCGGCGGCGCGGTCGCGCCACGGCGCGAACTCGGGCGGCTGCTCGCCGGGCGCGATCAGGTGCGGGTTGGCCTCGGTGATGCCGGCGACGAGCGGCGCCTGCCCGGCCTGCGGGAGCGGCGGCGGAGGCGGGATCGTGGGCGTCGTCGGCGGCGGGACGGTGGGCGCGGGCGGCTCGGCGTCCTCGCGCAGGACGAGGACGAGCACGACCGCGGCGACCAGCGCCGCCCCGGCGACGGATGCGACGAGAGCGCGACCCCGCCTAGACAGCGCTCACGTGCTCGTCCTCCGCGACGCGGAACGACGAGCCGCAGCCGCAGGCGGCGACGACGTTGGGGTTGTTGACCTGGAAGCCGGCGCCCTGGAGCGAGTCGATGTAGTCGATCGTCGACCCGGTGACGTACGGGAGCGCCTGCTGGTCGCAGAGGATCTTCAGGCCGTGGGTCTCGAAGACGGCGTCGCCCTCGCGGACCTCGTCGAAGGCCAGGTTGTACTGGAAGCCCGAGCAGCCACCACCGCGAACGCCCACGCGCAGACCCGCGGTCTGCACGTCCGCGTTCTGACTGGCGAGGAACTCGTGCACCTTCTCGGCGCCCTTGTCGGTGATGAGGATCATGGTCGGATTCGCTGCCTTCCTGCGTCGAGCAACGGGAGTCGCTTCAAAAAGGATAGCGCTCGCTACGCTGTTCGCAGGATGCCCACTGCGGACGAGATCAAGCAGCGCATCGAGGCCGCGATCCCCGGCGCCCAGGCGGAGGTCGAGGACTGGACCGGCGGCGGCGACCACTTCCGCGCGGTCGTGGTCTCCCCCGCCTTCAAGGGGAAGACGCGCATTCAGCAGCACCAGATGGTGTACGCCGTGTTCGGCGACGAGATCGGCGGCCCGATCCACGCCCTGTCGCTCAAGACCCAGGAGTCATGATGTCCGAGAACCCGCTGCGCGACGCGATCGAGGAGGCCATCAAGGAGAACGAGGTGATCCTCTTCATGAAGGGGACGCCCGAGGCGCCCGCGTGCGGCTTCAGCGCGCGCACGGCCGCCGCCCTCCAGGCCCTCCAGGCCCCGTTCGCCGCCGTCGACATCCTTCCCGACCCGCGCATCCGCCAGGAGCTGTCGGCCCTGTCGGGCTGGCCGACCATCCCCCAGCTCTTCGTCAAGGGCGAGCTCATCGGCGGCTGCGACATCGTGATGGAGCTCTACGAGTCCGGCGAGCTGGCCGAGACCCTCGGCGTCGAGCCCCCGGCGGACGCGCCGCAGCCCGCGGCGTCGTCGACGCAGAGCCCGCCGCTGGGCATCGAGAACCGCCTCGGCTGACTACCGCACGACCCGGGCGAGGTAGGCGGCGTTGCCGCTGATCCGCACGTCCGGGTCGCGGTAGAGCCGCCGCGGCTTCCCGCGCCCGCCGCCGTCGGGCCGCCGGAAGGTCACGCGCACGCCGTCCCAGCCGTTCATGGCGGCGATCCGGCGCGCCAGCCCGGCGAAGGTCTTCGGGCCGCTGGCGCCGCCGTCGTCGTCGGCGCGGCGGCCGATGACGATCTCGATCTCCTCCGAGGAGACCGCGCCGTCGAGCGCCGTGCCGGTCAGGCGGATCATCCGCGGGCCCAGCGGCGCGTCGCGCGGCACGCGCAGCGGCACGCGCCGGGTGAAGCGCTCGCCGCGGTAGTGGCGCAGCGACAGCGTCAGCGTGGCGGTCGTCCCGCGGCGCAGCACGCGCGGGCCGCGCACGCCGAGCAGGAGCGCCTGGCGCAGGCCCGGCTCGACCGCCAGGTCCACGTCGACGGCGGTGACGTGCGGCAGCCCGTACGGGAAGCGGTCGATGAGCGCGAGCGCGTCGGCGAGGTCGGTGACGTACGGACCGCCCACGTTGCCGCCGCCCCCGAACTGGCCGACGTAGCGCCGGCAGAACCGGGTCGCCCGCGGCAGCTCGCGCAGCTTGATCGCCGCGCACATCCGCGCGCTCTGCGACGCCGGGCTGCCGTCCAGCAGCGCGTACGCGGCCTGCGCGACGGCCACGGGCGCGACGAGCGGCAGCGGCGAGGAGCCGTCGGGGAGGCCGACGGCGGCCTCGTCGGCGACGTGCGCGGTGGCGTCGTCGCGCGCGCCGGTGGCGGCGTTGCGGGCGACGATCCGCAGCTCTGTGCGCGGCGGCAGCGGGCCGACGATGCCGTTGACGCCGTCGCGCCCGTCGTAGGTGATCGTCCCGAGGTCGTGGCCGGGGCTGGCGAGCTTCGCCGAGACGGCCGGGTCGACGCCGAGGGGGTTGTCGATCACGGTGTGGACCCACGCGTCCTGCAGAAGCAGCGACCGGCGGCCGGTGCCGGCGAACGCGTGGCCGAACGCGTACACCTTCGCGCCGTCGACGTAGGTGACCGTCCCGACCGCGCCGGCATTGATGTCGCCGCTGGCCAGGCCGACCGACACCGACGAGCCGGGCGCGAGCTGCTGCGGCGGGAAGCGGTCGCCGGCGGGCGCGGCGGGCACGGCCTGCAGCGGGAGCCCGGCGCGGGCGGCCGCGCGCGCGAACGGAGCGAACACGGCCGGAGCGACGCCGCCGATCGCGATCGGGGTCGCCAGCGGACGCGCGCGGCCCACGGCCGGTTCCGGCTCCAGGTCGGGCGGCTCGGGGACCGGCTGGCCGAGCATCGCCTCGATCGGCGTCGCGAGCCCGAGCTGGTTGCCGTAGTCGCCGGTGCCGTAGGCGATCGCGCCGGCGATCCGCCCGTCGCAGACGATCGGCGAGCCCGAGAAGCCCGAGGCGATCCCCGTCGGATCGATCGCCGGGCCGGAGACGGTGACGAGCAGCAGCGGCTGGCGGGCGATCGGATCGCCGGGGACGACGTCGACGATCTCGACGTCGAACGACGAGATGTCCAGCCCGCGCACCACCGACAGGCCGGTGCAGCGCATCCCGGGCTGCACCTCGCTCAGCGGCATGATCGGCGCGGCCGCCGCCGCGGGGGCCGCACCGACGAGGGCGGCCGCGACGACGAGGGGCAGGGCCGTGGCGGCCAGACGCCGGATCATGGTGGGCGGGCACGCTAGCGGGTCGCGCGCCCGGCGCCGCCAGCCGCCATGATGGCCCGCGATGGTGCGCCTCATCGCCACCTGCGCCACCGGCCTCGCGCTGGCCGCCGCCGCAGCCTGCGGCGGCGACGACGGGGGCGGCGCGCCGAACCGGATCGCGGCGCCCGGCGCGACCCAGCCCGGCGCCGCGACCGCGCCCAGCCGCCAGAACGCCGACCCGGTCGCGGGCCTGACGACCGCGCAGCTCGCCGGCCAGCGGCTCGTCGCGTCGATGCGCGGCACCGCCACCCCGCCCGCCGCGCTGCGCCGGCGGATCGCCCGCGGGGAGCTGGCCGGCGTGATCCTGTTCGCCGAGAACGGCGACACGGTGGCGGCGGCGCGTCGCCTCGCCGACCGCCTGCAGGCGATCCGCCGTCCGCCGGGCCTGCGCGACCCGCTGCTGATCATGATCGACCAGGAGGGCGGCGCGGTCCGGCGCCTGCGCGACGCCCCGCCCGCGCAGTCGGCGGCGCGGATGGCGGCCGCCGGCCGCGGCGCGACCCGGGCCGCGGGCGCGGCGACCGGCCGCGCGCTGCGGCGCGCGGGCGTGAACGTCGACCTCGCCCCGGTCGCCGACGTCGCCGGCCCGGGCTCCGCGCTCGCCCGCGAGCGGCGCACGTTCGGCCGCACCCCGGCCCGCGTGGGCGCGCTGGCGAGCGCGTTCGCGCGCGGCCTGCGCGCCGGCGGCATGGCGAGCGCGGTCAAGCACTTCCCGGGCATGGGCGCCGCGCGCGCGAACACCGACGACGCCGTCGTGCGCATCGGCGCCTCGGCGGCGCGGCTGCGCGCCCGCGACGAGCCGCCGTTCCGCGCCGCGATCGACGCGGGCGCCGAGCTGGTGATGCTCGCCAACGCGATCTACCCGGCGCTCGACGACCAGCGGCCGGCGAGCCTGTCGCGGGCGATCGCCGTCGGCGAGCTGCGCGACCGCCTCGGCTTCGACGGCGTGACGATCACCGACGACCTCGAGGCGAACGCGCTCAAGCCGTTCGGCGACCCGGGCCGCCTGGCCGAGCTCGGCGCCGCCGCCGGCGTCGACCTGCTGCTGTTCGCGCGCAGCTACGAGGCGACCGAGCGGGCCGCCGCGGGGCTGGAGCGCGCGGTCGCCGCCGGCCGCCTGTCACGGGCGCAGCTCGAAGCGGGCGCGCGGCGCGTGCTCGCCCTGCGCGCGGCGCTCGCGCGGCGCGAGACCCTGGCGCTCGAGCCGGTCTCCGCCACCGCCGCGGGCCCGCCGGCGTTCACGTTCACCGCCCGCCGCCTCACGGCCGCCCAGCGGCGCGCGATGACCGGCGTCTCGTGGCGCCCGGGGTGCCCGGTCGGGCTCGGCGCGCTGCGCAGCCTGCGGATCGCGCACTGGGACTTCCGCGGGCGGCGGCGCGTCGGGCATCTCGTCGTCCACCGCGACGCCGTGGTCGCGATGCGGGCCGCGTTCGCGCGGCTCTACGAGGCGCGGTTCCCGATCCGCCGCATGCGGCCGGTCGACCGCTACGGCGGCGACGACTTCGACTCGATCGAGGCCGACAACACCTCGGCGTTCAACTGCCGGCCCGCGACCGGCCAGACCCGCTGGTCCCAGCACGCCTACGGGCGGGCGATCGACGTCAACCCGATCGAGAACCCGTACGTCCACGCCGACGGCACCACGTCGCACCGGCGCTCGATCCCGTACCTGGACCGCTCGCGCGTGCGGCCGGGCATGGCGGTCCCCGGCGGGCCGCTCGTGCGCGCGTTCGCGGACGCCGGCTGGGAGTGGGGCGGCACCTGGCGGTCGCCGCGCGACTATCAGCACTTCTCGGCGACCGGCTCCTGAGCCGCGCGCCAGCGCAGGTGCTCGACGATCCGCCGCGAGTCGCAGATCGGCTCGCCGTCGATCACGAGCAGCGGCACCACCCGCTGCCCCGACAGGCGCTCGACCTCGTCGCGCCCCGAGCGGCGGAACGGCACGCGGACGGTCTCGAACGCGATCCCGGACCGGCGCAGCTCCCGCGCGACGCGCCCGCACGCGCACAGGCGGTCGGTCGGCGTGGGGCAGCGGTAGAGCGTCGCGCTCATCCGAGCGGGATCCGGTGGGCGATGCCGCGCAGCTCGCCGAGCGCGGCCCCGGCGACGCGCAGCGCCAGCGGCTGGCGCGCCCCCACGGGCGCCAGCCGCTGCGGCTCGCGCTCGCGGTACCAGTCGATCGTCGCCTGCAGCGTGTCCTCGTGGTGCGACGGGGTCCAGCCCAGCTCCCGGCGCGCCTTGTTGGAGCGCACCGTCCACCAGTGGGAGGCCAGGCGCACCTCGTCCACGGTCAGCAGGGGCCGCCCGGGCAGCCGCTGCAGGGCCTCGGCGAGCGCCAGCGCGGCGGCCACCGGCAGCTTGACCGCCGGCGGCTCGACGCCCGACAGGCGCGCGAGGTCGGCGAAGAGGCGGTCCCAGGTGAAGTTGCGGTTGCCCAGCAGGTAGCGCTCGCCGGGCGCTCCGCGCTCGTCGGCGAGCAGGTGGCCGCGGGCGACGTCCTCGGCATCGACGATGTTCAGCGCCCCGTCGACGTAGGCGGGGATCTCCCGGCGCAGGAAGCGGCGCACGACGTCGGTCGACGAGCGGTTGACGTCGCCGCGCCCGAACGCGTGGGCGGGGTTGACGATCACGACCGGCAGCCCGCGCGCGGCGATCCGCAGCGCCTCGACCTCGGCCTCGCGCTTGGAGGTCACGTACGGCACGCGGGCGGCGTCGCCGGAGAAGCGCTGGTTCTCGTCGGCCGTGGAGCCGGGCGCGGCCGGACCGACCGCCACCGCCGAGGACGTGAACACGACCCGCTCGACGCCGGCCCGCAGCGCCTCCTCGAGCACGATCCGGGTGGTCTCGACGTTCGCGCGGTACAGCCGCTGGCGCGACGCGCGCAGGTTCGTCATCCCGGCGACGTGGAAGACGCGGTCGACCCCGCGCATGGCCCGCCGCACGGCGGTGCGATCGAGCAGGTCGCCGGTGATCAGCCGGGCGTCGAGCCCGTCGAGGTTGTCGCGCCGCGTGGTGCGGCGGACGATCAGGCGCAGGTCGTCGCCGCGCTCGGCCAGCAGCCGCGCGACGTGGGAGCCGAGCAGACCGGCGCCTCCGGTGACGAGCGTGCTCACGGCGGCCAGGCTAGCTCCGTTCGTGCCTTCGCGAGCCGGAGCGGGTAGGGTCGGCGCGCATGTCCGGGGTCGCCATCGTCACCGATACGACGCACTACCTGCCGCGGGAGCTGGTGGAGCGCCACGGGATCCACGAGGTCTCGCTCTACGTCAACTGGCCCGACCAGCAGCAGCGCGAGTCGGAGATGGCGTCGTTCGACGCGTTCTACGAGCGCCTGCGCGCCGCGCGCGACCTGCCGACGACGTCCCAGCCGTCGGTCGGCGACTTCCTGGCCGTCTACCAGCCGCTGCTGGCCGAGGGCAAGGACATCATCTCGATCCACCTGTCCGGCGGGATCTCGGGCACCGTCGAGTCGGCGCGCCAGGCCGCCGAGCAGTGCCCGGCCGGCCGCGTGCAGGTCCTCGACTCGACGACCGCCTGCGGCGGCCTCGGGCTGATGGCGCTGGCCGCCGCCAACGGCGCGCGCGAGGGCGTCGGCGTCGAGGCGTGCCTGGCGCGGGCGCGCCAGGCCCGCGAGCGCCTGACGCTGTGGTTCGCGATCGACACGCTCGAGTACCTCGTGCGCGGCGGGCGCATCGGCAAGGCGCAGGGCATGGTCGGCAGCGCGCTGAAGATCAAGCCGATCCTGTCGGTGCAGTCCGACATCGTCCCGATCGAGCGGGTGCGCACGTCGGGGCGCGCGTTCGACCGGCTCGTCGAGATGTTCCGCACGCTGAAGGCCGACGGCGTCGACGGCTGGGTCGTCCAGCACATCCAGGCGCCCGACGTGGCCGCGCGGATGGTCGACGCGGGCCGCGAGATCTTCGGCACCGAGCCCGTGTTCGTGTCGGAGATCGGGCCGGTCATCGGCGCGCACGTCGGGCCGGGCCTGATCGGCGGCGGCGGCGTGCCGCGGTCGCTGCTGCCGTCGTAGCGGAGCCGGTCCACTACGTTGGGCGCGCCATGAACCGCCCCAGCCCACGCCGCCTGCTGCTCCTCGGCGCCCTCCTCCCCCTCGCGCTCGCCACGGTCCCCGCGACGGCGTCGGCGGCGAACCTCTACGTCCAGCAGGCCGCCGGCGGCTCGCTGTCCGGCGACACGCTCGTCCTGCGCGGGGTGTCGCCGCGCACCACCTCGTTCACCGACCGGCCGCAGCGCAGCACGAGCACGCTCGCGACGCGGTCGTTCGTCGCCTCCTGGCCGGCCACGTTCGGCGACGACCCGCCCAACGCCGCGCTCGAGATCGCCGGGGCGCCGGTCGGCCGCGACGTCGCGATCCTCACGCTCCGCGCGCCACGCTACGACGCGCGCCGCCGCACGCTGACGTTCCGCGTCACCCGCGTCCGCGAGGCCGGCGGTGCGCTCGCCCCGCTCGACCGCCGCGCCGACGCCCGCGTCCCGACCCGCTTCGGCCGCGCCGCGCTGTTCATCGACGACGGCGGCGCCGCGGGCGCGCAGGTGCTCGTGACGCTGTCGGCCCCGGACGGCCTCGGCGTCGAGCTCGCGTTCACCAACGGCAGCGGCCTGGAGATCGGCCAGTCGGCGCCGTACACCGCGTCGGTGACGCCGTTGAACCAGACGGGCCCGCAGGTCGTGATCGCCCAGAACGCGCTGCTCGTCCAGGGCAGCGTCGGCCCCGGCAGCGTGCTGATCCAGGCGTGGGCGACGTCGCCGAACGGCACGCTCACCGGCAACGCGTCGGTCCCAGCCGGCGGCAGCGCCACGATCAGCGTCGGCGGCGGCGACGCGATCCCGATCCCCGCCGGGCCCTTCAGCATCCCGCTGAGCTAACCGGCGCGCCCGCGGCCCGGCCGGCCCGCGCGGCCGGCCGCGTCGCGGGCCACGACCGCGGCGCGCCGGACGGGGCCGGCGAGCCGGACGCGGCGAGCGCGGCGCCCGGCGACCGCGGCGACCGTGCGGCCGCTGCGCAGGGTCGCGGTCACGACGTAGCCGCGCGCGCCCGCCACCGGGCGCCACGACACGGTGCGCCCCCGGACCCGGACGCCGCGCGGCGCCGCCGGGCGCCCCACGGTCGGCGCCGTGTAGGTCGCCACCGCGATCGGCGCGCCCGGGAGCCCCTCGCGCTCGGGGATCGCCTCGATCGTGCGCCGCCCGCCGCGACCCGGCGCCGGCGCGATCCGCAGGGTCCCGCGCGCGCCGGTGGCGCGGCCGAGCTCGCGCAGCGACGCGCCGCCGCGCTCGACGAAGCGGATCGTCGTGCCGGGCGAGGCCTGCACCGTGTAGCGCAGCACCCGCGCGCGGCCGCGCCGCTGCACCCGGCCGCGCACGCGCGGCGGGCCCGTGCTCTGGGCCACGAGGACGCCCGCGATCGCCGGCGAGCCGTCGCGCGGCGCGATCTGCCAGGCGCCCGCGGCCGGGCGCTCGAGGACGACGATCGTGCGCCCCGCCTCGGGCATCTCGACCGCGCTCACCGCCGGGTCGCCGCCGGGCGCGCCGGGCGCCAGCGGCGTGATCCGCCGGCCGTCGGGGGCGATCACGTCGACGAGCGGGGCGCCGCCGTCGCCGTCCACCTCCACGTTGGCCCACCGCAGCCCGCCGCGCAACGAGAACGCGGTCCCGCCGGCGCTCGCGGCCTGGCGCGTCGCCGCCCGGCCGGCGGGCGCGGGGACCGTGTACGGCGCCAGGTCGCACGTCTCGCCGAACAGGATGCGCACGTCGCCGCCGAACTCCCAGCCGACGCCCGCCTCGGTGCTCTTCAGCGTCCGCGGCGGCAGCGGCGGTGCCTTCACGCACGCGCCGACCCCGCGTCGCGAGATCGCGCCGCGGCCGCCGCTGATCGGCACGCCGAACAGCCGCGTGGTGGCGTCGAACGTCGCGCCGAACTGCTCGCTGGGCGCGTCGGCGAACGCGTCGAGCGTGCCGTCGAAGCCGGCGATCCCGAGGTCGAGGTCGTAGCCGCCGGTGATGCGGGCGAAGCCGTCGGTGTTCATCAGCGCCGTCCACTGGCCGACCTGGGCGCCGTACAGCCGCCCGACGCCGGTGAACGCGAGCTCGGCGGTCCCGGCGCGGACCGTGAGCGTCAGGCGCCCCTCGACCTCGGCCAGGAACACGTCCGCGGGCGGCGGGTGGTAGCCGAAGCCGAACGTGGCGCCGGCGCTGACGCTGAACGCGGGCTCCAGGCGCAGCGCGCCCGAGACGCCGGCGAAGTACGTCTCCTTGAAGACGAGGATGCCGGGCCGCGGCGGGCGCAGGTCGAACGAGCCGCCGGTGAACGCGCCGCGCTCGAACGTCACGTCCGCGCGCAGGCTGCCCAGCGGCAGCTTCAGGCTCGCCACGCCCGTCCACCGCTCGGTACCGCCCTCGTAGGCGATCGTCAGGCCCTCGAGCGTCACCGGGCCCAGCGGGATGAGCGGCGCCGACAGGCGGAACGAGTCGAGCACGGCGCCGCTGCCGGTGCGGGCGCGCAGCGTCGCGCTGCCGCTGAGGCCGCCCAGCGACGGCGGCAGGCGCAGCGACACCGGGATCGTGACGCCGTCGGCGGCGAGCTTGACGTCGACGTCGGCGTCGATCGGGAAGCCCTTCACGCGCGGCCCGGCCGGCAGGCGGATGTCGCGCAGCAGCGACTCGCCGGCCTGCGACCCGAGGCGGGCGTGCAGCTCCACGTGGGCGAGCTCGACCTCGCCGATCCCGGGGCCGCGCAGCAGCACGCGCACCAGGCCGGTCGTGTCGAGCGTGCGGGCGCGCGGGTCGAACAGGATCGACACGCCGGCGTCGGGCACGAGCACGAGCCCGTTGAGGTCGACCTCCGAGCGGGAGACGAGCACGCCGCGCCGGCTGGGATCGGCGCTCTCCAGCAGGCAGCCGGCGCGCGGCGCGAGGCGCAGGTCGCCGAAGCCCGCCTCGCGGCAGCCCGCGTAGCCGCCGGGGATGCCCTCGCCTGCCAGGCCGCCGGCGCCCCGGCGCCCGGTCGGCTCCAGCGTCCCGAACGCGCTGACGGCGATCGTGGCGCCGTCGCGCCGGTGGGCGAGCACGCCGCCGCCGTCGTCGAGCGCGCCGAGCGCGAGGTCGTCGATCTGGTTCGCGCGCGCGACGGGCGCGCCGCCGCCCCACGCGGCGCCGTCGCCGCGGCGCAGGAGCACCGTGCCGGGCTGGTCGCGCAGCTCGTAGGCGGCGTACAGGCCGCCGGCGGGGTCGGCGGCGAACGCGCGCTGCTGCGTCACGCCGGCCGGGCTGATCCCGACGGGCGCCTGCGGCGTGCCGCCGTCGACGCGCCGCACGCGCCAGCCGTCGGGGCCGCGCGTCAGCAGGTGGGCGCCGCGCGGGCCGGACGCCAGCCGCGGCAGCTCCTCGCCGGGGATCGCCGCGCTCGACCAGGCGCCGGCGTCGGCCCAGGCGTCGGCGCTCGCGACGCGCCGCACCGTCACGCCGCCCTCGCGGTGGGCGAACGCGGCCAGGATGCCGGCGCCGTCGGCGGCGATCGTGCCGCTGTAGGCGTCGTCGGGGCCGCCGAGCTGGACGGTCGCCGAGGTGAAGCTGCCGGCGTCGAGGACCTGCACGAACGTGCCGGGCGTGAACGTGTCGGTGATCGTGGCGATCCGCGGCGGGTCGCCGGCCACGAGCGCCGCCTCGTCGGGGAGCTGGGTCCCGACGATGCCCGGGCCGGTCCACGTGTCGCCGCCGTCGCTGGACGTCCACGCGTAGGTGGTGCGGTCGCGCTCGTCGCCGTCGGGGTGCCCGACGACCGGCGGGTAGCGGTGGGTGAGCACGACGAGCTGGTCGCCGAGCTGGAAGATCCGCGGCCCCGCGTCGTCGGACGCGTAGTCGATCGCGATCGGCATCGGCGTCCCGTTGGGATTCGCGCAGGCGCGGGCGCCGCGCGGCAGGCGGCAGTAGTGCGTGACGTCGGGCGCCGGCGGGTTCACGTCCTCGTTGAAGACGACGTGCGCGGTGCCGGCGGCGTCGACGTGCACGTCGGGCCACTGGCCGGGCCCGAGCAGCACCGGATCGGCGATCGGCGGCGGCTGGGTCCGGGGCGCGCGCCGCACGCCGCGATAGCCGCGGGTGGTGAGGACGCGGCGGCCGCGCTGGGCGACGCGCGCGGCGACGGGATCGCCCTCGACGACGATGCGGCCCGTCTCGGGCGCGACGGCCGGAACGGGGGTCGGGGTCGCGATCGCGGGCGCGCCGGCGATCGCGACCGTCGCCGCGGCTCCCGCTCCCAGGACGCGCCCCCACCGCATCTCGGCGCGACCCTACCCGGACGCGCGCGGCTCGTGGGACTTTGTCGTCGCGGGCGCTAGCTGTAGGCAGCAGCAGTCTTGTTTCTCTCGGCCAGACGCTGGAAGGGCGTCTGGCCGTTGAGTGACCGGTGCGGGCGTCGTGTGTTGTAGCGCTCTAGGAAGGCGGGCAGCGCCGCGGTCCTGGCGCGGCTGGT
>DATMSA010000186.1:0-3404 GCA_035565675.1 Capillimicrobium sp. | reverse complement strand
CTGCGGGAACGTGGCGACCAGCGCGAGGCGGTCGCTGATCCCGCCGTGCACGCGGTCCAGCGCCGGCAGGCCGAGCCGCGCGCGGGTCTCGTTCAGCTCGCGCCGGCCCAGCTCCAGGCCCCGGCCGATCAGGGGCGCGAGCCCGTCCCACAGCGCCCGGCCCAGCGCGGTCCGCGGCAGGCGCGCGCCCATCGAGTAGGGCGGGAAGCCGGGGGCGGGACGCGGGTCGACGTGGGGGATGAGCGTGGCGACCGGCACGCCGAGCCGCTCGCCGGCCAGCGCGGGGGCGAGCGTGAGGATGTCGGCGACGACGACGTCGGGGCGCGCCTCCTCGAGCTGGGGCAGCGTGTCGCCGGTGGCGCGCACCACCGCCTCGTAGGGCTTCAGCGGGCGCTCCATGGTCGGGAACACCTGGTACTCGGGCGCCGGCGCGAAGCGCATGCCCTCGGCGCGGACGTGCTCCTCCCAGCGCGTCCACGTCTGCAGCGTCACCTCGTGGCCGCGCGCGGCCAGCGCCCGCCCCAGCGCGATCATCGGGAAGGCGTGCCCGGGGTCGCCGAACGCGCCGAGGAACAGCCGGCTCACGCCGCGGCGAGCTCGGCGATCTCGCGAAGCTGGTACAGGCGCTCGTCCTTGGTGAACGCGAACGGCGAGATCCCGAGCGTGCCGACGCCCGCCTCGCGGTAGACGGACAGCCGCTCGCGGACGCGGTCGCGCGGCCCGATCAGCGACACCTGGTCGATGAGCGCGTCGGGGAGGGCGGCCGCGGCCTCCTCCTTCTTGCCGTCGAGGTAGAGGTCCTGGACGGTGCGGGCGGCGTCCTCGAAGCCGTAGCGCTGGACGAGCTGGTTGTAGAAGTTCTGCTTGCGCGAGCCCATCCCGCCGATGTAGAGCGCCATGAACGGGCGCATCGCGTCGCGGGCGGCGGCGATGTCGTCGGTCACGAACACCTGCACCGACGGGGCGATGTCGAAGTCGTCGAGCGTGCGGCCGGCGCGGGCGGCGCCCTCCTCCAGCGGCTTGCGCAGCTCGCCGAGGTGCTCGGGCGAGATCAGGATCGGCAGCCACCCGTCGGCGATCTCGCCGGTCAGCGCCGTGTTCTTGGGGCCGATCGCGGCGATGTAGATCGGGATGCGCTCCTGCACGGGCGCGATCGTCAGCTTCAGCGCCTTGCCCGGCCCGTCGGGAAGCGGCAACTCGATCGTCTCGCCGTGGAACTCCAGCCGCTCGCGCGCGAGCGCCTTGCGCACGACGGCCACGTACTCGCGCGTGCGCTGGAGCTGCTTGGCGAAGCGGACGCCGTGCCAGCCCTCGCTGACCTGCGGCCCCGACGAGCCGAGCCCCAGCAGCATCCGCCCGCCCGAGAGCTGGTCGAGCGTGGCGGCGGTCATCGCGGTCATCGCCGGCGAGCGGCCCGGCATCTGGAAGATCGACGACCCGAGCTTGATCTTCGTCGTCTGCCCGGCCAGCCAGCCGAGCACGGTCGCCGCGTCGGAGCCGTAGGCCTCCGCGGCCCACACGGAGTCGTAGCCGAGGCGCTCGGCCTCCTGGACGATCTCGACCTGGTCGGCGGCGGTGAGCCCCAGACCCCAGTAGCCGATGTGCACGCCGAGCTTCATGCCTTGCGAGATGCCTTTCACGAGCAGGACAATCGGGACTGTATGCGTCGCGGTGCCCGCAGCGACCTGAGGCTGGCCGTCGAAGCGCTCCCGCGCCCGACCCGGGAGGCGATGCTCGACGGCCTGCGCCGCAACGAGATCATCGCCGGCGCCTACACGAGCCGCGACGGCGGCGTGTGCCCGATGCTCGCCGCCCACCGCAGCGGGCAGCGCACCGACTTCCTCGCGTTCGCCGACGCGTGGGACCGCTTCTGCCACGCCAAGCGGGCGCGGCCGGCCAGCCGGCGCGAGCTGCGCACGCTCGAGGCGCTGCTGCGCGCGTCGCTGGCCGCCGACGCCGACCTGGGCGCCGCGATCGCCGAGCACCAGGAGCTGGCGCGCGAGCGGCGCGCCCGCGAGGCGCGGGCCACCGGCTGGGGCTGGATCGCCGAGGCCGAGGCCGAGCCCGCGCCTGCGCGCGAGCTCACAGCGAGAAGCTGAGCTCCACGCGCGCGCCGTCCTCGTCGTGGGCGAACAGCGCGGTTCCGCGCAGCCCGGCCAGCTCGCCGGTCCCCGACCCGGCGACGACGTAGCCGAACTGGTGCACGGCGCCGTCGCCGTCGACGCCGCCGTGCTGGAGGACGAACGTCCCGCGCCGGCCCTGCAGCGTCCCGTCGACGCGCTCGCTGGCCAGGTAGCCGCGGCCGCCCTCGCCCTGGGCGGTCAGGAGCTGGGCGACGCTCGTCGCGTCCAGCTCGCCGGTGTAGCGCTTGCGGACGACCGCCCGCGTCAGCTTCGGCCCCTCGGCGGGCTCGTCATACGGGTGCTCGTCCCAGCCGGTGATCTCGAAGGGGATCGTGATCGTCGTCATGGCCCGGCACGCTAGGTCGGGCCGGGCCGCGCGTCTTGCACATTCGCGTCAGAGCGACTGGCCGATCTCGAAGCCCGTCTGCTCGAACATGATCTCCGGCACCGTGCAGCCGGGGGAGAGGCGCAGGAGCGGGCGCGCCATCTCGGCGACGTCGGTCGTCGTGATCATCTTCTCCGTGGGCACGGCCCCCTTGACGAAGTCGGTCATCGGCGTGTCGACGAACGCCGGGCACAGCGCGCAGGACTTCACGTGCTTGGGCCCGAGCTCCTTGTTCATCGCCTGCGTGAAGCCGACGACCGCGTGCTTGGTGGCCGAGTACACCGACAGCCACGCCTCGCCGCGCTTGCCGGAGATCGAGGACGTGTTGATCACGAGCGCGTTGCCGTGCTCGGCGCCGGCGGCGACCAGCATCTCGTAGGCCTCGCGGTAGAAGAGCGGGATGTGGCGCAGGTTGGCGCCGATCTGCAGGTCGAGCTTCTTCGTCGTGAGCTGGTGGATCGGCTCGCCCGCGCCGACGCCGGCGTTGTTGACGAGCACGTCCAGGCGGCCGTGGCGGTCGCGGTGCGCGGCGACGACGGCCTTGACGACCTCCTCGTCCGCGACGCTCCCGGGAACGCCCTGGACGTCATAGCCGGCCTGGGACAGCTCGGCGACGGCGGCGTCCAGCTTCTCGGGGCGGCGCGAGTTGACGGTGAGGGCGTAGCCCTCCTCGCCGAGCATCCTGGCGATGGCGAGTCCGATGCCGCTCGAGGCGCCGGTGACGATCGCTGCACGGTTGGGCACGTGGTCATCTCCTGAGGTGGCGGATCACGGGATCAAACCACCTAGAGTTCCGGGTCCGATGCGCCCCGTTCCGACCGCGCTGCTCGTCTCCATGCTGCTCGCCCTCGGCGCGCTCGTCGCCGGCTGCGGGTCCAGCGACGACGAGCCGACCA
>DATMSA010000185.1:0-42823 GCA_035565675.1 Capillimicrobium sp. | reverse complement strand
CGACGTGGCGAGCGTCGACCGGCTCGGCGACCGCGCGCTGGAGGCGTTCGGCACGGTCGACATCGTGTGCAACAACGCCGGCGTGCTCGACGACTACACGGTCGCCCACGAGACCAGCGACGACCTCTGGAACCGGATCATCGGGGTCAACCTCACCGGCCCGTTCAACGTCTCGCGGCGCTTCATCCCCGTGATGCTCGAGAAGGGCAAGGGGGCGATCGTCAACACGGCGTCGATCTCGGCGTTCATCGCCGGCGGCGGCGGCGCCGCCTACACGGCGTCCAAGCACGGCCTGCTCGGCCTGACGCGCCAGATGGCGTTCGACTACGGCAGCCGCGGCATCCGCGTCAACGCGGTCTGCCCCGGGGCCACGCAGACCGGGATGACCGCGCACCTCGTGACCGAGGAGGGGCGCAACGAGCACGTCGACCAGGCGATCGCGGGCACGCCCGCGGGGCGGTGGGCGCGGCCCGAGGAGATCGCGAAGCTCGCGCTCTTCCTGGCCAGCGACGACGCCGACTTCATCCACGGCTCCGCCTACCTGATCGACGGCGGCTGGACGCTGCCCTAGCCGCCTGCGGCCGCGGTCCCGCGGCCGCCCCACCACACACCCAAGCCAACCACCGAACGCCCCCGGGGACGGGGGTCCGGGTCAGCGCGTCCCGGAACACGGACACGACAACCAGAGAAGGAGAGCGCGACGTGCGGCGAGACATCGAGTTCCAGAGCGGGGGAGAGACCGTCCGCGGGTGGCTGTACCTGCCCGAGGGCGACGGCCCGCACCCCGTCGTCGTGATGGCGGGCGGCTGGTGCTACGTCAAGGAGCTGGTCCAGCCCCACTACGCCGAGCGGTTCGCCGCCAGCGGCGTCGCGGCGCTGGTGTTCGACTACCGGCGCCTGGGGTCCAGCGACGGCAGCCCGCGCCAGCACATCGACCCCAACGACCAGATCGAGGACTACAAGAACGCGATCACCTACGTCTCGACGCTGGACGAGATCGACGCCGACCGGATCTCGGTCTGGGGGATCTCCTACAGCGGCGGGCACGCGCTGATCGTCGGCGCGACGGACCGCCGCGTGCGCAACGTGATCTCGATCGTCCCGGTCGTCGACGGCTTCGTGAACATGCGCCGCGTCCACGGCACGACGGGGTTCCGCGCCCTGCAGGAGGCCGTGGAGCGCGACCGCGTCGAGCGCTTCAAGACCGGCGAGCACGGCTACATCGACATGTCGACGACGCGGGTCGGCGAGGTGCTGTGCACGTGGCCGTTCCCGGAGACCTACGAGGCGTTCATGGACCTCAAGCGGACCGTGGCGCCCGCGCACGAGCACCGCAACACGCTCGCCTCGGTCGAGCTGCTCATGTCCTACAGCGTCTACCCGTACGTCGGGCGCCTGCTCGACACGCCGACGCTGATGGTCGTGGCCGACGAGGACGACCTGACCCTCTGGGACAAGGAGCTGGAGGTCTTCAACATGATCCCCACGACGAAGAAGGAGCTCTTCGTCGTGCCGGCGACCAAGCACATGACGCTCTACAGCGACCGCTCCAGCCTGGAGGTCGCGGCGGAGAAGTGCGCCACCTGGCTGGCCGAGCGCGTCCTCGCGGGCGCTGAGACGGTTGCGGCGTAGGCGCTTCCAGCCGGCCGCCGTGCGGCGGCCGGCCGACGCCTTCGACCGCCGCTGGTGGCCGGGACGGCTCGTCGACTCGCTCCTGGACGACGCCGTGCGCGCGGTGCCCGCGGACGTCGCGGTCGTGGACCGCGAGCGACGGGTCACCTACGCCGAGGTCGCCCGCTCCGTGCGGGCGACCGCGGCCGCGCTGCACGGGCTGGGCGTGCGCCGGGGCGACGTCGTCTCCTACCAGCTCCCCAACTGGCTCGAGGCGTACGTCGTCCACTACGCGACCGTCGCGCTCGGCGCGATCAGCAACCCGATCGTGCCGATCTACCGCGAGCGGGAGCTCGGGTTCATCCTGCGCCAGGCGGCGTCCCGCGTGATCGTGGTCCCGGACGCGTTCCGCGGCTGCGACCACGCCGCGATGCTGGCCCGCCTGGCGCCGGAGCTGCCCGACCTCGAGCACGTGCTCGTGGTCGGCGATCCGCCGCCGGGGACGACGGCGCTGGCCGAGGTGGTCGCCGCGGCCGGCGACGCGGCGCCGCCGCGGGTCGCGCGGGACCCCGGCGACCCCGCGCTGCTGCTCTACACGTCGGGCACCGAGGCCGACCCGAAGGGCGTCCTGCACAGCCACGACACGCTCGTCTACGAGACGCAGAGCATCGTCGACCTGTACCGGATGGACGGCGACGACCGCATCCTGATGCCGTCGCCGGTGACGCACATCACCGGCGTCCTGTACGGGCTGCTCATGCCGGCGATGCTGCGCACGCGGGTCGTGCTGCAGGACGTGTGGGCGCCCGGCGCGGCGCTGGAGCTGATCGAGCGCGAGCGCTGCAGCGTGATCATCGGCGCCACGCCGTTCCTGCACGGCCTCGCGACCGCGCCGGAGCTGGAGCGGCGCGACGTCAGCTCGCTGCGCGTGTTCGGCTGCGGCGGCGCCGACGTCGCGCCGGAGCTGATCCGCAGCGCGAGCGCGCGGCTGGGCTGCCGCGCGTCGCGCCTGTACGGGTCCAGCGAGTGCCCGACCGTCAGCGGCACGCCGATCGACGACACCGACGAGCGCCACACGACCACCGACGGGCGCCCGATCGGCGGCGCCCGCGCGCGCGTGGTCGGCGAGGACGGGCGCGAGCTGCCGGCGGGGACGCCGGGCGAGCTCGTCGTCCGCGGCCCCGAGCTGTTCCTCGGCTACCTGGACCCGGCGCTGACCGAGCGCGCCTTCGACGCCGACGGCTGGTTTCGCACCGGCGACCTCGCCGCGATGGACGCGTACGGCCACCTGCGCATCCTCGGTCGCCTCAAGGACGTCATCGTGCGCGGCGGCGAGAACATCAGCGCCAAGGAGGTCGAGGACCTGCTGGCCGAGCACCCCGACGTCGCCGAGGTCGCGATCGTCGCGATGCCGGACCCGGTGCTCGTGGAGCGCGCCTGCGCGTTCGTCGTGCCGCGCACGGGCGCCGCGCCGACGCTCGCCGACCTCACCGGCTTCCTGCGCGAGCGCGGGCTGGCGACGCAGAAGCTGCCCGAGCGCCTCGAGCTCGTCGACGAGCTGGTCAAGACCGCCAGCGGCAAGGTCCAGAAGTTCCGGCTGCGCGAGGAGATCGCCCGCCGCCTGGAGGAGGAGGGGCGGTGAGCGACGCCGACCCCGACGTGCTCCTCGAGGACCTGCGCACGATGGCCCGCATCCGGGCCTTCGAGCTGCGGGTGGCGCGCCTGTTCCGCGACGGGCGCATCCCGGGCTTCGTCCACGTCTCGATCGGCCAGGAGGCGGTGGCCGCCGGCGTCTGCGGCGTCCTGGAGCGCGCCGACGCGATCACCACCACCCACCGCGGCCACGGCCACTGCCTGGCCAAGGGCGTCGACGCCGCTGGCATGATGGCGGAGCTGTTCGGCCGCGCCACCGGCACCTGCCGCGGGCGCGGCGGGTCGATGCACATCGCCGACCCGCGCATCGGCGTCCTCGGCGCCAACGGGATCGTCGCCGCCGGGCTGCCGCTCGCCGTCGGCGCCGGGCTGGCCGCGCTGCGCCGGGGCACCGGGGCGGTGGCGGTCGCGTTCGCCGGCGACGGGACCGTGCACTCGGGCGCCTTCCACGAGGCCGTCACGCTCGCCGTGCTGTGGCGGGCGCCGGTGATCTTCCTGATCGAGAACAACGGCTTCGCCGAGTTCACCGACACCGAGGCGATGTGGCGCGGGGCGCCGCTGGTCGAGCGCGCCCGCGCCTACGGGATCGAGCACGCCGAGCGCGTCGACGGCAACGACGTGGTCGCGGTGCGCCGCTCCGCTGAGGCCGCGATCGCCGCCTGCCGCGCGGGCGAGGGACCGGCGCTGGTGGAGGCGATGACCTACCGCCTGCACGGGCACTTCGAGGGCGACGCCGTCGCCTACCGCGACCCCGAGGAGCACGCGCGCTGGGAGGCGCGCGACCCGATCGCGCGCGCCGTGGCCGCGCTCGAGGCGGCCGGCCGCGGCGCCGCGGCGGCCGAGGCGATCGCCCTCGCGGACGCCGAGATGGACGCGGCCGTGGAGTCCGGTCTCGCCGCGCCGTATCCGGACGCCGAGTCGGTGCTGGAGGACGTCCATGCCTGACGCGGCGCCGACGTACCTGCAGGCGATCCGCGGGGCGCTGGAGGCCGAGATGGCGGCCGACCCCGACGTCGTGGTGATCGGCATCGACGTCGGCGCCGGGGGCGGCGTGTACGGCGCGACCCGCGGGCTGTTGGACCGCTTCGGCCCCGAGCGCGTCATGGACACGCCGATCGCCGAGGCGGGGGTCGTCGGCGCCGCGGTCGGCGCCGCGATGGCCGGGCTGCGCCCGGTCGTCGAGGTCATGTACATGGACTTCCTGACCGTCTGCCTGGACCCGATCGTCAACCAGGCCGCGAAGCTGCGCTACATGACCGGCGGCGGCGTGTCGATCCCGCTCGTCGTGCGCACGCAGACGGGCGGCGGTCGCTCGAGCGGCGCCCAGCACTCCCAGAGCCTGGAGGGCGTGCTCGCCCACGTCCCGGGGCTGAAGGTCTTCCTGCCCGGCGACCCGCGCGACGTCGACGTCCTGCTGCGCGCCGCGATCCGCGACGACGGTCCCGTGGTGTTCGTCGAGAACCGGCGGCTCTACAACCGCCGCGCGCCCGACCGCGACGACGGGTGGGAGCCGCTGCCGCCCGGCCGCGCCCGCGTGGTGCGCGCCGGCGGCGACGTCACGGTGGTCGCGTGGGGGCGGATGGTCGCCGAGGTCCGGCGCGCCTGCGAGGACCCGCGTCTCGCCGGTGTCGGGGTCGAGCTGATCGACCTGCGGACGCTCGTGCCGCTCGACCTCGAGACGCTCGTCGCCAGCGTGCGCGCCACCGGCCGCGCGCTCGTCGTCCACGAGGCGGTCGGCGAGTTCGGCCCCGGGGCGGAGATCGCGATGCGCCTCACCGAGGAGCTGCTCTACGAGGTCGAGGGGCCGATCCGGCGGCTCGGGGCGGCGACCGCGCCGACGCCGTACAGCCCGCCGCTGGAGGAGGCCGCGCTTCCGGGGGCGCCCGCCATCGCCGACGCGATCCACGCCGTCCTGACCGGCTGATCGCCTGCTCCGCCCAGTGAGGCAGAGCCGTCTCATATGATAAACGTCCGCTGATCACAAAAGCGGTTCGACGTTTCGCTAGGGTCCCGCTCGCTTACACGAGGGATCCGCAGAGGAGGAACGAGGCACATGTGGACGCTGCACGTCGAGCCGGGGCAGCCGGAGGCCGTGGCCGCAGTGCACGCCGAGCTCGACCGGCTCCTGGCGGAGGGGCGCAACCTCGTCGTCACGCTGGCCGAGGACGGCTCCTGGCTGACCGCCGCCGACGCCGCGCAGCGCCTCGGGTGCACCCGTCAGGAGCTCGAGTGGCTCATCCGCGTGGGCGAGGTCGAGGCCCGGCTGCTGGGCGATCCGCGGTGCTGGCAGGTGTCGCTCAGCTCGATCGTGGACCTCGAGGCGCGGCGCGAGAGCGCCCACCGCCGGGTCCTCGCGTTCGAGGGGCTGGCGACGCAGCTGCGCGCCTCGTAGACACCGGCGTCCGGCTGCGCATCGGCGGCATGCTCCTCAGCGACGGCACGAGGACCCCCGCCGCGATCGCCCGGGAGCTGAACGTCCGCATCGAGAACGTCAGCTACCACGTGCGCGTCCTGTGCGAGCTCGAGCTCATCGAGCTGGTCCGCACGACCCCGGTGCGCGGCGCGCTCGAGCACCACTACCGCGCGTGTGCCGGCGTCGGGCTCGCCGCCGCCGACGACTTCCCCCTGCACATGCGCCGCGACGTCAACCAGGGGGTCGTGCGCGACGTGATCGGCGGGCTGATCCGCGCGTTCGCCGGCGAGGACCACGCCCGCGCCCGCGCGCGTCCCGTACGCTCGGCGCTGCCGTGGTCGCCCACACCCAGTACGCCCGCAACGGCGACGTCAGCATCGCCTACCAGGTGGTGGGCGACGGGCCCGTCGACCTGGTGCTCAGCTTCGGCTTCGCCACCCACGTGGAGCTCGTGTGGGAGGAGCCCGGACTGGCGCGACTCCTGTCGCGCCTGGCCCGCTTCACGCGTCTCATCCTCTACGACCGCCGCGGCGCGGGCCTGTCGGACCCGCTCCCCAGCGCCGACCTCGACGCGCACGTCGGCGACCTCCACGCGGTGCTCGACGCGGCCGGCAGCGAGCGCGCCGCGCTGCTCGGCTACACCAACGGCGGGCCGGTCTGCGTCGCCTACGCCGCCGCGCATCCCGACCGGGTTTCGCACCTCCTCCTGTACGGGACGTTCGCGACCAACGAGCGCAGCGACGACGTGCCGTGGACGCTGACGGTCGACGAGCGCGTCGCGCTGATCGAGGAGCAGATCGCGCACTGGGGCGAGGGCGCGCTGGTCGACCGGGTGGCGCCCAACGCCGCCGACGACCCCCGCCTGCGCGCCTGGTTCGCGCGGCTGGAGCGCCAGAGCGCCAGCCCCGGGACGGTGCGCGCGGCGGTGATGACGAGCGCCACCGACGTGCGCCACCTGCTCGACCGGGTGCGCGCGCCGACGCTCGTGCTGCACCGCACCGACGACATGCTCATGGACGTCCGCCACGGCCGGTACCTCGCGGCGCGGATCCCGGGCGCGCGGCTCGTGGAGCTGCCGGGCGCCGACAGCCTCCCGAGCGTCGGCGACTCGCTGCGGCTGATCAGCGAGATCGTCGAGTTCGTCACCGGCCGGCGCGCCGACGGGATCGGCGAGCGCGCCCTGCGCACCGTCCTGTTCACCGACATCTGCGACGCGACCGCCCAGGCCGCGCGCCTCGGCGACGACCGCTGGCGCGACCTGCTCGCCGCCCACGACGCGGTCACCGACCGCGCGCTGGAGCGCTACGCCGGCTGGCGGGTGAAGGGCACCGGCGACGGCGTGCTGGCGACGTTCGCCGGCCTCCCGTCGGAGGCGATCCGCTGCACCGGCGACCTCGTCGACGAGCTGGAGGCGCTGGGGTTGGAGGTGCGCGCGGGACTGCACACGGGCGAGTGCGAGCTGATCGGCGAGGACGTCGGCGGGATGGCGGTGCACATCGCCTCGCGGGTGTGCGCGCTCGCGCAGGCGGGCGAGGTGCTCGTGTCCGGGACCACGTACGGGACCGCGGTCGGCGCGGACCTGTGGTTCGAGAGCCGCGGCGACCACCGCCTGCGCGGCGTGCGCGGGCCGTGGCCCGTGTTCGCGCTGCGCCGCGCCTGACGCGCGCCGGCGCGCTGGCACGGCGCGGGCCGCTGCGCGATCATCCGGACATGGCCGTCGCCCGGGTCCGCGACATCCTGGCCGCGCGCGGCGGCGAGGAGCTCGCCCTCAACGACGCCCACCTCAACCCGCAGCTCGGCCGCATCGTGCGGACGCTGGGCCTCGACCGCCGCTGGGTGCGCGGCGACGGGCCGTACCTCGTCGACGAGCGCGGCGACCGCTACCTCGACCTGCTGTGCGGCTACGGCGTGTTCGCGCTCGGGCGCAACCACCCGGAGGTCGTGGCGGCGCTCGAGGACGTGCTCGCGGCGCGGACGGCCAACCTGCCGCAGCTCGGCGTCACGCTGCTGAGCGGGGTGCTGGCCGAGGAGCTGGTGGCGCGCGCTCCGTCGTCGATCGCCGCGATGGTGCCCGCCAACAGCGGGACCGAGGCGGTCGAGGCGGCGATCAAGCTCGCCCGCGCGGCCACCGGGCGGCCGCGGATCCTCTACGCCGAGCACGCGTTCCACGGGCTCACGCTCGGCGCGCTGTCGCTCAACGGGAACGCGGAGTTCCGCGACGGCTTCGGCCCGCTGCTGCCCGGCTGCGACCCGGTCCCGTTCGGCGACCTCGACGCGCTGGAGCGCGAGCTCGCGCGCGGGGACGTCGCCGCGTTCGTCGTCGAGCCCGTGCAGGGCAAGGGCGTCAACCTCCCGCCCGACGGCTACCTGGCGGGCGCGCAGGAGCGCTGCCGGGCCGCCGGCGCCCTGTTCTGCGTCGACGAGGTGCAGACCGGGCTGGGGCGGACCGGGCGCCTGCTCGCCCTGGAGCACTGGGACCTGGAGCCGGACCTCGTGACCCTGGCCAAGGCGCTGTCGGGCGGCTTCGTGCCGGTCGGCGCGGTGCTGTGCTCGCGGACGGTGATGGACCGCGTCTTCGACGGGATGGAGCGCGGCGTGCGCCACGGGTCGACGTTCGGCGGCAACGACCTCGCCGCGGCGGCCGGCCTGGCGACGCTGCGGGTGCTGGAGCGCGACGGCCTGGTCGCGCACGCGGCGCGCATGGGCGACCTGCTGCTGGAGCTGACGCGTCCGCTCGTCGACCGCTACGAGATCGTCCGCGACGTCCGCGGCCTGGGGCTGATGTGGGCGATCGAGCTGGGCGAGCCGGCCGGCGCCGGGCGGCGCCTGTACCGCGCGGTCGACCGGGCCCAGCCGGGGCTCGCCGCCCAGCTCCTCACCGTGCCGCTGTTCCACCGCCACCGGATCCTGTGCCAGGTCGCGGGCCATCGCATGAGCGTCGTGAAGGCGCTGCCCGCGCTCGTGGTGTCCGAGGCGGACGTGTGCGGGTTCGCGGCCGCGCTGGAGGAGGTCGTGGCCGAGGCGGAGCGGATGCCGACCGCGCTCGCGTCGCTGGCCTGGCGGGTCGGCCGGCAGGTGGTGGGCGGACGCCGGTGAGGGCGCTGGTGACCGGCGCGGGCGGCTTCATCGGCGCCCACGTCGCGGCGGAGCTGGCGGCGGCCGGGGCGCGGGTGCGGGCGTTCGACCGCGACCCGCCGGCCGAGGTCCCCGCGGGGGTGGAGCCGGTCGCCGGCGACGTGCTCGACCAGGGCGCCGTGGCCCGGGCGATGGACGGCTGCGACGCGGTCTTCCACCTCGCCGCCCTCTACAGCTTCGCGCGCGCGGGCGCGCGCGCGATGCAGGCGGTCAACGTCGAGGGGACGCGCGTGCTGCTCGACGCCGTGGCGCGCGCGGGCCGCCCCGTCCGCGTCGTGCACACGAGCTCGTGCGCCACGTGCGGTCCGGTCGCGGGCCGGCCGGCGACCGAGGACGACGCGCCGCCGGCGTGGGAGCTGGCGGTCCCGTACAAGCGCACGAAGCTCGAGGGCGAGCGGCTGGCGCTCGCGGCCGCCGCCGAGGGGCTCGACGTCGTGGTCGTCAACCCGACGACGCCGGTCGGCCCCGGGGACCGGCGCCCGACGCCGACGGGCCGGATGATCGCCGACGTCGTCGCCGGCCGCGCCCGCGCGCATCTGCGCGGAGCCGCGCTGAACGTCGTGGCCGTCGAGGACGTCGCGGCCGGCCACCGGCGCGCGTTCGAGCACGGGCGGGCGGGGCGGCGCTACCTGCTCGGCGGCGAGAACCTGACGCTGCGCGAGGTGTTCGCGCAGGTCGCGCAGGTCGCCGGGCGGCCGGCCCCGCGTGTGGGGGTGCCGTGGCGCGCCGTGCACCTGGCGGCCTGGGGCGCGCGGCTGGCGCTGGCGCCGCTGGGCCGCGAGCCCGACCTGCTCGTGCTCGACGAGGTGCGCCTCGCGCGCCTGCCGATGGCGTTCGACGACCGGCGCGCGCGGGCCGAGCTCGGCCACCGGTCGCGCCCGGCGCGCGAGGCGCTGGCCGCGGCCGCCCGCGCGGCCGCCGCCCGTATGCTTGAGACGAGGAGCCCCGATCCCCGGGAGGAGTGAGCGATGCATCGACGCCCGCGCCTGTTGCTGCCGATCGCGACCATCGTCGTCGCCGCCGGACTCGCCGCGGCCACCGCCGCGCCGGTGTCGGCCGCGCCGTTCGTGGCCAAGCTCCGCGCGCCGAACCACACGCCGAAGGCGGGCGGCAAGGACTGGCGGATCACCGTCAGCGTGCGCAGCCCGTCGGGCCGGCCGCTGCGGGCCACCGCGACCTACCAGTTCCTCTACAACGGCCAGGTCGTCGCCAGCCGGCACCCGAACCCGGGCCACGCTCGCAGCGGCAAGCGCCCGTACGCGTTCCGGGGCAGCTACCGCGACACGATCCTGTGGCCGAAGCGGGCGGCCGGCTACACGCTCACGTTCCGCGTCGTCGTCGCGGTCCGCGGCCAGGGGCGCGAGAACCTCGACTGGCGCGTCCGTGTCCGCCGCTGAGATCGCGGAGGCCCGCGGCGCGCGCGTCGTCGTCGAGGGCGTCGCGCGCCGCCACCCGCCCGACGTCGTCGCGCTCGACGGCGTGTCGCTCGCGCTCGAGCCCGGCGAGTTCGTCGCGCTGACCGGCCCGTCGGGCTCGGGCAAGACGACGCTGCTGTCGCTGATCGGCGGCCTGGACCGGCCCAGCGCGGGGCGGGTCGTCGTCGACGGCGTCCCGCTCGACGGGCGGGGCCTGTCGCGGTACCACCGCGACACGGTCGGGTTCGTGTTCCAGCATCACCACCTGCTCGCCCACCTGTCGGCGCGCGCGAACGTCGAGCTGCCGCTGATCGGGGCCGGGGCGCGGCCGGCCGAGCGCCGCCGCCGCGCCGAGGAGCTGCTGGCCGAGGTGGGGCTGTCGGCGCGGATGGCGACGCGCGCCGCCGCGCTGTCCGGGGGCGAGCGCCAGCGCGTCGCGGTGGCCCGCGCGCTGGCCAACGAGCCGCGCCTGCTGCTGGCCGACGAGCCGACCGGCGCGCTGGACTCGGCCAGCTCGGCGCTCGTGCTCGACCTGCTCGTCGACGCGCGCGAGCGGCGCGGGGCGACGCTGCTCGTCGTCACCTACGACCCGCTCATCGCGGCGCGCGCCGACCGGGTCCTGCACCTGCGCGACGGCCGCCTGGTCGACGAGCCGGCGACGGCGCTACGTGCCGCCGCTGAGCAGGCGCAGCGGTGACGCCGAGGTGCCGCGCCAGGCGGGGTAGAGGCCGCCGAGGACCCCGATCGCGACGCCGATCGCCAGCGCCTGCCAGATCGTCTGCAGCGTCACCTGCGGGCTGACGACGGCGGCGACGTCGAGCAGCCGGTTGAGCGCGTCGGCGCCGAGCACGCCGAGCAGCAGGCCCAGCGCGGCGCCGAGCACGCTGGTCGCGACCCCCTCGGCCAGGACGAGCAGCGCGATCCGCGCGCGCCGCCAGCCGACGGCGCTGAGCAGGGCCAGCTCGCGCTCGCGCTCGAGCACGGCCATCGCCATCGTGTTCGTGACGCCGAGGCCGCCGACGATCAGCGCGAGCGCGGCGACGATCGTCACGGTCTTGCGCACGAGCTCGCCGTTGGCGCCGGCGCGCGCCGCCTCCTCGGGCGTGCCGATCGCGATCGTCCCCGGGTGGGCGCGCTGCACCGCCCGCTCGGTCGCCTTCTGGTCGGCGCCCGGGGCGAGCTCGACGACGATGCTCGTGGCGTCGTCGCCGCGGCGCTCCAGGCGCTGCGCGGTGGCGAGGTCGACGACCGCGCCGTTGTCCTCGAAGAAGATGCCGGTGTGGTAGATGCCGGCGACCGCGAACCGGCGGCGCTTGATGCGGATGGTGTCGCCGACCTCGACGCCGAGGCGCTCGGCGAGCTGGTCGCCGACGACCGCGGTGCGGCGCCGCAGGTCGCGATCGCCCTGGGTCATCACCAGGCGCCGGGCGAAGAACCCGTCGGGCTCGGCGCCGAACACGACGGCGGCCGGGTCCTGGCGGATGCCCTCGACGATCAGCAGCAGCGGCGTGGCGCGCGACACGTCGGGGCGGCGCTCCAGGTCGCGCGCCAGCGACGTGGGGAGGATCGAGGCGGTCGGGTCGGCGAGCCCGTCCTGGAACAGGCCGAAGTCGGACTGGCCGAGGTGGACGAGCTCCCCGGCGGTGCGCTTGAGGCCGTCGCCGATCGACAGCAGCGCGACGATCGTCGCGACGCCGAGCGCGATCCCGATCGCGGTCGCGATCGTGCGCCCCTTGTGGCGGACCAGGTTCGTGGCGACCAGCGCGAGCACGGTCGCCGGGGCACGCTACCGCGCGCGGCGGGATCGGGCGATCCGCGTGCGGGCGCGCCGCCAGGCGTAGGCCGACAGCCACTGGGCCCAGTCGGCGACGCCGGCGACGAGGTGGCCGAGCGGCCCGGTGCGATACCAGGCGGCGAGGCGCTCGGTCATCGGCGCGGCGCTCCGACGACGGCGGCGACCGGCGCGGCGCCCTCGGCGGTCCGCCCGGGCGGCACCTCGCCGGCGAGGACGCCGTGCGGGCCCAGGCGGGCGCCGGCGCCGAGGCGGGCGCCGGCGAGGACGTTGGCGGCGTGGTCGACGACGGCGCGCTCGCCGATGCGGACGGGCTTCGCGGTCACGCCCTGCAGCCGGACGGGCCGCTCGACGTCGTCGGCGACGGGCTCGAAGTCGGTGACCGTCGACCAGCTCCGAAGCTGCGCGCCCGCGCCGATGTCGACGCCGGCGTGGGCGACCACCACGGTGCGCTCGCCGATCCGCGCGTCCCGCCCGACGCGGATCTCGCCCTCGCGCGCCAGCAGCCGGGCCCGCTCGCCGACGCGGACCCCGTCCTCGAGCACGATCCGCCCGTGCGGGCCGGCCTCGATCCGCACGCCGCGCCCGAGGCGCACGCCGCGGCCCAGCGAGAGCCGCCGCCCGAGCCGGATGCGCAACCACCACCGCCGCATCGCCCGGATCGTACGCGCCGTTGTCAGATCCAGCTCGCTATGCGAGTGCGATCCGACAACGGCGGCTGGAGCGAGCGGGAAGGGGGCGATCAGCGCGGGCGCTCGCGCACCCGGCGCGCCCAGTCGCGCGCGAGCGCCGCGGCGTGGCCCGTCGCCGCGTAGCGCAGGGCGCCCCGCAGCGAGCGGTCGGGGTCGCACAGGGAGGAGGGGAGGACCGGGGCGCCGAGGGCGCGCGCGGCGCGGTCGGCGACCTCCAGCTCGCCCAGCGCGGTCAGGTGGACGGCGTCGGGCAGCACCAGCCGCCACCCGCGCAGGCCCGACAGCCCCACGAGCGCGGCGCCCACCCGGCGCGCCTGGGCGGCGATGATGGCGTTGGCGGTCGTGACCTTCGCGCGGCCGGCCCGCGGGCGCCCGGGGTCGAGCGGGATCGTCGGCATCACGACGCGTTCGCACGCCTCCGCGACCGCGTCGGCGGCCGCGATCAGCCCCGCCGCGTAGGCGCCGGGGTCGAAGGCCGGCGAGCGCACGTCGTTGACCCCGATCCACAGGCACCCGACCGCGTAGGGCCCGTCGAGCCGCGGGACCTGGCGCCGGAGCACGTCGCCGGCCGTCGCGCCGGGCGCCGCCAGTCCCGTGTACGGCAGCTCCAGCGCCGTCGCCAGCCACTGCGCCCACGACCACGACCGCACGCCGAGCATCGGCGCGACGTCGCCGTGGGTGATCGAGTCGCCGAGCGCGACCAGGCCCGGCCGGCTCATGCCCCCAGGCGCCCGGAGGCCTCGGTGACCTCGCGCAGCCGCCGCGCCAGCGCCGGCGTCAGCGCGCCCGGCGCCATCCGCCAGCGCCACGAGCCCGTCGCGCGCCCCGGCACGTTCATGCGCGCCTCGCTGCCCAGCCCCAGCACGTCCTGCGCCTGCACCATCGCGACCTGCGCCGCCGACGACGCGTTCAGGCGGATCAGCCGCCACCACGCCTCGCGGTCGTCGAACGGCGCCAGCGCCGCGTCGACCGCCGCGCGCGTCGGCGCGTCGAGCGTCTCGTACCAGCCGCGGGCGGTGTCGGAGTCGTGCGTGGCCGTGTACGTCAGCGCCCGGCGGCGGTGGCGGTCGACGCGGTGCAGCGCCGTGCCGTCCGGGCCGTAGCCGAACTGCAGCACGAGCATCCCCGGCAGCGCGAGCGCGTCGCGCAGCCGCTCGACGGCCGGCGTGATGACGCCGAGGTCCTCGGCGATCAGCGGCAGCCGCCCGAGCTCGCGCCGCGCCGCGTCCAGCGGCGCCCGGCCCGGCCCCCGCACCCAGCGTCCCGCGCGCGCGTCGCGCGCTCCCGCCGGCACCGCCCAGTAGGCGACGAGCCCGCGGAAGTGGTCCAGCCGGGCGAGGTCGAACAGCGCGAACGTGCGCCGCAGCCGCTCCACCGACCAGCGGTAGCCCTCGCGGCGCAGCCGCGGCCAGTCGTACAGCGGGTTGCCCCAGAGCTGGCCGGTCTCGCTGTAGGCGTCGGGCGGCACGCCGGCCTGCGCGTCGTCGCGGAAGATCTCCGGCCAGGTGCGCTCGTCGGCGCCGCCCGGCGCGACGTAGATCGGCACGTCGCCGATGAGCCGAACGCCCGCCTGCGCCGCGTACGCGCGCAGGGCGCCCCACTCGCGCTCGAAGCGCACCTGGTCGAGCACGGCCCGCCGGCCGCCCGCGACCGCCGCCCACCCGTCGATCCAGTACGCCTCCCGCGCCCGGAACGCGGCCGCCTCGTCGGCGCTCACCGGCGCGCGCGGGTCGGCCAGCAGCCCCGGCCACGCGGCGAAGGCCGAGCGCGCCTTGTACGGGGAGCGGGCCCGGTCCGGCGGGCCCAGCGGCAGCATCTGCCACCAGGTCTGACCGGCATCGTGCAGCCAGTCGACGAAGCGGAAGGCATCATCCCCGAGCCGCCCCTGCGGCAGCGACGTCAGGTGCAGCTGGACGCCGCTGGTTCTCGGAAGATTCACCACGATCGAGGTTAGACAGCGCGAGAAGGCGGAAGAAGGAGCCCCGACGCCCGTGCCGCCCGTCCCCACATACCCGCCATCGCGGATCCGCATCGAGGATCCGCAGCCCTCGATCGACTGCGGCCGGCATCCCGCCAAGGCCTGCGTCGGCGACACCGTCGACGTCGAGGCGACGATCTTCAAGGACGGCCACGACGTCCTGCGCGCGGTGGTGCGCTACCGCGCGGCCGGCCCCGACGACGACCGCACCCCCTGGCACGAGGCGCCGATGCGCCGGATCGACCAGCACGTGGGCGGCGATCGCTGGGCCGGCGCCTTCCCGGTGACCGCGCAGGGCCGCTGGTCGTTCACCATCGAGGCGTGGACCGACCAGTTCGCGACGTGGCGCAGCGAGATCGAGCGCAAGGTCGCCGCCGGCCAGGAGGACTTCGGCCCCGAGCTGTCGGAGGGCGCGGTGCTGCTGCGCGCGATCGCGACGCGCGCCGGCGACGACACGGTCGACGGGCGCCAGCTCCATCGCCTCGCCGACCACCTGACCGTCGACGCGGCCCTCGACCCCGCCCTGGCCGAGCTGACCGAGCGCTATCCGGATCGCACCGCGTCGGCCGTGCTCGACGAGCCGCTGCAGATCGACGTCGACCGCGTCCGCGCGCGCTTCGGGAGCTGGTACGAGCTGTTCCCGCGCTCGTGGGGCGGCCTCGCCGGCGTCGCCACGCAGGTCCCGCGCCTGGCGGCGCTCGGCTTCGACGTCATCTACCTCCCGCCGATCCACCCGATCGGCGTCACGAACCGCAAGGGCCGCAACAACGCGCTCGTCGCCGAGCCCGGCGACCCGGGCAGCCCGTGGGCCATCGGCTCCGCTCAGGGCGGCCACACCGCGATCAGCCCTGAGATCGGGACGCTCGCGGACTTCGAGCACCTCGTCGAGACGTGCCGCGAGCACGACGTCGAGATCGCGCTGGACTTCGCGATCCAGTGCTCGCCCGACCACCCGTGGCTGACCGAGCACCCGGAGTGGTTCCAGCGCCGGCCGGACGGCACCCTGAAGTACGCCGAGAACCCGCCCAAGCGCTACCAGGACATCTACAACGTCGACTGGGACTGCGAGGACTGGCGCGGGCTGTGGGAGGCGCTGCGCGACGTCGTGCAGCTCTGGGTCGATCGCGGCGTGAAGATCTTCCGCGTCGACAACCCGCACACCAAGCCGCTGCCGTTCTGGGAGTGGCTGATCGCCGACATCCGCAGCCGCGACCCCGACGTGCTGTTCCTGGCCGAGGCGTTCACCCGCGCGGCGATGATGCGCGCGCTCGCCAAGGTCGGCTTCAACCAGTCCTACACGTACTTCACCTGGAAGAACTCGCGCTGGGAGCTGCAGGAGTACCTGACCGAGCTGACGCGGTCGGGCATGGAGCGCTACTACCGCCCGAACTTCTTCGCCAACACGCCCGACATCCTCAGCGAGTACCTCCAGCACGGCGGCCCGCCCGCGTTCGCGCCGCGCCTGCTGCTGGCCGCCACGCTGTCGCCCACGTACGGCATCTACTCGGGCTTCGAGCGCTTCGAGCACGTTCCGGTGCGGCCCGGCAGCGAGGAGTACCTGGACTCCGAGAAGTACGAGGTCAAGCACCGCGCGCTCGACGGGCCGCTGCTGCCGCTGATCGAGGCCGTCAACCGCATCCGCCGCCGCCACCCGGCGCTGCAGCACCTCACGAACCTCCAGTTCCTGGAGACCGAGAACGAGGCGCTCGTCGCCTACGCCAAGCGCCACGGCGACGACGTGATCATCACCGTCGTCAACATCGACCCCCACCACGCGCAGGAGGGCGTCGTCGTCGTGCCCTACGAGCTGGGCCTGCCGCCCGCGTTCGCGGTGCGCGACCTGCTCTCGCCGGGCGAGCGCTACGACTGGATGATCGGCCGCAACTACGTCCGCCTCGACCCGGGATACCGGGCCGGCCACATCTTCGAGGCGGTCCCGCGGTGACGCCGCAGACCGGGCACCAGCGCTGGTTCGAGAGCAACCCGCTCTGGTTCAAGACCGCGGTCTTCTACCAGGTGCTGATGCGCGGCTTCCACGACGGCAACGGCGACGGCCACGGCGACATCGTGGGGCTGCGCGACAAGCTCGACTACCTGCAGTGGCTCGGCGTCGACTGCATCTGGATCATGCCGTTCTACCCGTCGCCGCTGCGCGACGGCGGCTACGACGTCAGCGACTTCACGAACATCGACCCGGTCTACGGGACCGTCGACGAGTTCCGCGCGCTGCTGGAGGACGCCCACGAGCGCGGCATCCGCGTGATCGCGGACATGATCATGAACCACACCTCCAACGAGCACCCGTGGTTCCAGCGCGCCCGCGCCGCGCCGCCCGGGTCGCCGGAGCGCGACTGGTACGTGTGGTCCGACACGCCCGAGCGCTACGAGGACGCGCGCATCATCTTCATCGACTTCGAGACGTCCAACTGGGCGTGGGACGACCAGGCCAAGGCCTACTACTGGCACCGCTTCTACTCCCACCAGCCGGACCTCAACTACGCCAACCCCGCCGTCGGGGACGCGATGATCGAGGTGCTGCGCTTCTGGCTGGACCTCGGCCTGGACGGCTTCCGCCTCGACGCGGTCCCGTACCTGTTCGAGGCCGAGGGCACCAACTGCGAGAACCTGCCCCAGACCCACGAGTTCCTGCGCCGGGTGCGCCGTGAGATCGACGCCGACTACCCCGACCGCGTGCTGCTCGCCGAGGCCAACCAGTGGCCGGCCGACGTCGTCCAGTACTTCGGCGACCCCGAGGTCGGCGACGAGTGCCACATGGCCTTCCACTTCCCGGTGATGCCGCGCATGTTCATGGGCCTGCGCCGCGAGGACGCCACGCCGATCATCGAGATCCTCGACCAGACGCCGCAGATCCCCGACAACTGCCAGTGGGGCCTGTTCCTGCGCAACCACGACGAGCTGACGCTCGAGATGGTCTCCGACGAGGAGCGCGACTACATGTGGTCCGAGTACGCCAAGGACCCGCGCATGAAGTCCAACCTCGGGATCCGCCGGCGCCTCGCGCCGCTGCTGGACAACGGGCGCGACGAGATCGAGCTGATGCACGCGATCCTGTTCTCGCTCCCCGGCAGCCCGGTCCTCTACTACGGTGACGAGATCTCCATGGGGGACAACGTCTATCTCGGCGACCGCGACGGGGTCCGCACGCCGATGCAGTGGACGGGCGACCGCAACGGCGGCTTCTCCCGGGCCGACTTCGCCCAGCTCTACGCGCCCCCGCTGATGGACCCGGTGTACGGCTTCCAGGCCGTCAACGTCGAGGCCCAGCTGCGCACCTCGACGTCGCTGCTGCGCTGGCTGCGGCGCTTCGTGATGCTGCGCAAGGAGCACCCGGTCTTCGGCCTGGGCACCTACGAGGCGCTGCGGACCAGCAACCCGCGGATCTTCGCCCACGTGCGCACGTTCGTCGACGACGTCGTGCTGTGCGTGCACAACCTGGCCCGCAGCGCGCAGGCGGTCGAGCTGGACCTCAGCCGCTACGAGGGCCGCTACCCGGTCGAGATGCTCGGCCGCACCCGCTTTCCGCGCATCGGCGAGCTGTCCTACCTGCTGACGCTCGCGCCGCGCGGCTTCTACTGGTTCACGCTCGAGCAGCCGCCCGAGGATGACGACGAGGAGGGCGACGGCGATGGCTGACCTGCGCGGGCGCGTGTCCGAGGAGGCGCTGCGCGAGTGGCTGCCCGAGCAGCGCTGGTTCGCGTCCAAGACCCGCGACGTGGCGGAGGTCACGCTCGTCGACGTCCTGACGCTCGCCGAGGACCCGCCGACCGCGATCGGCCTGATCGAGGCGCGCTTCCACGCCGGCACGCACGAGCTCTACCAGCTCCTGCTGGGGATCGAGCGCGGCCGGGTCGCGTTCGACGCGCTCACCAGCCAGCCGCACGCGGCCGCCGTCGCGCGGCTGCTGAGCGCCAACGCCGTGGCGCCGTCGCCGGCCGGGACCATCGAGTTCCACTGGCTCGAGGGCGCGCCCGCGCTGCCGGACTCCCCGTCGGTGCGCCCGATGGGGGCCGAGCAGTCCAACAGCACGGTCGTCATCGACGAGCGCGTCGCGCTGAAGGCGTTCCGCCGCCTGGAGCCGGGCAAGAACCCGGAGCTGGAGATGCTGCGCTTCCTCGCCGCCCGCGAGTTCCCCAACATCGCGGCGCTGTGGGGCTGGTACGAGCTCAGCGGCGAGACGCTGTCCACGACGCTCGGGATCGCGCAGGAGCTGGTGGTCGGCGGACGCGACGGCTGGGAGCTCGCGCTCGACGAGCTGGGCAGCGACCCCGACCGCTTCGTCGCCCGGCTGCACGAGCTGGGCGAGGTGATCGGCACGATGCACGCGCTGCTGGGCTCGGACGCGTCCGACCCGGACTTCGCGCCCGAGTCCTCGACGCCCGAGGGCCTGTCGCTGATGACCGCCACGATCGACGAGGAGATCGAGCGGATCTTCCTGCGCCTGCCCGAGGACGACCCGGCGGTGACGCCGATCCTCGGCCGCGGCGAGGAGATCCGCGACCGGCTGCAGACGATGTCGCACGCCGGCGAGGGCGGGCGGCTGATCCGCAACCACGGGGACCTGCACCTGGGCCAGACGCTGCGCACGAGCGGCGCCGACGCCCGCTGGGTGGTGCTCGACTTCGAGGGCGAGCCGGCGCGCCCGGTCACCGACCGCCGCCGCAAGCGCTCCCCGCTGCGCGACGTCGCCGGGATGCTGCGCTCGTTCGCCTACGCCGCGTCCGCGTCGGCGCTGCTGCGCGGCAACCCGGTGCCCGACGGCTGGGAGGAGCGCGCGCGTCAGGCGTTTCTCGACGGGTACCTGTCGTGTGTGGACACGAACCTGCTCCCGCCCGGCCAGAGCGCGATCCAGTCGCTGCTGGGCATCTACGAGCTCGAGAAGGCCGTCTACGAGCTGCGCTACGAGCTCGACAACCGCCCCGACTGGATCAAGGTGCCGGTCGCGGGCGTGGAGCGGATCCTCGCGGAGCCCATCGCATGACGGCGGAATCCTCGCCCAGGAGGCTCGGATTCTCAGCGAGAACTCGCCTGGGGCTCCTTCTCGCGGCCGTGGGGGCCTCCCGATGACGGCGGCCGCCGACGCGCTCGTCGAAGGCCGCAGCGCCGACCCGCACGCGCTGCTGGGCGCCCATCCCGCGAAGGGCGGCGTCAAGGTGCGCGCGTACCGGCCCGAGGCCGAGCGCGTCGCCGTGCTGTGCAACGGCTCCGACCCGGTGCCGCTGAAGCGCACCCACCCCGCCGGCCTGTTCGAGGGCGTCGTCAAGGGCGCCGAGCTGCCGCTGCGCTACGAACTCGAGGTCGCCTACCCCGACGGCGGGACGTTCCGCATCGAGGACCCCTACCGGTTCCCGCCCACGATCGGCGACCTCGACCTGCACCTCGCCGGCGAGGGCCGCCACGAGGAGCTGTACGCGCGGCTGGGCGCGCACGTCACCGAGATCGACGGCGTCGCCGGCACCTCGTTCGCGGTGTGGGCGCCGTCGGCGCGCTCCGTGAGCGTCGTCGGCGACTTCAACTCGTGGGACGGGCGGCTGCACCCGATGCGCTCGATGGGCGCCTCCGGGATCTGGGAGGTCTTCCTGCCGGGCGTCGAGGCGGGCGCCCGCTACAAGTACGAGATCCGCACGCAGACCGGCGAGCTGCGCCTGAAGGCCGACCCGGTCGCGTTCGCCGCCGAGATGCCGCCGGCGACCGCCTCCGTCGTGCACCGCCCCCGCCACGAATGGGGCGACGCCGAGTGGATGGAGCGCCGCCGCGCCCTGGACCCGCTGAGCGGGCCGATGTCGATCTACGAGGTGCACCTCGGGTCGTGGCGGCTGAACCCGCTCGAGGGCAACCGCTGCCTCACCTACCGCGAGCTGGCCGACGAGCTGGCCGCCTACGTCACCGACCTCGGCTTCACGCACGTCGAGCTGCTGCCGGTCATGGCCTACCCGTTCAGCGGCTCGTGGGGCTACCAGGTCACCTCCTACTACGCGCCGACCCCGCGCTTCGGCTCGCCCGACGACTTCCGCGCGTTCGTCGACCGCCTGCACCAGGCCGGCGTGGGCGTGATCCTCGACTGGGTGCCCGCGCACTTCCCGCGCGACGACTGGGCGCTGGCGCGCTTCGACGGCACCGCGCTGTACGAGCACGAGGACCCGCGCCGCGGCAGCCACCCCGACTGGGGCACGCTCGTCTTCAACTTCGGCCGCAACGAGGTGCGCAACTTCCTGCTGGCCAACGCGCTGTTCTGGCCGCGCGAGTACCACGTCGACGGGCTGCGCGTCGACGCGGTCGCGTCGATGCTGTACCTCGACTACTCGCGCAAGGAGGGGGAGTGGATCCCCAACGAGTTCGGCGGGCGCGAGGACCTCGACGCGGTCGCGTTCCTGAAGTCGCTCAACGAGGTCCTGCACGGGCGCGAGCCGGGGATCATCTCGGTCGCCGAGGAGTCGACGGCGTGGCCGGGCGTGTCGCGGCCCACCTACGTCGGCGGCCTGGGCTTCGGCTTCAAGTGGAACATGGGCTGGATGCACGACACGCTGGGCTACTTCCAGCAGGACCCGGTGCACCGGCGCTACCACCACCACGAGCTGACGTTCAGCCTCATGTACGCCTTCAGCGAGAACTTCGTGCTGCCGCTCAGCCACGACGAGGTCGTCCACGGCAAGGGCTCGCTGCTGTCCAAGATGCCCGGCGATCGCTGGCAGCAGCTCGCCAACCTGCGCGCGCTCTACGCCTACATGTGGGCGCACCCCGGCAAGAAGCTGCTGTTCATGGGCGGCGAGCTGGCCCAGGAGCAGGAGTGGAGCCACGAGCGCTCGCTGGACTGGCACCTGCTCGAGGACGCCGGGCACGCGGGCATGCAGGCGCTCGTGCGCGACCTCAACCACGTCTACCGCGAGCAGAAGGCGCTGTGGGAGCGCGACTTCGAGGGCGCCGGCTTCTGGTGGCTGGAGGCCAACGACGCCGACCGCAACGTCGTCGCGTTCGCCCGCCAGGGGCTCGACGGCGACACGCAGCTCGTGTGCGTGTGCAACCTGTCGCCCGTCCCGCGCGACGCCTACCGCGTCGGCCTGCCGCAGCCGGGCCGCTGGCGCGAGGTGCTCAACACCGACGCCGCCGTGTACGGCGGCAGCGGCGTCGGCAACCTCGGCGGCGTGAAGGCCGAGGCGGTGCCGTGGCACGGGCAGCCGTGGTCGGCCGAGCTGACGCTGCCCCCGCTGGGCGTGCTGTGGCTGGTCCCCGAGAGCGCCCGGTGAGCGAGCCCGACCTGCCGTTCCGCCGTCCGCTCGGCGCGACCCCGCTCGGGCCGGGCCGCTCGCGCGTGCGCGTGTGGGCGCCCAACGCCGGCGAGGTCGCCGTGCGCGTGGCGCGCCGCGGCGACCATCCGCTCGCCGACGAGGGCTACGGCACCTGGGCCGGGGAGGTCCCCGCGGGCAGCGGCGACGACTACTGGATCCTGCTCGACGGACGGCGCCTGCCCGACCCGTGCACGCGCTGGCAGCCGCGCGGGCTGCGCGGCCCGTCGCGGGTGTGGGACCCGGCGTCGCACGCCTGGGCCGACGACGGCTGGCGGGTGCCCGCCCTGGCCGACCTCGTCGTCTACGAGCTCCACGTCGGGACGTTCACCGAGGCGGGCACGTTCGACGCGGCGATCGAGCGGCTCGAGTCGCTCGCGGCCGCCGGCATCACCGCCGTCGAGGTCATGCCGATCGCCGACTTCCCCGGCGACCGCGGCTGGGGCTACGACGGCGTGTACCTGTGGGCCGCGCACCGCGCCTACGGCGGCCCGGAGGCGTTCGCGCGGTTCGTCGACGCCGCCCACGCCCGCGGCATCGCGGTGATCCTCGACCTCGTCTACAACCACGTCGGCGCCTCGGGCAACCGCGCGATGTCCGCGTTCGGCCCGTACTTCACCGACAAGTACTCGACGTTCTGGGGCGAGGCGATCAACTACGACGACGCGGGCTGCGACGCGGTGCGCGAGTGGGCCTGCCAGTCGGCCGAGTACTGGGTGGGGCAGATGCACGTCGACGGGCTGCGCCTCGACGCGCTGCACGCGATCTTCGACCAGCGCCCCGAGCACCTCGTCGCCGAGCTGACCCGCCGCGTGCACGCCGCGCGCGACGGCGCCCTCGTCATCGCCGAGAGCGGCCTCAACGACCCGCGGGTGATGCGGGACCCGGCCGTCGGCGGCTGGGGCTGCGACGCCGCGTGGGCCGACGACTTCCACCACGCCGTCCGCACGCTCGTCACCGACGAGCGCGACGGCTACTACGCGGAGTTCGGCCGCGTCGCCGACCTGGCCAAGGCGATGCGCCGCCCGCACGTCCACGACGGCACCTGGTCCAGCTACCGCGGGCAGACGTTCGGGGCGCCCGCCGGCGACCTGCCCCGCGAGGCGTTCGTCGTCTTCGACCAGAACCACGACCAGGTCGGCAACCGCGCGTTCGGCGACCGGCTGCCCCGGGAGGCGCAGCCGCTCGCCGCGTTCTGCGTGCTCCTGTCAGGGTTCACGCCGATGCTGTTCATGGGCGAGGAGTACGGCGAGGACGCGCCGTTCCAGTTCTTCACGGATCACATCGACAAGCGCATCGCCCGCGCGACGCGCGACGGGCGCCGGCGGGAGTTCGCCGCGTTCGCGCAGTTCGCCGGCCAGGAGATCCCCGATCCGCAGGATCCGGCGACGTTCGAGCGCTCCCGGCCGGCCGGCCGCGTCGACGAGCGGATCCGGTCGCTGTACGCCGAGCTGCTGCGGGTCCGCCGTCAGGTCCGGGGCGAGGCGGAGTGCCGGTTCGACGAGGACGCGCGCTGGCTGGTGGCGCGCCGCGGCGAGCACGAGCTCGCGATGAACTTCGCCCGCGAGGCGCGCGACGTGCCCGTCGACGGCGACCGCGTCGTCCTCGCCACGCACGACGCGGCGCTGCGTGACGGACGGGTGCGCCTGCCGCCGCTGGCCGGGGCGCTCGTGGCATGAGCGAGCGCGAGGTGTGGCCGGGGCGCCCGTTCCCGCTCGGCGCCACCTGGGACGGCGAGGGGACGAACTTCTCGCTGTTCTCCGAGCACGGCGAGCGCGTCGAGCTGTGCCTGTTCGACGACGGCGGCGCCGAGGAGCGCCTCGAGGTGCGCCAGCAGACCGCCCACACCTGGCACTGCTACCTGCCCGGCGTCGGCCCCGGCCAGCGCTACGGCTACCGCGTGCACGGCCCCTACGACCCGTCGTCCGGCCACCGCTTCAACCCGTACAAGCTGCTGATCGACCCGTACGCGAAGGCGATCGAGGGCACCGTCGACTGGTTCGGGGCCAACGTCCTCCCGTACGTGCCCGACCCCGACAACCCCGACGCGGACCTCGAGCCCGACGACGAGGACTCCGCGCCGGCGATGCCGCGCTGCGTGGTCGTCGACCCGCGCTTCGACTGGGAGGACGACCGGCCGCCCAACCACAAGTGGTCGGACGTCGTCATCTACGAGACCCACGTCAAGGGGTTCACGAAGCTCAACCCGCACGTCCCCGACGAGCTGCGCGGCACGTACGCGGGGCTGGCCTCCGACGCCGCGCTCGGCTACCTGCGCGACCTCGGCGTCACCGCGATCGAGCTGCTGCCCATCCACCAGATCGTCGACGAGTCGTTCCTGGCCGAGCGGGGGCTGACGAACTACTGGGGCTACAGCTCCATCGGCTACCTGGCCCCGCACGCGCTGTACGCGCACGCGGACAACGGCGGCGACGCGCTGCGCGAGTTCAAGGGGATGGTGAAGGCGCTGCACCGCGCCGGGATCGAGGTGATCCTCGACGTCGTCTACAACCACACCGCCGAGGGCAACCACCTCGGCCCGATGCTGTCGTTCAAGGGCGTCGACAACGCCAGCTACTACCGGCTCGTCCCCGACGACCCGCGCCACTACATGGACTTCACCGGCACGGGCAACAGCCTCAACCCGGTGCACCCGAGCGTCCTGCGGCTGATCATGGACTCGCTGCGCTACTGGGTGGCCGAGTGCCACGTCGACGGGTTCCGCTTCGACCTGGCCAGCGCGCTCGCGCGCGAGCTGTACGACGTCGACCGCCTGTCGGCGTTCTTCGACACGATCCACCAGGACCCGATCCTGTCGCAGGTGAAGCTGATCGCCGAGCCGTGGGACGTCGGCCCCGGCGGCTACCAGGTCGGCAACTTCCCGGTGCTGTGGAGCGAGTGGAACGGCATCTACCGCGACACGGTGCGCGACTTCTGGCGCGGGCAGGCCAGCATCGGCGACTTCGCCGCGCGGCTGACCGGCTCGTCGGACCTGTACGAGGCCGACGGGCGCGACCCGTTCGCCTCGATCAACTTCATCACCGCCCACGACGGCTTCACGCTGCGCGACCTCGTCTCCTACAACGAGAAGCACAACGAGGCCAACCTCGAGGACAACCAGGACGGCACCGACGACAACCGCTCCTGGAACTGCGGCGTCGAGGGGCCGACCGACGACCCCGAGATCAACGCGCTGCGCCTGCGCCAGCAGCGCAACTTCCTGACGACGCTGATGCTGTCGATCGGCACGCCGATGCTGCTGGGCGGCGACGAGTTCGGCCGCAGCCAGGGCGGCAACAACAACGCCTGGTGCCAGGACAGCGAGATCTCCTGGTTCGCGTGGGAGCACGACGACGACCAGCGCGCGCTGCTGGCCTTCACCAAGCGGCTGATCGCGCTGCGCCGAGACCATCCCGCGTTCCGGCGCACGCGCTTCCTGGCCGGCCGCGACGTCGAGGACGCCGGGATCCCCGACGCCTGGTGGTTCCGCCCCGACGGGCGGCGCATGACCCAGCACGACTGGAACCGCGACGACGGCCACGTCGTCGGCGTGTTCCTCAACGGCGACCAGCTCCAGGAGGTCGACGACCGCGGCCGCGAGATCCGCGACGACTCGTTCATCCTGCTGGTCAACGCGCACTTCGAGGACGTCGAGTTCCGCCTCCCCGGCGAGCGCTTCGGCAAGACGTGGTGCAGCGAGCTGTCGACGTTCGACCCCGACGAGGAGCCGGGCGCGCGCCGGATCGCCGCCCGCGAGACGGTGCTCGTGCCGTCGCGCTCGATGCTCGTCCTGCGGCGCGAGGGGTAGGGCACGGCGGATGCGCGCCACCTACCGCCTGCAGCTCTCGCCGCAGCTCACGTTCGCCGACGTGGCCGAGCTGGTCCCCTACCTGCGCGATCTCGGGGTCTCGCACCTGTACCTGTCGCCGGCCCTGCAGGCGCGCGCGGGATCCACGCACGGCTACGACGTCATCGACCCCACCCGGGTGTCCGACGAGCTCGGCGGCGAGGACGGGCTGCGGGCGCTCGCGTCGATGGGGCTGGGGATCGTGCTCGACATCGTCCCCAACCACATGGGGGTCTCCGACGAGAACCGCTGGTGGAGCGACCCGGCGCTGCGGGCGAAGTTCTTCGACATCGACGAGGAGACCGGCGCCCACCGGCGCTTCTTCGACATCGACGACCTGGCGGCGATCCGCCAGGAGGACCGCGAGGTGTTCGAGGTCACCCACCGCAAGGTGCTCGAGCTGCTGGCCGACGGCGTGATCGACGGGCTGCGCGTCGACCATCCCGACGGGCTCGCCGACCCCGACGACTACCTGCGCCGCCTGCGCGCGGCCGGGGCCGAGCGGGTGTGGGTCGAGAAGATCCTGGCCGTCGACGAGCCGCTGCGCGCGGAGTGGCCGGTCGCCGGCACCGTGGGCTACGAGTTCCTCAACCAGGTGCAGGCGCTGTTCGTCGACGCGCGCGCCGAGCCCGTGTTCACCGCCCTGTACGTCGAGTTCACCGGCGAGACGCGCGGCTTCGAGGAGATCGCGCTGGAGGCCCAGCTCGAGCAGGCGACCGGCACGTTCGCGCGCGAGGTCGATCGGCTGGTGCGCGAGGGCGAGGGCGCGTTCGACGCGGCGACGATCGCCGAGGCGCTCGCCCGCCTGCCCGTCTACCGCACGTACGTCGACCCGTGGGCGGGGCTGGTGGCGCCCGAGGACGAGCGCGCGATCGCGGCCGCCCACATGGACGGGGACCTGGCGCGGGCGCTCCTGCTCGAGGACCGCGGCGTCCCCGGCGGGTTCGTCGAGCGCTTCCAGCAGACCTCGCCGCCGGTGATGGCCAAGGGCGTCGAGGACACCGCCTTCTACCGCTACCACCGCCTGATCGCCCTCAACGAGGTCGGCGGGGCGCCCGAGCGGTTCGGGCTCGAGGTCGCCGACTTCCACGCCGCCAACCTGGAGCGGGCGCGGCGCCATCCGTTGAACCTGCTCGTCACCCAGACGCACGACACCAAGCGCGGCGGCGACGTGCGCGCGCGGATCGGCGCGCTGACGTGGGTGCCCGGCGAGTGGCGCGAGCGGGTGCTGGCGTGGCGGGAGCTGAACGCGCCGCTGCGGGAGGACGGGCTCGGGCCGGACGCCGACGAGGAGTACTTCCTGTACCAGACGCTCGTGGGGGCGTGGCCGATCGAGCCGCTCGAGCGCCTCGACGCCTACCTGGAGAAGGCGTTGCGCGAGGCGAAGGTCAACACGAGCTGGGTGCAGCAGAACCGGGCGTGGGAGGAGAGCGTGATCCGCTTCGCCCGCGCCGTCGTCGCCTCCGAGGCGTTCCTGGCCGACTTCCTGCCGTTCCAGGCGCGGGTGGCCGAGCTGGGGGAGCGGTCGATCCTCGGCCAGCTCCTGCTCAAGCACACGGTTCCGGGCGTGCCCGACACCTACCAGGGCGACGAGCTGCTCGCGCTCAACCTCGTCGACCCCGACAACCGCCGGCCGGTGGACTGGGCGGCGCGCCGGGCCGCCCTGGACGCCCTGCGCGACGGCGCGGAGCCGGCGCCCGAGCACCGCAAGCTGTGGCTGATCCACACCGCGCTGCAGCTCCGCGCCCGGCGTCCGGAGGCGTTCGCCGGCGCCTACCGGCCGCTGGCGTCGCCGGCGGGGGTGTGCGCGTTCACGCGGGGCGACGACGAGGTCGCGGTGATCGTCCCGGTCGCCCCGGACGCGCCGTGCCGGGCGGAGCTGCCCGACGGCGACTGGCGCGAGCTGCTCGTCCACGACGAGCGGCTGTCCCTCCTGGAGCGGGTCTAGGTCTACGCGGCGTGCGGTTGATCACGGAGCGCGCCGCCGGGCGGGCGCGGCGCGTACAGTTCCGGCAGCCGTGAACGGCCGCGTTCTCATCGTCTCCTGGGAGTACCCGCCGGTCGTCGAGGGCGGCCTCGCGCGGCACGTGCGCAAGCTCAGCGAGGCGCTGGTGCGCCAGGGCGTCGAGGTCCACGTGCTCACGCGCGGGGAGCCGGAGCGCGAGGTCCGCGCGGGCGTGCACGTCCACCGCGTGCCCGAGCCGGCCTGGCCGCGCGACCTGGACCGCTTCCTGGCCTGGGTGCAGGCGATGAACGACGACATGCTGCGCGTCGGGTCCGAGCTCCTCGACGAGCTCGACGTGGACCTCGTGCACGGCCACGACTGGCTGGTGGCGCGGGCGGGGACCGCGCTGGCCGACCGCGCCGGCGTCCCGTTCCTGACGACGATCCACGCGACCGAGCACGGCCGCCACCAGGGCTGGGTCGACAAGCCGCCGCAGTCGACGATCCACGCGACCGAGCGCTGGATGGCCCGCCGCGCCGACGCGATCGTCTGCTGCTCCCACTACATGCGCGGGCACATCGCCGACGTGTTCGGCGTCGACGAGGCGGGCGTGACCGTGATCCCCAACGGGATCGACCCGGGCGACCTGCAGCCGGTCGGCGACCTGGAGGCGCTGCGCGCCCGCTACGCGGCGCCCGACGAGCGGCTGCTGCTGCTCGTGGGCCGCCTCGTGTACGAGAAGGGCTTCCAGTTCGCGCTCGACGCGCTGCCGGCCGTCATCCGGAAGGTGCCGAACCTGCGCTTCCTCGTGGCCGGCTCGGGGACGCACGAGCAGGAGCTCAAGCGCCAGGCCCGGGAGCTGGGGCTCATGGAGCACGGGACGTTCGTCGGCTGGATCGACGATGCGCTGCTGCACTCGCTGTACCGGATCGCCGACCTGACCGTGGTGCCGTCGCTGTACGAGCCGTTCGGCCTGGTGGCGCTGGAGGCGATGGCGAGCGGCTGCCCGTGCATCGTCGCCAACACCGGCGGGCTGGCCGAGGTGGCGCCCAGCGACGACGTCGCGCTGCGCTTCCGCTCGCGCGACCCGCGCTCCCTCGCGCGCATGATGGTGCGCGTGCTGACCGACGACGCCCTGCGCGACCGCCTCGTCGCCCAGGCCAGCGAGCACGTGCTGCGGTTCGACTGGAACGACGTGGCGACCCAGACGCGCGAGCGGTACGCGCAGCTCGCCGCCGCCGGCGACGTCGCGCCGCCGCGCGCCGCGCGCATCTCGTCGTAGCGCCGGCGGCCGCGGCCCACGTCGGGGTGGGAGCCCTCGTCCGCGTATCGCGCGGAAAATGGCTCCCACGTCCGGTGCGGCGCGCGGCCGCTATCGTCAGCCGCCCATGAAGACGACCGTCACCGAGCTGCCCGAGTCCCGAGTCCGCGTCGAGGCCGAGGTGCCGCCCGAGGAGGTCGAGCGGGAGGTCGCCAAGACCGCCAGGGCGCTCGGCCGCTCCATGCGGATCCCCGGCTTCCGCAAGGGCAAGGTGCCGCCGCCGGTCGTCATCCGCCGCATCGGCCGCGAGGCCGTGCTCGACGAGACGGTCCGCGACGCGATCGCCCGCTGGTACGCGGACGCGATCGGCGACGCGCGCATCGCGACCGTCGGCGACCCCGAGCTGAAGCTGCCCGACGAGCTGCCGGCCGAGGGCGAGGCGTACACGTTCACGGTCGAGATCGGCGTGCGCCCGAAGGCGCAGCTCGGCACCTACAAGGGCATCGAGGTCGGCCGCCGCGAGCCGCAGGCCGACGACGCCGCCGTCCAGGCCGAGCTCGACGCGCTGCGCGAGCGCGCCGCCCGCCTGGAGACCGCCGACCGCGAGGCCCGCGAGGGCGACTTCGTCGTCATGGACTACGTCGGCTCGATCGACGGCGAGGAGTTCGAGGGCGGCGCCGGCCGCGACCAGATGGTCGAGCTCGGCTCCGGCCGCCTCATCCCCGGCTTCGAGGAGCAGCTCGTCGGCGCCAAGGCCGGCGACGAGCGCACCGTCAAGGTGTCGTTCCCCGACGACTACGGCGCCCCGCACCTGGCCGGCAAGGACGCCGAGTTCGCGGTCACCGTCAAGGAGGTCCGCGAGAAGGTCCTGCCCGAGCTCGACGACGACTTCGCCGTCGACCAGGCCGGCTTCGACAGCCTCGACGAGCTGCGCGAGGACATCGCCGCCAAGCTCAGGGAGGCCGACGAGCGCGCGATCGAGCAGGCGTTCCGCGAGGCCGTCGTCGACGCCGTCGCCCAGGAGGCGACCGTCGACATCCCGCCGTCGCTCGTCGAGGCGCGCGCCCGCGAGCTGTGGGATCGCATGCTGCACTCGCTCTCCCACCAGGGCATCACCAAGGACGCCTACCTGCGGATCGCGGGCAAGAGCGAGGAGGAGCTGCTCGAGGAGGCCAAGCCGGAGGCCGAGCGCGCGCTGCGCCGCGAGGCCGTCGTGGCCGCCGTCGTGGAGGCCGAGGGGATCGAGCCGTCCGACGGCGACGTCCTCGACGCGCTGCAGGCGTCGGCCGCCCGCGAGAACGTCAAGCCCGAGAAGCTGCGCGACCGCCTGGAGCAGAGCGGGCGCCTGGAGGACCTCAAGGAGGACCTCGCCGCGCGCGCCGCGATCGACTTCCTCGTCGAGCACGCCACGCCGATCAGCGTCGAGCAGGCGCAGGCGCGCGACAAGCTGTGGACGCCCGACAAGGAGGAGTCGCCGGGCGGCACCGGTTCACAGCTCTGGACGCCCGGTTCCTGAGCGACATCCGGCCGGGGACGCTCAAGCCCGCCCGGGCGCGGACGACCACTCGGTAGACTCCGGCACCTGCACTTCGGGGAGGAATCGCCCCGACACGGAGCGAACGAAGCGAGGATCATGAGCCCACTTGTCCCCATGGTCGTAGAGCAGACGTCGCGAGGCGAGCGCGCCTTCGACATCTACTCGCGACTGCTCAACGAGCGCATCATCTTCCTGGGGACCCCGGTCGACGACCAGATCGCGAACCTCATCGTGGCCCAGCTCCTCCACCTCGAGTCCGAGGATCCCGAGAAGGACATCTCGCTGTACATCAACTCGCCCGGCGGGTCGGTGTACGCGGGGCTGGCGATCTACGACACGATGCAGTTCATCAAGCCCGACGTGCAGACGATCTGCGTCGGCATCGCGATGTCGATGGGCGCGCTCCTGCTGGCCGGCGGGGCGGAGGGCAAGCGCATGGCGCTGCCCAACGCGAAGATCCTGATCCACCAGGTGAGCTCCGGCTTCCAGGGCCAGGCGACCGACATCGAGATCCACGCGCGCGAGATCATCGACATCCGCCAGCGCCTGGACAAGATCCTCGCCAAGCACACCGGGCAGACGTACGAGAAGGTCTCCAAGGACACCGAGCGCGACTACTTCATGTCGGCTGAGGAGGCCAAGGAGTACGGGATCATTGACCGCGTGATCTCCGAGCATTAGGTTCGGGGACGAGCGGGGACGCTGGCGATATGGCTCGACCGACCGACTCAAACGAGCAGCTGCTCTGCAGCTTCTGTGGCAAGTCCCAGCGGCAGGTCAAGAAGCTGATCGCCGGTCCCGGGGTCTACATCTGCGACGAGTGCATCGATCTCTGCAACGAGATCATCGACGAGGAGCTGACCGCTCCGCCCTCGTTCGACATCGAGAACCTCCCCAAGCCGCGCGAGATCTGGGAGGTCCTCAACGAGTACGTCGTCGGCCAGGAGCCGGCCAAGCGCACGCTCAGCGTGGCGGTCTACAACCACTACAAGCGCGTGCAGATGATGCAGGTCGCCGACAGCGACATCGAGCTGCAGAAGAGCAACATCCTGCTCCTGGGCCCGACCGGCTGCGGCAAGACGCTGCTCGCGCAGACGCTGGCCAAGATCCTCAACGTCCCGTTCGCCATCGCGGACGCGACCGCGCTCACCGAGGCCGGCTACGTCGGCGAGGACGTCGAGAACATCCTCCTGAAGCTGATCCAGGCCGCCGACTACGACGTCAAGAAGGCCGAGACCGGGATCATCTACATCGACGAGGTCGACAAGATCGCCCGCAAGGCCGACAACCCGTCGATCACCCGCGACGTGTCCGGCGAGGGCGTCCAGCAGGCGCTGCTGAAGATCCTCGAGGGGACGACGGCGTCGGTGCCGCCGCAGGGCGGGCGCAAGCACCCCCACCAGGAGTTCCTGTCGATCGACACGACGAACATCCTGTTCATCTGCGGCGGCGCGTTCGCCAACCTCGACAAGGTCATCGAGCGGCGCATCGGCCACAAGGGCGTCGGCTTCGGCGCGGCGATCGAGGCCCACCACGTCAAGGACACCGGCGAGGTCTTCGAGCACTGCCTGCCGGAGGACCTCGTCAACTACGGCCTGATCCCCGAGTTCATCGGCCGCCTGCCGGTCGTCAGCGCCGTCCACCAGCTCTCGCGCGACGACCTCATCACGATCCTCACCGAGCCGCGCAACGCGCTCGCCAAGCAGTTCCAGCGCTTCTTCCAGTTCGACAACATCGAGCTGGTGTTCTCCGACGAGGCGCTCGCCGCGATCGCCGACAAGGCGCTCGAGCGCGAGACCGGCGCGCGCGGCCTGCGCTCGATCCTCGAGGAGATCCTGCTCGACGTGCAGTTCGAGCTGCCGTCGCGCCGCGACGTGAAGAAGTGCGTCGTCACCCGCGAGACCGTCAAGCGCGGCATCCCGCCGACCCTCGTGACCGAGGCCGCCGGCGAGGACGAGTCCGAGGGCCGCGCCGCGTCGGCGTAGCCCGCCGCGGGTAGCCGGACCCCATGCTGAAGCTCGTCGCGCTGCGCAAGGTGCCGTGGCTGCTGCTGTTCGAGGCGGCCCGGGTCACGCACGGCCACGTCATGGAGCGCACGTCGCCGGCCGACCGCCGCCGCGTCATGGCGCTCGTGCGCCGGACGAAGGGCAACCCGCTCGCGCTGACCGCGCGCGAGCGCTCGGAGCTGAAGGCGATCGCCGGCAAGCTCCAGGTCGGCCAGCTCGCCGGCGCGCTGTCGCCGCTCGGCGGGCGGCGCCTGCGCCGGTAACGTCCGCGGCGCAGATGGCTCCGCGCCGGGTCGGGATCCGCGACGTGGCGGCCGCCGCGGGCGTCTCGGCGGCCACCGTCTCGCGCGCGCTGAACGGCTATCCGGACGTCGCCCCGGAGACCCGCGAGCGGATCGCGCACGCCGCGCGGCGCCTGGGCTACCGGCCGGCCGCGGCGGCGCGCACGGTGCGCACCGGCCGCTCCGGGCTCGTCGGCGTGTGCCTGCATCCCTGCGGCGAGCCGGCCGAGCTGCAGCCGTTCGGGCGGATGGTCGCGGCCGCGGCGACGCGCGCGCTCACGGCCGCCGGCGCCGGGGTGCTCGCCTTCGAGGACGTGGACTCGCTGCGCGCCGCCCGCGAGGCGCGCCAGCTCGACGCGCTCGTGCTCGTCTGCCTCGGCGACGACACGGTGGCCCGCGCCGGCCTGGACCGCTGGCCGGCGCCGGTGGTCGGCGTCGACGTCGAGCTGGGCGCGCGCCCCGGCTGGACGATCCGCGCCGACAGCCACGGCGGGCTGCGCCGCGCGGTCGCCCGGCTCGCCGCGCTCGGTCACCGGCGCATCGCCTACGTCGGCGGCAGCCCGATCACGGTTCCCGGCCGCGAGCGCCTGGCCGCCTTCCGCGCGGGCATGCGCGCCGCGGGCCTGCGCCCGCGCGCCGAGCTCGAGCGCGCCGGCACGTTCCGCGCGCCCAGCGGCCACGCCGCCGCCCTGCAGCTGCTGTCGCTGCGCCGGCCGCCGACCGCGATCGTCGCCGCCTCCGACGAGATGGCGCTCGGGGCGATCGCGGCCGCGCGCGACCTCGGCCGCGACGTGCCCGGCGACGTGTCGGTGGTCGGGTTCGACGACTCGCCGCTGGCCGCGCTGGCGCCGGTCGGGCTGACGAGCGTGCGCCAGGACCCGGAGCGGATCGGCGCGCTCGCCGCCCGCGCCGCGCTGCGCGGCGGGGAGGGCGGCGGCCGCGCGACCGTGCCGGTCGACCTGGTCGAGCGCGCGTCGATCGGTCCGACCTACACTCCACCGCTCACATGAGCAGCGACCTGGAGTCCCGCACCCGCTTCGAGCCGGCCGAGGTGGAGCAGCGCATCACGGAGCGCTGGCTGGCGTCGGGCCTCTTCCATCCCGAGCCCGAGGGCACGCCGGACGAGAACTACTCGATCGCGATCCCGCCGCCCAACGTCACCGGCGCCCTGCACATGGGCCACGCGCTGAACGGCACCATCCAGGACTGCCTGGTCCGCCTGGCGCGCATGGAGGGCAAGCGCACGAAGTGGATCCTCGGCACCGACCACGCCGGCATCGCCACCCAGAAGCAGGTCGAGCAGCTCCTCGCCTCCGAGGGCACGAGCCGCCAGGAGATCGGCCGCGAGGCGTTCGTCGAGCGCGTCTGGCAGTGGCGCGAGCAGTACGGCCAGACGATCGTCGAGCAGTTCAAGCGGCTCGGCGCGTCGGTGGACTACGACGACGAGCGCTTCACGCTCGACGAGCACTACGCCGACGCGGTGCTGCGCGTCTTCGTCGCCCTCTACGAGAAGGGCCTGATCTACCGCGACCACCGGATCGTCAACTGGGACCCGGGCCTGCGCACGTCGATCTCCGACCTCGAGGTCGAGGACCGCGAGGTCACCGACACGCTGTACTCGATCGCCTACCCGCTCGAGGGCGGCGGCGAGGTGGTCGTCGCCACCGTGCGCCCCGAGACGATGCTGGCCGACAGCGCCGTCGCCGTGAACCCCGGCGACGAGCGCTACCGCGACCTCGTCGGACGCACCGCGATCCTCCCGCTCGTGGGGCGGCGCCTGCCGATCATCGCCGACGAGTACGTCAAGACCGACTTCGGCACCGGCGCGCTGAAGATCACGCCGGGCCACGACCCCAACGACTTCGAGATCGGCCGCAAGCACGGCCTCGACGAGCACATGGTCATCGGCGAGGACGGGCGCATGACCGCGGCGGCCGGCGACTTCGCCGGGCTGACGGTCGAGGAGGCGCGCGAGCGGGTCGTCGCCGCGCTCGACGCCGAGGACCGCATCCGCGCGCGCGAGCCCTACACCCACGTCGTGCCGTTCAGCCACCGCTCGGGCGAGCGCGTCGAGCCGCTGATCTCGCTGCAGTGGTTCATGCGCATGGAGCCGCTGGCCGCGCCGGCGATCGAGGCCGTCAAGGACGGCCGCGTGCGCTTCGTGCCCGAGCGCTGGGAGCGCGTCTACCTGCAGTGGATGGAGGAGATCCGCCCCTGGAACATCTCCCGCCAGCTCTGGTGGGGCCACCAGATCCCCGTCTGGTACCGCGGCGACGACCAGTCCGAGGTCTACTGCGGGATCGAGCCGCCCGAGGGCGAGGGCTGGGAGCGCGACCCCGACGTGCTCGACACGTGGTTCAGCTCGGCGCTGTGGCCGTTCGCGACGCTCGGCTGGCCCGACGACACGCCCGAGCTGCGCGCGTTCTACCCGACCGACGTCCTCTCGACGGCCCGCGACATCATCTTCCTCTGGGTCGCGCGGATGATCATGATGGGGCTGGAGTTCCGCGGCGAGGTCCCGTTCCGCGACGTGTACATCCACTCGGTCATCCAGGCGCCCGACGGGCGGCGCATGAGCAAGTCGCTGGGCACGGGCATCGATCCGCTCGACGTGATCGAGGAGCACGGCGCCGACGCCACCCGCTTCGGCCTGCTGGCGATGTCGTCCACCCAGGACGTCCGCTACAGCGCCGAGAAGGTGGAGCAGGGCCAGCGGCTGGCCAACAAGCTGTGGAACGCCTCGCGCTTCCTGCTGCTGCGCATCGGCGAGGGCGTGCAGGCCGCGCCGGAGCCGCAGACGGTCGAGGACCGCTGGATCCTGAGCCGGCTGGAGCGGGCCAAGGCGGGCACCCGCGAGGCGATCGAGGCCTACGAGTTCCACCGCGCCGCGCTGGGCCTCTACGACTTCGTCTTCGAGGAGCTCTGCGACCGCTACATCGAGCTCGTCAAGCCGCGCCTCGACGACGCGCGCGTGCAGGCGACGCTGCTGCACGTGCTGCGCGAGACCGTGGCGATGGCCCACCCGGTGATCCCGTTCGTCACCGAGGAGATCTGGTCCTACCTGCCCGACGCCGAGGGCCTGCTGGCCGGCGCCGCCTACCCGCGGGCCGACGACCGCTGGCTGGACCCGGAGGCCGAGGCCGCGATCGAGCGCCAGTTCGAGGCCGTCCAGGCCGTGCGCGCCTGGCGCCAGGCGGTCGGCGCGCCGCCCGGGCCGCGGCTGCCCGCGCAGGTCAGCGGCGACTTCGACGGCATCCTCGACGGCATCCTGCTGCTCGCCCGCCTGGAGCTGCGCGACGGCGAGGCGGGGGAGGAGGCGACGCTGGTGCCCGGCGTCCCCGACGGCACGATCGCGATCCTGCCCAACCAGCACGTCGACCTGGAGGCGCACGCCAAGCGCGCCGCCGAGCAGCGCAGGACGCTGGAGGCCGAGATCCGCCGCGCCGAGGGCAAGCTGGCCAACGAGGGGTTCGTGGCCAAGGCGCCCGCCGCGGTCGTCGAGGCCGAGCGCGAGAAGCTGGAGCGCCTGCGCCGGGAGCTGGCGGAGCTGTGACCCGCCGGCCCCGCCCGTCGGGCACCCCGCGCCGCTGGAGCGAGCGCGACGCGGAGACGTACCTGCTCGGGCTCGAGCTCTTCGGCATGCGGTTCGGCCTGGACCGCATGCGCCGCCTGCTCGTCGCGCTGGGCGAGCCGCAGCAGCGCTTCGGGACCGTCCACGTGGTCGGCACGAACGGCAAGTCGTCGACCGTGCGGATGATCGCCGCGATCCTGCGCGCCCACGGGCTGCGCACCGGCGCCTACCTGTCGCCGCACCTCGTCTCGTTCACCGAGCGCGTGCGCATCGACGATCGCGACCTGGCGCCCGACGCGTTCGCCGAGGCGGTGCGCCGCGCGGCCGCGGCGGCCGCGAAGGTCGACCGCACGCTGCCGCCCGACGACCGCGTCACGCAGTTCGAGGCGCTCACCGCCGCCGCGTTCACGGCGATGGCCGAGGCGGGCGTCGACGCGGGCGTGATCGAGGCCGGCCTGGGCGGGCGCTGGGACGCCACGAACGTCATCGACTCGCGCGTCGCGGTGCTGACGAACGTCGGCCTGGAGCACACGCGCTGGCTGGGCCCGACCGTGCGCGACATCGCCCGCGAGAAGCTCGCGGTGGTACGCCCCGGCGCGACGCTCGTCGTCGGCGCCGACCTGCACCCCGACGCGCTCGACGAGGCGCGCAAGCTCGACGCGACGCTGATCGAGGCGCCCGCGGACGCCCCCGGCGTGGAGCTCCTCGCGCGCGGCGCCTTCCAGCGGCGCAACTTCGCGCTGGCCCGCGCCGCCGCCGAGGCGTACCTGGGCGAGCTCGACGCCGACCAGGTCGCGGCCGCGGCCGCCGCCACGCGCGTGCCCGGGCGCTTCGAGCGGATCTCCGACGACCCGCCCACCTACCTCGACGGCGCCCACAACCCGGGCGGGATGGCCGCGCTGGCCGACGCGCTGCACGGCGAGCTGGGCGGGCGCCCGGTGACGCTCGTGCTGTCGATCCTCGACGACAAGGACGCGGGCGCGATGCTCGGCGAGGTCGTGCCGCTGGCGGCCCGCGTCGTCGCGACCTCGAACGCCAACCCGCGCGCGCTGTCGCCGGCGACGCTGCAGTCGCTGGCCGAGCAGGTCGGCGCCCGCGAGGTGCGCTCGGAGGCCGACCCGCGTCGCGCGCTGGCACTGGCGCGCGAGCTCGCCGCGCAGGAGGATGGCGCCGTGCTCGTGACCGGCTCGATCTATCTCATCGCCGACCTGCTGCGCACCGATCGCAGCCGGCCGGGCTCCATGCTGTGAACGACGATCGCGGACCCTCGATGCTCGGCGCGATCGCCATCGTGGCGATCGGCGTGGCGCTGATCATCCTGGTGTTCTTCGCCATCGGGTACGGGTTCGGCCGGATGTTCCTCTAGGCGGGACGCCGCCGGGGGATGCTCTAGCCTTGAGGCCCATGCTCGCGGTCTTCGGGATCGACAGCGACGGCCTGAACCTGGCCGTCAACCTGCTGATCCTCTTCCTCGTCGTCATCTACCTGGCGCTCATCTACTGGACGTACGCGGACGCGCGCCGGCGCATCGACGACCGGATGCTGGTCGCCTGCGCGACCGCCGCCAGCCTGTTCCCGTTCGTCGGGACGATCGTCTACATGATCGTGCGGCCGCCCGAGTACCTCGACGACGTGCGCGAGCGCGAGCTCGAGATCCAGGCCGCCGAGGCGCGCCTGCACCAGCTCGACTACGCGCTGTGCCCGCACTGCGACCATCCGATCGAGCGCGACTTCATGCGCTGCCCCACCTGCCTGCGGCGCCTGAAGGACCCGTGCGTCAACTGCCAGCGCCCGCTCGACCCGGCCTGGTCGATCTGCCCGTACTGCGAGACCGAGGTGCCGGGCGCCGTCGCGCCCGAGCCGCGGCGCCGCAGCCGCCGGCGCGCCGCCGAGGACGACTACCCCGACCTCGGCGAGACCGCCGCGTTCGACATCCGCTCCGACCGCTGACCCCGGAGGGCCGATGCAGCAGCGCAGCGGGTTCAGCGCCGAGCTCTGGCACGACATCGAGCCGACGTTCGCCGCGATCCTGGAGCACCCGTTCCTGACCGGGCTCGTCGACGGCACGCTGCCGATCGAGCGCTTCCGCTTCTACGTCGTGCAGGACGCCCACTACCTGCGCGCCTACGCGCGGGCGCTGGCCTACGCGGGCGCGCACGCCGACGAGCCGGCCGACACCGCGCTGTTCACCGGCTCGGCGATCGAGGCCATCCAGGTCGAGCAGGAGATGCACCGCGACCTGCTGGGGCGGTTCGGCATCACGACGGAGGAGGTCGAGGCCACGCCGCTGTCGCCCAGCGCCCAGCTCTACGTCAGCACGATGCTGGCCGACGCCGCCCAGGGCCCGTTCTCGCGCGCGGTCGCCTCGCTGCTGCCGTGCTTCTGGATCTACTGGGAGGTCGGCCGCGCCCTCGTCGAGCGCGGCTCGCCCGATCCCAGCTACCAGCGCTGGATCGACACGTACGCCGACGAGGCGTTCGGGCGCACCGTCGAGGCGGTCATCGCGGTGACCGACCGGGTCGCCGCGCAGGTCGGCGAGGACGAACGCGACCGCATGCGCACGCTGTTCGCGCAGGGGTGCCGCCTGGAGTGGATGTTCTGGGACGCCGCGTGGCGCGAGGAGCGCTGGCCCATCCCGCTGGGCCGCGCCGCCGGCTGACCCCCGGATATCGTGGCGGGCCGCAAGCACGACCAAGGAGACCGCATGCCGGACCGCACCCTCATCCTCGTCAAGCCCGACGCGTTCGCGCGCGGCCTGACCGGGGAGATCATCGCCCGCTTCGAGCGCAAGGGCCTGCGCCTGGCCGCCCTCGAGCTCAAGCAGCTCGACGAGGCGACCGCCAAGCAGCACTACGCCGAGCACGAGGGCAAGCCGTTCTTCGGCGAGCTCGTCGAGTTCATCACCTCGGGCCCGCTCGTGGCGATGGTCCTGGAGGGCCAGGACGCGGTGAAGGCCGCCCGCCAGGTGATCGGCGCCACCAACCCGCTGGAGGCCGCGCCGGGCTCGATCCGCGGCGACTACGCCGTCGAGGTGGGGCAGAACATGGTCCACGGCTCCGACTCGCCCGAGTCGGCCGAGCGCGAGGCGAAGCTGTTCTTCCCCGGAATCTGATCCTCGCGAGCCGCTCGCCGCAGCGGCGCGCGATCCTCGAGCAGCTCGGCGTGCCGTTCGAGGTCCGCCCGACGGACGCCGAGGAGCTCGAGGAGGGCGATCCGCACGTGACCGCCGTCGAGAACGCGCGCCGCAAGGCGCTGGCCGCCCGCGCGGCCGCGCCGGCGGACGCGCACGTGCTCGCCGTCGACACCGTCGTGGCCCTCGACGGCGCCGTGTACGGCAAGCCGGCCGACGAGGACGAGGCGCGCGCCACGCTGCGCGCGCTGGCCGGCCGCACGCACCAGGTCGTCGGCGGGCTCGTCCTCGACGACCGCGCCACCGTGGCTGTGACGAACGTCACGTTCCGCGACCTCGACGACGCGCTCGTCGACTGGTACGTGGCCACCGGGGAGTGGCGCGACCGCGCCGGCGGGTACGCGATCCAGGGCCGCGGAGCGGTGCTCGTTCGCGCGATCGAAGGGGACTACCTGAACGTCGTCGGGCTTCCCGTGGCGGCCCTGATGGATGTTCTGGAAAGCAGCGCTTTTCGCGCCTGAGCGCTCCGGACCCTCCGCTACACTGCCCCCGGACGCGGCCCCCCGTGGCGCGCTCCCAGCGCCGCGTCCCGCTCCCCTCGATCCATGGGCTTCTTCAGCTATCTCACCGGCTTCGGCGGCCGCGACATGGCGGTCGACCTCGGCACGGCGAACACCCTCGTCTACGTGCGCGGCCGCGGCATCGTGCTGTCCGAGCCCAGCGTGGTCGCGATCGACCAGCGCACCGGCGAGGTGCACGCGGTCGGCATCGAGGCCAAGCGCATGCTGGGCCGCACCCCGGGCACGATCTCGGCGATCCGGCCGCTGAAGGACGGCGTCATCGCCGACTTCGACGTCACCGAGGAGATGCTGCGCCACTTCATCCAGAAGGTGCACCAGAACCGCTGGGCGCACCCGCGCGTCGTCGTCTGCGTCCCCTCGGGGGTCACCGGCGTCGAGAAGCGCGCGGTCGAGGAGGCGTGCCTGTCGGCCGGCGCCCGCACCGCCTACCTGATCGAGGAGCCGATGGCGGCCGCGATCGGCGCCGGCCTGCCCGTCGGCGAGCCGACCGGCTCGATGGTCGTCGACATCGGCGGCGGCACGAGCGAGGTCGCCGTCATCTCGCTCGGCGGCATCGTCGTGTCCAAGTCGATCCGCATCGGCGGCGACGAGCTCGACGAGGCGATCATCAACTACGCCAAGCGCGAGTACAAGCTGCTGATCGGCCAGCAGACGGCCGAGGAGCTGAAGCTCGAGATCGGCTCCGCCTACCCGATGGAGGAAGAGGTCCAGGCGGAGATCCGCGGCCGCGACATGGTGTCCGGCCTGCCCAAGACCGTGGTGCTCACCAGCGAGGAGATCCGCCAGGCGCTGGAGGAGCCCCTCTCGCAGATCATCGAGGCCGTCAAGGAGACCCTCGACCGGACCCCCCCGGAGCTCGCGTCCGACATCATGGACCGCGGGATCATGCTCGCCGGGGGCGGCTCGCTGCTGCAGGGCCTCGACGACCGCCTTCGCGAGGAGACCCAGATGCCGGCCCATCTGGCCGAGTCGCCGCTGACGTGCGTCGCGGTGGGCTCCGGCCGGTCGCTGGAGGAGTTCGAGGTCATCCATCGCGCGAACAAGAACTCACGCAACCGCCGTCGGCGCCCATGATTGAGGTGCAGCCGATGCGACGCGGTGCGACCACCAACGTGGAGAAGACTTCGCCGTGTACGACAAGTCGGTGCGCCGGCGACGAGCGGTTCTCGCACTGCTCGTCGTCTGCTCCCTGATCCTCCTCACCGCGTATTTCGGCGAATCGCCGAGCAGCCCCCTGCACAGCGTGCAGCGCGGGTTCCTGCAGGTCGTCTCCCCGATCCAGGAGGGGGCCAGCCGCGCGCTGAAGCCCGTGCGCGACCTCTTCGGGTGGTTCGGCGACACGCTCGACGCCAAGGAGGAGCGCGACAAGCTGCGCGACGAGCTGGAGGAGGCCCGCCGCGCCGCGATCGCCAACGCGGCCGCCGCCCGCGAGGCCGAGCAGCTCCGCAAGCTCCTCGGGCTCGACGAGGAGCTGAGCCTCGACGAGATGGGCCCGGTGACCGCCCGCGTCATCACGCGCTCGCCGACCCTGTGGTACTCGACGGTGTCGATCAACAAGGGCACCAGCGACGGGGTGCGCGTCGACCAGCCGGTCGTCAACGGCGACGGGCTCGTCGGCACGGTCACCGCCGCCACCGGCAACTCCGCGATCGTCACGCTGATCACCGACCACACGAGCGGCGTCAGCGCCGTCGTCAACGAGAGCGGCGTCGCCGGCGTCGTGCAGCCGGCGGTCGGCAAGCCCGACGACCTCCTGCTCGAGTACATCCGTCGCGGCGACCGCATCGAGGAGGGCCAGACGATCGTCACGGCCGGCTCGCGGTCGCGGCGCTACGAGTCGCTGTTCCCGCCCGGGATCCCGGTCGGCGAGGTGACCAAGGTCGACGACGAGGAGGTCGACGTCTACCAGCGCGTGCACGTCCGCCCGTTCGCGCAGCTGCGGCGGCTGGACGTCGTGCAGGTGCTCACCGACCCGCAGGGGACGGGCGCCACGTGACGACCGGCTCGGCCCCCAAGCTCGCGCTGCGCATCGCGCTGCTCGCGCTCGTCGCCGCGCTGCTGGAGATCGTCGCGGTCTCGCAGATCTCCGTGTTCGGCGTCAGCGCCGACCTGACCCCGCTCGTGGTCGCCTCGGTGGGCCTGCTCACCGGCTCGATCTCCGGCGCCGCGGTCGGCTTCGGCATGGGCCTGTTCCTCGACCTCGCGCTCGTGCAGACCCTCGGCGTCAACTCGCTGATCTACACGGTCGTCGGCTACGGCGCCGGCCGGCTGCGCGAGCTGCGCGACCCGCAGGGCGCGCTCGTCCCCATCGCGACGGGCGCCGCCGCGACCGCGGTCGCCACCATCGGCTACTCGATCATCCAGTTCCTGCTCGGCGTCGACGCGCCCGTCAGCCTGCTGCTCGTGCGCGACATCATCACGACGATCCTCGTCAACACGATCATCGCCGCCCCGCTGTTCGCGATCGTGCGCCGCATCCTCGTCGGCGCGCTCCCCGACGACCCCGCCCGCCGCCGCCGCCGCGCCTACACGACCGGCGGCCTGTCCCCGCTGTCGCGCGCATGATGACCACGCCCGGCAGCGGCGACCCCCGCCCGATCACCCCGCAGCTGGCGCTGCGCGTCGCCATGCTCGGCGGCATCGCGCTCGTCCTGTTCGCGATCGTCTTCTTCCG
>DATMSA010000184.1:0-1915 GCA_035565675.1 Capillimicrobium sp. | reverse complement strand
CCTGCTGCTCGAGCCGGACCCCGAGCCGCGCGCACGCCCGGAACGCCGCGAGCGCGGCAGCCGGTTCGAGCGGGACGGCGAGCGCGAGAGCGCCCGAGGCGAGCGCCCCGACCGCGGGCCCCGCAAGCCGCGCGAGGGCTTCGCGACGTATCGCATCGCGGTCGGGCGCCGTCAGCGCGTCGAGCCGCGGCAGATCGTCGGCGCCCTCGCGAACGAGGGGGGCCTGCGCCGCGACGATTTCGGCGCGATCCAGATCCGCCCGGACTTCTCGCTCGTCGAGCTTCCCGCCGACCTGTCGCCCGAGACGCTCGACCGGCTGTCGGGAACACGCATCTCGGGGCAGCTCATCCAGCTGCGGCTCGACTCGGGCGGGCCGAGCCGGCGTTTCGACCGCCCGTCCGACCGCGGCCCGCGGTCGAAGGACCACCGCCCCTCGCGGCGCTTCGACGGCGACCGATCGGAGCGCAAGCCGCGGCACAGATCCGATCGCGACGGCTGATGCCGAGCATCCGTCTCGGATGCTCGGCACAGTGCCGCCGACCGCCCAGCCGCCTTCAAGCTCGGCCCGTAGGATCGAGACATGGCGGGTTTCTGGGGCGCACGCAGGCGCGAAGAGAAGGCGGCGCTCGAGGCTCAGGACGCCGATCTGGCCCGCCGCGCGCGCAGCGCGCTGGTCTCCGCCGATGAGCGCATCCGCCTGACCACCGACGAGCTCGCGTTCGCCGAGGCCGAGCTCGGCCCGGGGCCCACCAACGACCTGCGCGAGGCGCTCAAGGCGGTGCGCACGCACATGCAGGAGGCGTTCCACCTCAACCAGCTCAACCACGACGACATCCCCGACACCCCGGAAGAGCTGCGCACGCGCAACGCGCGCATCGTGCAGCTGTGCGAGTGGGCCGAAGATCTGCTCGACGACCGTACGGCGGCGCTCGCGGAGCCGATCGAGCGGGCGCGTCGCGCTCCCGAGATCATCGCGGGGGTGAGGGCGGATGCCGCGCGCCTGCGCGCCCGGCTCCCCGAGGCCCGCGCGACCATCGAGCGCCTCTCGGCCCGCTACTCGGCCGACGCCATGAAGCAGATCGAGGCGAACCCCGCCGAGGCGGAGCAGCTGCTGTCGTTCGCGGAGCACTCGGCGGGCGTGGCCGAGCGTCGCCGCGAAGCGGGGCAGCGCGAGCAGGCGAACCTCGCGCTCGAGGCCTCGACCGAGGCGGTGCGCCGCGCGGCGACGCTGGTCGACGCGGTCGAGACGTTCGAGATCGAGGCGCTGCGCGCCGAGGCGACCCTCGCCGCGATCGTCGAGGACTCACGGGGCGACATCGCCGCCGCGCTCAGGGAGCCGCACACCCCCGCGGTGTCGAAGGCGATCGCCGACCTGCAGGCGGCGCTCGCCGCGCTTCCCCCGGCCGGCGTCAACACCGACCCGTTCACCCACCTGTCGCGCCTTCGCGAGGCGAACTCGGCGCTCGACGCCGCGATCGCCGCCGCCCGCGAGCGTGCGGCGCGACCGATCCCCCCGCTCGAGCACGTGCACCACGCGATCGACGACGCCGACCGCCAGCTCGCGGTCGCGCGCGACGTCATCGCGGGGCACCGCGGCTGGATCGGCGCCGACGCCCGCACGCGCCTCGCCGAAGCGGAGCGCGTGCGCGTCGACCTCGACCGCCACCTCGGCACGTCGGCGGCCGCGGCGACGTCCATCGACGAGGACCACCGTGAGCAGGCCATGGCGATGGCCCGCCGCGTCGCATTCCTCGCGGGCGAGGCCCTTCAGCTCGCGCAGCGCGACATCGACGCCGCCCGCCCGCAGGACATGGCCCCGTGGGGCGCCCCGCAGCAGGGCTGGGGCGGTCGCCGCGGCGGCGGAGACCTCATGGGCGGAATCCTCGGCGGTCTCGTCATCGGCAGCATCCTCGAC
>DATMSA010000183.1:0-15395 GCA_035565675.1 Capillimicrobium sp. | reverse complement strand
GATGCCCATCACCCGCGACCTGGCGCTGCCGCTGTCGGAGGTCGTCGTGCGCACCTCGCGCTCGTCGGGCCCGGGCGGCCAGCACGCGAACGTGACCGCCTCGCGCGTGGAGGCCGTGTTCGACATCCATGCGTCGACGTCGCTCACCGAGGCCCAGCGCGAGCGCCTCCTCGCCCGCTTCGGGCCGCGGGTCGTGGCCGTCGCCCAGGACGCGCGCTCGCAGGCCCGCAACCGCGAGCTCGCGCTCGAGCGCCTGGCCGAGCGCATCGGCCGCGCGCTGCACGTCCGCCGCCCGCGCCGGCCGACGAAGCCGACCCGCGCGGCCCGCGCCCGCCGCGTCGAGGCCAAGCGCCGCCGCGCGGACGTCAAGCGCGGGCGCCGCCGGCCGACCGGCGACGACTGACGCTCAGATCTCGCTGCCCTGCGCCCGCGCGGCCCGGCGCATCACCGCGACGACCTCGTCGGGGTCGTCGGCGATCGTGACCAGGCCGAGGTCCTCGCGCGCCAGGTAGCCGCCGGTCAGCAGCCGGTCGCCCACCCACCGCACCAGCGGCTCCCAGTGGTCGCGCCCGACCAGCACGACCGGGAACTCGCGGATCTTGTCGGTCTGGATCAGCACGAGCGCCTCGAACAGCTCGTCGAGCGTCCCGAACCCGCCGGGGAGGACGACGAAGCCGCGCGCGTAGCGCACGAAGCAGACCTTGCGGGCGAAGAAGTAGCGGAACGTCAGCGCCACGTCGAGGTACGGGTTGGCGAACTGCTCGAACGGCAGCTCGATGTTCAGCCCGATCGAGCGCGCGCCGACGTCGCGGGCGCCGCGGTTGGCGGCCTCCATGAGCCCGGGGCCGCCGCCGGTGATGACGTCGAACCCGGCGCGTCCCAGCGCCGCGCCGACGGCGCGGCCCACCGCGTAGGCGGGCTGGTCGGGGCGCACCCGCGCCGAGCCGAACACGCTGACGCCGCAGCCGACGTCCGCGAGCGCGGCGAACCCCATCGCCAGGTCGGCGCGCATCCGGTCGAGGCGCTCGGCGTCGGTGTGCAGCGACTCGACCCGCGGCCACTGCGCGGAGAGCAGCTCCTCGTCGGGGGTCAGCGGGATGCGGATGCCGGTGTCGTGCTCGGTCATGCGGCGACACAGCTTGCCGCACGCGCCCTCAGGCGCGGCGTGCGATGCGGGCGCTCGCCCGCCGCTTCAGCCCGGCGGGGACGAACCGGCTGAGCGGCGTGCGGTGGTCGGCGACCCACCGGTAGAAGCGCTCGGTCGGGCCCGGCAGGCGGTCGGCCAGCCACGCGACCGGCGCGCCGGCGGGGAGCTGCTCGGCCACGATCGACAGCGCCGCGCCGCCCGAGCGGATCCGTCCCGCGGCGTCGACGACGTGCGCGGAGCGCAGCCGCTCGCCGACCGGCATGTCCGCCAGCAGCCGCTCCCCCTCGCCCGACTGGATCGCGACCGGGCGCAGCCGGCGGCGGACGTCCCAGTCCAGCAGCCGCGCGACCCAGAAGCGGCAGAAGCCGCAGTCGGCGTCGTAGAGCACGGTGAGTCGCGGGGCGGCCATCCCCGACCTCTTACCCGATCAGAGCGCGACGACCGTCCCCCGCCCCTCGGCCAGCGCCCGCTCGTGCACGAGCGCCGCGACCGCGAGGTCCTGCACCGCCTGGCCCAGCGACACGTAGACGGTCAGGTCGTCGGGGCTCGCCCGCCCCGGGCGCGCCCCGCTCAGCACCTCGCCGATCTCGGTCGCGACGTGCTCGGGCCCGAAGCGGCCCTCCGCGATCGGGATCAGGCACTCGCCCGACTCGGCCATCGCCGCCTGGCGGGAGTCCACGACGACCACCGCGCGCGCCATCGTGTCGCCGCCGAGCTCGCGCGCCGTCGGGTGGTGGGCGCCGACCGCGTTGACGTGGGTCCCGGCGGCCAGCCAGGCGTCGTCGACGACCGGGGCGGTCGCGGACGTCACCGTGCAGACGACGTCGGCGCCCTCGACCGCGCCGCGCGCGTCGTCCACGGCCCGCACGTCGACGCCGGGGTGCTCGCGCGCGATCGCGCCGGCCGCCGCGCGCGCCCGCTCCGGCGCGCGTCCGGCGACCCGCACCTCGGCGATCGGCCGCACGGCCCGCAGCGCCGCCACGTGCGCGCCCGCCTGGGGTCCCGTGCCCACGACCGCCAGGACCGCCGCGTCGGGCCGCGCCAGCGCGTCGGTGGCCACGGCCGACGCCGCCGCGGTGCGCGCGAGCGTGAGCGCGCCCGCGTCGAGCAGCGCCCGCACCTCGCCCGTCTCGGCGTCCATGAGCAGCACGACCCCGCCGATGCGCGGCCGCCCGCGCGCCGGATTGCCGGGCGCGACGACGATGGACTTGAGCGCGAGCGTCCCGTCGACCGGCAGCGCGGCCGGCATCGCGAGGTGCTCGACCCCGCCGGGCAGCGCCGTCCCCAGCCGCAGCGGCTGGACGGCGCGGCCCGCCGACAGCTCGACCTGGGCCCGGCGCACCGCGGCCGCGCACGCCGCCGGGGCGGCCAGCGCGCGCACGTCGTCGGCGCCGAGGGCCAGCACGCCTCAGCGCCGCCGCAGGAGCTGGTCGGCCGCGACCGCGCCCAGGATCAGGACGCCCTGCACGAGGAGCTGGTAGGTCGAGTCGACGCCGAGCAGGTCGAACCCGTTGCCGATGATCGCCAGCGTCAGGACGCCGAGCACGCCGCGCCACACGGCGCCCTCGCCGCCGAGGATGCTCGTGCCGCCGACGACGGCGGCGGCGATCGCCGACAGCTCCAGCCCCGTGCCGAGGTCGGCCTGGGCGGAGGCGGTGCGCGACGCGGCCAGCACGCCGGCGATGCCGGCCGCCAGCCCCGACAGCGCGTAGCAGGCGCCCCGCACCACGTCGGTGCGGATGCCCGACAGGCGCGCCGCCTCCTCGTTGCCGCCCACGGCGTAGACATACCGCCCGAACGCGGTCCGCGCCAGCAGGAACGCGGTGATCGCGAAGAAGACGGCGAACACCCACACCGAGTACTTCGCGCCGAGGAGCTCGGAGCGGCCCAGCGTGCGGAAGCCGGAGTCGGTGACGGTGACGATCGCGCCGCCGGTGATCAGCAGCGCCAGGCCGCGGAAGACGATGCCGGTCGCCAGCGTCCCGATGAACGAGTTGATCCGCGTGAGGTGGATGACGATCGCGTTGGCGATGCCCAGGCCCAGGCCGCAGGCGACGCCGGCGGCGACGCCGACGTCGGGGCTGGTCGACGACGCGACCTTCGCGGCGACCACCGCCGACAGGCCGTACACCGCGCCGGTCGACAGGTCGAAGATGCCGCAGACGATGCAGATCGTGATCGCGCAGGTGATGATCCCCAGCGGCGCCGACTGGTCGAGGATGTTGAGCAGGTTGCGCTCGGTCAGGAACGTGCTCGTCGACAGGCTCAGGGCGATGAAGAGCGCGACGAAGCAGAGGACGATCCCGTAGTCGCGCACGATCAGGCCGCGCCGGGCCCGGGAGGCGGGCGGCACCGCGGCCGGGGGCTCGGTGGTGGTCGTGCTCATGTGGATGGGGCTCCTGGGCTCGTTCGCGCCGGCGCGAAGGCGGCGCGCATGACGTTCTCCTCGGTGGCGACGTCGCCGGGGATCTCCTCGACGATCCGCCCGGCGCGCATCACGAGGACGCGATGGCTGAGGGACAGGACCTCCTCGATCTCCGACGAGATCAGCAGCACGGCCATGCCGTCGCCGGCCAGCTCGAGCAGCAGGTCGTGGATCTGGCGCTTGGCGCCGATGTCGACCCCGCGGGTCGGCTCGTCGGCCAGCAGCACGGCGGGCCGGCGGGCCAGCCACTTGGCGAACAGCACCTTCTGCTGGTTTCCGCCCGACAGGCTCACGACAGGCTGCTCGATCGACGCGGCGCGCACGTCGACGCGCTCGGTCAGCGCGCGCGCCTGGGCACGCTCGGCGCGGCGGCGGACGATCCCGGCCCGGGCGAGCTGGCCGACGGTCGTCAGCGCGGCGTTCTCGCGCACGGACCGCAGCATCAGCAGCCCCTCGTCCTTGCGGCTCTCGGGCAGCATCGCGATCCCGTGGCGGATCGCGTCGCGCGGATGGCGCAGGCGCAGCGCGCGCCCGCCGACGAGCACCTCGCCGGCGTCGAGCCGGTCGGCGCCGAACAGCGCGCGGGCGACCTCGGTGCGCCCGCTGCCGACCAGGCCGGCCAGGCCGACGACCTCGCCGGCGCGAAGCTGCAGCGACACGTCGTCCAGGGCGCCCTCGCGGCGCAGGCCGCGCGCCTCCAGCACGACGGGCGCGTCGTCCTTCGGGCGCCGGTGGGCGGGCGCCATCAGCTCCAGGTCGCGCCCGAGCATCGCCTGCACGAGCGTGTCGGGCGTCTCGGCGGCCGCGGGGCCGGTGCGCACGAGCGCGCCGTCGCGCATGACGGTGACGGTGTCGCACACCTCGAGGACCTCCTCGAGGTGGTGGGAGACGAGCACGACGCTGGTCCCGTCGGCGGCCAGGCGGCGGATGATCTCCAGCAGCCGCCGCGACTCGTCGATCGTGAGCGCGGCGGTCGGCTCGTCCATCAGGATGACGCGCGCGTCGCGGGCGATCGCGCGCAGGATCTCGACCTTCTGCTGGTCGGCGGTGCGCAGGTCGGCGACCCGGGCGTCGGCGGGGATGCCGAAGCCGGTGCGCGCGTCGAGCTCGGCGAAGCGGGCGCGGAGCGCGCGGCGCCGGACGACGCCCAGCCGCCGCGGCTCCAGGCCCAGGAACACGTTCTCCAGCACCGTGCGCGCGGGCACGAGCGCGATCTCCTGGGCGATCATCGCGATGCCCTCGGCGAGCGCGTCGCGCGGCGAGGCGAACCGCACCGGCCGCCCGTCGACGCGCAGCTCGCCGCCGTCGGGCGCGTGGACGCCGCCGATCATCTTCGACAGCGTCGACTTGCCGGCCCCGTTCTCGCCGACGAGCCCGTGCACCGAGCCGGCCGCGATCGCGACGCTCACGCCCTTGACCGCGTGCACGCCGCCGAAGCGCTTGCTCAGCTCGTGGGCCTCGACGCGGGGGCGGGACGCGCCCGCCCCCGCGATGGGGCTGTCCTGCGGCACGGTGGCCGGCTCCTAATCGTCGTACTCGCCTTCGAAGTCGCCGAGCGCGTCCTTCGTCCCACGCGGCTCCTGGAGCTCGCGGGTGTCGAAGCTCGACGGGACCTCCTCGCCGCGCGCGGCGGCGATCGCCAGCTCGGCGGCCTTGCGGCCCGACGCCTTCTCGGCGATGACGTACGCGGCGTGCCAGCGCCCGTCCTTGACCGCCTTGACGGCCTGGCGCGACCCGCCGTTGCCGATCAGCAGCACGTCGCCGGTCTTGCCGGCCTCCTCGACGGCCTGCTCGACGCCGGCGATCGCCTGCGAGGAGCCGACGATCACGTTGACGTCGGGATGGGCCTGGAGGACGTTCTGGCCGGCCTTCAGCCCGTCGGCCTGCGTGTAGCCGCCGGTGACGGTGGCGACCAGCTCGACGTTCGGGGCCTCCGAGAGCGCCGCCTTGACGGCCTCGGTGCGGGCGGTGTCGAGCGGGAGCTGCGGGTTGCCCTCGAGGTAGGCGACCTGGCACGGGTCGATGTCGGCGCACGCCTCGACCGCCATCTCGCCCAGGGCGGTGCCGTTCTCCACCGGCGGCTCGCCGACGAAGATCATGCCCTCGACCTGCGGCTCGATCGTCGAGTAGTCGGTGCCGACCGGCGTGAACTCGGCCACGACCGGGATGCCCTCGGCGATGGCCTCCTCGACGGCGGGCACGACCGCGTTGCCGTCGTTGGACTGGACGACGAACGCGTCGAACTCGCCCGAGGCGATCGCGTTCTGGATCTGCGAGACCTGCTTGGCCGAGTCGAAGTTCGGGTCGAAGAACTCGGCCTCGACGCCGGCGGCCTCGGCCGCCTCCTGCACGCCCGCCCACGTCGCCTGGGCGAACGAGTTCGCGCCCGCGAAGCCGAAGAAGGCGATCTTCTTGACGTCGCCGTCGCCGGTTGCGGCCGCCTGCGTCGACGCCCCCGTCCCGGTGGCGGCGGAGGTCGACGTGTCGTCGTCGTCGCCGCACGCGGCCAGCGTGCCGGTGGCCAGCGCCACCGCCGCCGCGAGCGTGGCCGCCCGGGCGAGCCCGCGGCCCCTCGTGATCCTCATGATCCTGTCCTCCTGTCGGTTTGCCCGGCGTCCGCCGGGATGTGTCGCAGCTCGAGGGGGAGGTGGGACAGGAGCTCCGGCCCGTCCGCGCCGACGAGGACGTCGTCCTCGAGGCGGATCCCCCCTTGACCGGAGCGGTAGATGCCGGGCTCGATCGTGAGCACGGTCCCGGCGACCAGCACGTCGCCGCCGGCGGGCACGAGGAACGGCGGCTCGTGCACCTCCAGGCCGATGGCGTGCCCGGCGCCGTGCAGGCAGTCGCCCACGTCGGGCGCGGACTCGACGATCGCGCGCTGGGCCGCGTCGACGTCGCGCGCGGTCGCGCCGGGGCGCGCCGCGGCGACCGCGGCGTCGTAGGCCTCGCGCACGACGGCCCACGCGCGCCGCGCCCACTCGCCGGGCTCGCCGACGGTGCCGCAGCGGGTGAGGTCGCCCCAGTAGCCGTCGAAGCTGCCCGAGACGTCGGCGCACACGACGTCGCCGACCTCCAGGACGCGCGTGGACGGCTCGCCGTGCGGCTGGGAGGCGTGCCCGCCGAACAGCACGAGCGGATGCGCGTGCGCGGCGCCGCGGCGGCGCAGGCGGTACTCGACGAGCGCGTTGACCTCGTGCTCGACCATGCCGGGGCGCAGCTGCGCGAACAGCTCCTCCATCACCTCGCCGACGGCGGCGCAGGCGCGGCGGATCGCGGCGATCTCGTCGGCGTCCTTGGCGACGCGCAGGCGCATCACGGTCGCCGACGCGGGCACGAGCTCGGCGCCCGCGGCCGCGAGCGCGAGCGCGCGCCCGTGCGGCAGGTGGTCCTCCTCGACGCCGACGCGGCGGGCGCCGCGCAGCGCGCCGACCAGCTCGGGCAGCCCGTTGGAGGACGCGTCGTAGAGCACCGGCTCGCAGTCGGTCGGCGCCGCGGTCACGCCGTCGCGGTCCAGCGCCGGCGCGATCAGCGCGCCGGTGGCGTCCGCGCGCACGACGACGGCCATGAGGCGCTCGAGCTGGAGCCCGTGGAAGCCGGTCAGGTAGGCGATCGACGCGTCCTTGGTGGCGACGATCGCGTCCAGGCCGGCCTCGGCGCACAGCGCCGCGAGGCCCTCGACGCGCGCCCGGGTGGCCGCCGCGGTCGTCACGTCTCCACGTCCACGCCGTAGATCTCGCGCGCCGCCTGGGCGCTGACGAAGCCGTCGGCGACGTCGCGGCGCACCGCCTCGGGATCGCGGTCGGCCGGGTTGCCGTAGCCGCCGCCCCCGCCGGTCATCGTGCGCAGCACGTCGCCGCGGCGCAGCGGCGTGCGGCTGGCCTTCAGGTGGTGGCGCTCGTCGGGGCGTCCGGGGTTGACGACGCAGTCGGGCGGCGTCGCGTCGTGGCCGCCGCGCAGGCCCCAGGCCGGGGTGTCGGAGCGCTCGAACCACAGCGACAGCTCGGCCGCGTCGGCCTCCAGCAGGTAGTCGCGCACGACGCCGGTGCCGCCGCGCCACTGGCCGGCTCCGCCCGAGTCGGTGCGGAACGCGTAGCGCAGCATCCGCACCGGGTACTTCGTCTCGAGCACCTCGATCGCCATGTCCTTCAGCGACCCGTTGACGTTGTTGATCAGGCCGTCCTGGCCGTCGGAGCCGTTCCACGCGCCCCACCCGCCGACGGTCGGCTCGTACAGCAGCCACGGCTGGTCGCCGTTGCGCGGGTCCAGGCCCGCGATCGCGACGACCATCGAGTCGCCGTAGCTGGCGCCGGCCGCCTGGTCGGGCAGCACGTCCGACAACGCCTTCACGACGAGGTCGATCAGCAGGCCCAGCGGCGTGAAGTACCACTGGCACGGCGCCGGGGGCTCGGCCGCCAGCAGCGATCCGGGCCGCACGACGACCTCCAGCGGGCGGAACGCGCCGCCGTCGGGCGGGTTGTCGGGGTTGACCAGCAGCTTGTAGGCGACGCGGCAGGCCGAGATCGCCTGCGCCTCGCCGCAGTTGATCGACCCGCGCACCATGTCGTCGCTGCCGGTGAGGTCGATCGTCATCGACTCGCCGCGGACGATCACCTTCACCCGCACGTGGACGGGCTCGTCGGTGACGCCGTCGCTGTCGACGGTGCCCTCGGCCGTGTACTCGCCGTCGGGGATCGCCGCGACGGCGGCCCGCTCGAAGCGCTCGGTCTGGGCGAAGATCTCCTCGCGCGCGGCCTCGACGGTCGCCAGCCCGAAGCGGCGGATGATCGCCGCCAGGCGCTCCTGGCCGGTGCGCACGCACGCGATCTGGGCGCCGAGGTCGCCGATCGCCGGGTAGGAGAAGCGGCTGTTGCGGCCGAGCAGGTCGGTGATGTCGCGGCGCTGGACGCCGCCCTCGACGATCTTCAGCGGCGGGACGCGGATGCCGTCCTGCCAGATCTCGGTCGAGTCCATCGCGCCGCCGGGGTCCTTGGCGCCGACGTCGAGCCAGTGGGCGCGGCAGGCGCCGAAGCCGACGAGCTCCTCCTCGTGGAAGATCGGGCCGAACACCGTCATGTCGTTGAGGTGCGTGCCCGTGAGGTAGGAGTCGTTCATGATCCACACGTCGCCGGGCTGCCACACCTCGCGGCCGTACTCGCGCTCGGTGATCTGCGTGCAGACCTCGAGGTTGCCGAGGAAGATCGGCAGGCCCGCGGACTGGCCGAGGACGCGGTGGTCGGCGCTCAGCAGCGCGACCGAGCAGTCCTTCATCTCGTAGATGACCGGCGTGTAGGCCGAGCGGATGAGCGTCGCGTTCATCTCGTCCGCCGCCGCGGTGAACGCGCTGCGGACGATCTCGGTGGTGATCGGGTCGATGCTGGTCGTCGCCATGCTGGTCACCTGCTGGGGTCGGTCTCGATGACGAGGGCGCCGTGCGCGTCGACGCGCAGGCGCTGGCCCGGCGGGACGACGGTCGTCGCCGTCGACTCGACGACGACGGCGGGGCCGTCGAGCTGCACGCCGACGGGCAGGTCGTCGCGGCGCACGATCGCGGCCGGCCGGGCGACGCCGTCGAAGACGACGTCGCGGCGCTGGATCGGCACGTCGTCGAGCGAGCCGCCGCCCTCCAGCGGTGCCGGCTCGACGCGGCCGAGGTCGCCCAGCCCGGTCGAGCGGGCGGCGACGAACTCGACGGGCGCGCCCGGGTTGCTGTGGCCGAAGCGGCCCTCGTGCGCGGTGTCGAAGCGCTGCTGCAGGTCGTTGCGGAAGCCGTCGCCGCGCGGCTCGTCGGCCGACAGGACCGGGATCGTCAGCGTGTACTCCTGGCCGATGTAGCGCAGGTCGACGAAGTGCTCGACGCGGCCGCGGTCGCGCCCGACGCCCTCCTCCTCGAGGGCGGCGAACGCCTCGGCCTCCTGCTCGGCGAGCGCGTCGGCCAGCGACGCCCCGTCGAGCGCGGGCAGCGTCTGCACGAACGACCGCGCGAAGTCCTTGCGGATCTCGGTCTCGAGCATCCCCCACGCCGAGAACGCGCCGGGGAAGCGGGGGACGATCACCTCGGGGATCTCGAGCTCCTGGGCGAGGAACGCGGCGTGCATCGGGCCGGCGCCGCCGAAGGCGACGAGCGCGAAGTCGCTGGGCGCGATGCCCTTCTCGACCGTGAGCGTGCGGATCGCCTGGGCCATCTTGGCGTTGGCGACCGCGCAGATGCCGTCGGCCAGCTCGCCGGTTTCGAGGCCGAGGCGCTCGCCGAGCGCGCCGACCGCCGTGCGGGCGGCGTCGACGTCGAGCGTCATCTGCCCGCCGGCGAACCAGTCGGGGTCGACGCGGCCGAGGACGACGTTGGCGTCGGTGACGGTCGGCTCGGTGCCGCCGCGCCCGTAGCAGGCGGGGCCGGGGTCGGCGCCCGCGCTGCGCGGGCCGACGCGCAGGCCGCCGCCCTCCTCGAAGGCGACGGAGCCGCCGCCGGCGCCGATCGTGTGGATGTTCACGACCGGGATCAGCAGCGGGAAGCCCTCGAGCTCGGCCTCGGTGGAGACGTCGGGCTTGCCCTCGACGACGAGGCTGACGTCGAAGCTCGTGCCGCCCATGTCGACGCAGATGAGGTTCGGCCGGCCGGTGAGGCGGGCGAGCGCGACGCCGCCCATCGTGCCGCCGACCGGGCCCGACAGCAGTGTCTGCAGCGTCTGCTCGCTGGCGGTCTCGGCCGACACGATGCCGCCGTTGGACTGCATCACGTGCATCGGCACCGACAGCCCGCGGTCCTTCATCTCGCCGGTCAGGCGGCCGAGGTAGCGGCGCACGATCGGGGCGACGTAGGCGTCGAGCACCGTCGAGGAGGTGCGCTCGTACTCGCGCCACTCGCGGGCGACCTGGTGCGACAGCGAGACGGCCAGGCCGGGCGCCTCCTCGGCGATGATCTCGCCGGCGCGCAGCTCGTGGGCGGGGTTGACGTAGCTGAACAGGAACCCGACCGCGATGCCGCCGGCGCCCTCGTCGCGCGCCCGGCGCGCCGCGGCGCGGATCGCGTCCTCGTCCAGCGGCTGGATCTCGCGGCCCGCGTAGTCGAGGCGGCCGGCGATCTCGACGATGTCGCGGCGCGGCACGAGCGGCTCGGGCTTGCGGTAGTGGATGTCGTAGAGGCGGGTCCGGTTGCCGCGGGCGATGTGGTAGACGTCGCCGGCGCCCTCGGTGGCCAGCAGCAGGACCCGCACGCCCCGGCGCTCGAGGAACGCGTTGAGGCCCTGAGTGGTGCCGTGGACGCTGAAGCCGACCTGCGACGGGTCGTCGACGACCGTGCCGAGCGCGCTGAACACGCCCTCGGTCAGGTCGGACGGCGTCGTGGACGCCTTGCCGGCGACGTAGGCGCCGGTCTCCTCGTCGTAGGCGACGGCGTCGGTGAACGTGCCGCCGATGTCCATCGCGACGCGATAGCGCGCCATCTCAGCCCTCCTCTCCGGCGGTTCCGCCGGACTGAACGTTCTCAGGCCCGGCCGGAACGTGTCCCGGCCCGGCGGCGGCCACCTCGACCCGGTACAGCGCGCCCTCCGGCACGCCGTCGTCGGTCAGCTCCAGCAGCTCCAGCAGCTCCTCGCGGCCCACGCCGCGCAGCTCGTGGTCGAGCCACCCCTGGTAGGCGGCCTCGTCGTCCCACAGCGCGGTGACGAGCGCCGGCCCCTCGCCGTCGAGCGGGATCTGCAGCTCGGTGGCGTGGCACCCGGCGGCGGCGACGGCCGTGGCCAGGACGTCGTGCCGCCGGTAGAAGTCGGCCAGCGCGTCGTGGTCGCCGTCGCGGGGCCGGAGATAGAGGACACTGCGCACCATCAGAGGGGTTCCTTCCACGCCACTTCCTGTCCGAGCCAAGGTCGGCGAGGTTATACAGGAAGCACCCACGACGGGAAAGGACCGACTGTCGGGATATGCTGCCGCCGGGATGGACCGTTCGATCGAGAACGTCGGTCGCCGGCTGCGAGAGCTGCGCCAGGCGCGCGGAGTCAGCCTGAGCGAGCTCGCCCGCGACACGAACTACACCGCCGGCTACCTCTCGCAGGTCGAGAGCGGGGCGAGCATCCCGTCGATCAGCGCGCTCGCCACGCTCGCGGCCGCGCTCGGCTCCAGCATCACCGCGTTCTTCGGGCCCGAGACCACCGAGAAGGTCCGCGTGTCGCGCGCGGGCGACCCGGAGAAGCTGCGGATGGCGCCCAACGCGGCCGAGGAGTACGTCGTCTTCAGCCACCGCGGTCCCGACGCGGCGTTCTCGGCGCTGATCCACCACCTCTACCCCACCGCCGAGGTGGTCCGTCACCGCCACCCCGGCGAGCGCTTCGCGCTGATGCTCTCGGGCTCCGGCCGCCTCATGATGATCGACGGCGACAACCACGAGCTCGAGCCGGGCGACGCCGTGCACTACTCCTCGCACCCCGAGCACGAGCTCGTGGTGACGTCGAACGGCCCGGCCGAGATCCTGTGGTTCGTCAGCCCCCCGGTCGTCTGATGGCGTCCAAGGAGGCCGAGCACACGCGCACACTGGCCGCCCGGGTCGGCGCCCGCCTGCGCAAGCGCCGCACCGAGACCGGCCGCACGCTGGCCGAGGTCGCGCGCGCCGCCGACGTGTCGGTCTCCTACCTGTCGGCGGTCGAGCACGGCGCCAACGTGCCGTCGCTGCCGGTGCTCGCGCGGATCGTGCACGCGCTCGGCGTGCCGATCGCCGAGGTGCTGCGCGGCGAGGACGAGATGCGCCTGCGCCGCTCGCGGCTGGAGCCCGACACGGTCGGGGCGCGGGTCGTCTCGCACCCCGACCTGCAGCTCGACGTCGCCTTCCTCGTGGCCGAGGCGGGCGAGGGCGGCGCCTGCCCGCTCGCGCTCGAGCAGTCCGACGTGTTCGTCTACCTGCGCTCCGGCTGCCTGGAGGTCACCGTCGACGGGGAGACCTGGGAGCTGCGCAGCGGCGACGCGCTCGACGCCGCCGCCCCCGCCGCCGTGTCGTGGCGCGCGCTGGAGCGCTGCGTCAGCGTGTGGGCGGCCGGCGTGCCGCGCCGCGGCCTCTGAGCGGCGCGGACTCGACGATCGTCGAGTCGGTCCGCGGCAGCCGTCGCTGGCGCGGCGCGCGACCCCGTCCTACCGTTGCGCTCATGGCCACGGACGCTCCCGCCCCACCCGCGCTGGAGCCCGACATCCGGGCGCTCGGGCGGTCGCTGGACGCCGCCTTCCCCGGCGCCGCGCGACGGCCGCGCGCCGCCGCGGAGGACCTCGTCACCGCCCGCCTGGCCCGCCGGCCCGAGCTGCGGGCGGCGCTGTTCCGGCTCGTCGACGTGGCGCCGGCGTGCCGCACGCCGGCCGAGCTCGGCGAGCACCTCGCCGGCCTGCTGTCCGACGTGCCGCCCGAGGATCCGGCCGCCCGCGTCGGGCGCCGCCTGGGCCGCGGCCGCGCGACCGCGCCGCTCACCGGCCGCGTCGCCGCGGTCGGCATCCGCCAGATGGCCGGGCGGTTCATCCTCGCCGAGCACCCGCAGGAGGGGGCCGGCACCCTGGCCGACCTGTGGCGGCGCGGCGTCGCCTCGTCGGTCGACCTGCTCGGGGAGGCGACGGTGACGCCGGCCGAGGCCGACCGCTACGCGGCCCGTTGCGACGAGGCGCTGACCGTGCTGAGCCGGGAGGCGTCCGCGTGGCCCGCGCAGCCGATCCTGGAGGCCGACTCGGCCGGCCCGCTGCCGCGGGTGAACCTGTCGGTGAAGGTCACCGCGCTCACGCCGATGATCCGCGAGGCCGACCCGTCGATCGGCGTGGCCGACGCGGCGCCGCGCCTGCGGCACCTGCTGCGCCGCGCCCGCGACCTCGGCGCGCACCTGCACGTCGACATCGAGTCGATGGCGTCGCGCGAGACGATCATGCGGCTCGTGCTCGAGCTGCTGGCCGAGGACGAGTTCCGGGCCGGCCCGTCGGCGGGGGTCGTGTTGCAGGCCTACCTCTCCGACAGCGACGAGGTCGCCGCCGAGATCCTCGACTGGGCGGAGCGGGTGCCGCGCGAGAGCCCGCTGACGATCCGGCTGGTGAAGGGCGCCTACTGGGACCACGAGCTCGTCGAGGCGCGCCAGTCGGGCTGGCGGCCGCCGGTGTACGAGACGAAGGCCGACACCGACCGCAACTTCGAGCGGCTGACGCGCACGCTGCTGGGCGCGCACGCCGGCGGCACGCCGATCCGCCTCGCGGTCGCCTCGCACAACCTGCGCTCGATCGCCCACGCGCTCGCCTACGCGCGGTCGCTCGCGCTCCCCGACCGCGACCTCGAGCTGCAGGTGCTGCGCGGCCTGGGCGACGACCTCCACGACGCGCTCGCCGCCCACGGGCTGCGGGTGCGCACGTACTGCCCGATCGGCGACCTCGTCGCCGGCATGGCCTACCTCGTGCGGCGGCTGCTGGAGAACACCGCCAACGACTCGTTCCTGGCCACTCGCGCGAGTGGCGCCGACCTCGACTCCCTGCTCACCGCCCCATGACGTTCGCCAACGAGCCCATCCTCGAGCTGCGCCGCGCGTGGGTGCGCGACGGCCTGCGCGACGCGCTGACCGCCCTCGACCGCGAGCTGCCACTCGACGTGCCCGTCCTCGTCGGCGGCGACGCCCGGCGCGCCCCGTCGCTGGACTCCACCGACCCGGGCCGGCCCGACCGCGTCGTCGCGCGGGCCACGGTCGCGACCGCCGACGACGTCGAGGCCGCGATCGCCGCCGCCCGGCGCGGGCAGCCGGCGTGGGCGGCGCGCGGCGCCCGCGAGCGCGCCGACGTGCTCGTGCGCGCGGCGGCGCTGCTGCGCGACCGCCGCCCGCGGCTCACCGCGCTGGCCGTGCGCGAGTGCGCCAAGCCGTGGGCCGAGGCCGACGCCGACGTCTGCGAGGCGATCGACTTCCTCGAGTACTACGCCCGCGACGCGGTCGCCCTGGACGACGGCGAGGACCTGCTGCAGCCGCCGGGCGAGCGCAACGCGATGACCTACCGGCCGCGCGGGATCGCGGCGGTGATCGCACCATGGAACTTCCCGGTCGCGATCGCGTGCGGGATGACCGCCGGCGCGCTCGTCACCGGCAACGCGGCGCTGCTCAAGCCGGCCGAGCAGAGCCCCGGCTGCGCGCTGGAGCTCGTGTCCGCGCTCCACGAGGCGGGCGTGCCGCCCGACGTGCTGGCGCTGCTGCCGGGCGAGGGCGACGTCGGCGCCGCGCTCGTGCGCCACCCGGCGGTGCACGTCGTCGCGTTCACCGGGTCCAGCGCCGTGGGACGCGAGATCCTGCGCGAGGCGGGCACGGTCCGCGACGAGGACCTGCACCTCACGCACGTCGTGGCGGAGATGGGCGGCAAGAACTGCATCGTCGTCGACGCCGACGCGGACCTCGACGACGCCGTCCCCGCGATCGCCTACTCGGCGTTCGGGTTCGCCGGCCAGAAGTGCTCGGCGTGCTCGCGGGTGCTCGTGCACGAGGGGATCGCCGACACGCTGGTCGAGCGGCTCGGCGGGCTGCTCGACACGCTGGTCGTCGACCAGGCCGAGCGCTTCGGCGTCGACGTGCCGCCGGTGATCGAGGCGGCGTCGCAGGAGCGGCTCGAGCGGCACGTGGCGGCCGCGGCCCAGGCGGGAGCGACGGTGCGCCGGGGCGCGGCGGGCCCGGGCGGCGGCTGGTTCGTCGCCCCGACGCTGATCACGGGCGCCGACCCGATGTCGCCGGTGGCGCGCGAGGAGCTGTTCGGCCCGGTCGTGGTGGTCGAGGCGGTGCCGAGCGTCGACGCGGCCTGCGACGCGCTCGACACGCTGCCGGTCGCGCTGACCGGCGGGCTGTT
>DATMSA010000182.1:0-9623 GCA_035565675.1 Capillimicrobium sp. | reverse complement strand
GCGCGCGGCCGGCGGCGGGGCGTGTTCCCGGGCGGGCGTGCGGCCGCGCGCGACATCGCGCACGACCTGCGGATGCTGATCGCCGAGGCGCGCGCCGATCGCGCGGCCGCCGGGGCTCAGAGGTAGTCGCGCGGCTCCTTCGACGGCCAGGGGAGCATGTCGGCGAGCTGCGACACGCCCGCGCGCGCCTCGTCGCTGAGCGCGTACCAGAGGGTCACGACCGCGGCGACCACGAACGAGCACACCCACAGGGTCCCGACCGTCTCGTCGTGATCGGCCATCCACGCGATCCCGAGGCCCACGAACGCGGCGAGCGCCAGCGCGCGCACGATGACGGAGACGATCATCGGCTCACTCGCCCGGGTCGAGCGGATCGTCGTCCTCGTCCTCGCGCAGGTCGATCTGCACCATCACGGCGGCGATGGGCGGGTCGTCCTGGGCGGCGTGCAGCTCGCGCTCCTCGCCGTCGCGCAGGCGAAGCTGCCAGCTCCCGCCGCCGGCCGGGGTCAGGGTCGCGAGCTCGAGGTCTCCATCGACGAAGGTGAGCGTCCCATCCTCGGCGCGGTCCACCTGGACCGGGCGCCCGTCGTTGGTGTGGTGCGTCTGCGGGAAGTCCATAGGAGGGCGGACGCTACTACCGGAAGCGGCCGGGCTGCCACAAGGGCTCCTCGCCGCCCGCGTTCGCGGCGCGGCTGAGGATGAACAGCAGGTCCGACAGCCGGTTCAGGTAGCGCACGACCTCGGGGTTGGCCCCCTCGACGAGGATCGCCCGGCGCTCGGCGCGCCGGCAGACCGTGCGGCACACGTGCAGGTGCGCGGCGGCGGGGGAGCCGCCGGGCAGCACGAACGACCGCAGCGGCTGCAGCGTCGCGTTGACCTCGTCGCAGCGCGCCTCGAGCCACGCGGTCTGCTCGGGCAGCACGCGCAGCCGCTCGCGCTCCGAGGCCGGATCCTCGGGCACAGACAGGTCGGCGCCGCAGTCGAACAGATCGTTCTGGATGCGCCGCAGCCAGTCGGCGTAGGGCCCCGGCAGGTCGCCGGTCGCGATCGCCAGCCCGATCTGCGCGTTGAGCTCGTCGATCGCGCCGTAGGCCTCGATGCGCGGGTGCGTCTTGGGGACGCGGCTCATGTCGCCGAGGTGCGTCTCGCCCCCGTCGCCGAGCTTGGTGTAGATGCGCGTCAGGTTGACGGTCATCGGCGAACCCCACCGTACACCTCCCGGCCGCCGAGGCGTCCGCGAACGGTGCCGTCGGCGGCCAGCGTCAGCCGCCCGCTCGCCCGGCGGGCGCGCACGCGCACCGTCCCGGCGATCCCGGCGGCGTCGCCGCGGAGGCGGCCGTGCACGCGCACGCCGGGCACGTAGGCGAGGCCGCGCAGCGTCAGGTCGACGGCCCCGGTGGCGCCGTCGCGCGTGCCGCGCAGGCGGCCGGCGCGCAGCCCGCCCGTCTCGACCTCGCCGCCGTTGGGGGCGCTCGCCACGGCGACCGCCAGCGCGTCGGCCACCGTGGCGCGCACCGCCGCGACCGTGCGCCCGCGCACGCCCGCGACCCCGGCCGCGGGCGCCAGCCCGGCGCGCGACCGCGGCGGCCGCGGCTGGATCGCCAGCAGCGGCGGCGAGTCCGCGCACGGGTTGCCGACCGGCCGGCCGGCGACGAACGCCTCCAGCGCCTCCTGGCCGCAGGCCACGTCGGTGCGCAGCACGCCGTGGGCGCGGTTGGGCACGGCCATGAGCTGCCCGGCCGGGAACGCCGAGGCGACGTCGCGCGCGTCGGCCGGCGGCGTGCGCAGGTCCAGCAGCCCGGACAGCACGAGCGCGGGGACGGGTGGCGGCGGGGCCGTCGTGACCGCCCGGTCGAGGCTCGTCGCCGGCCAGGCGATGCACGGCCACGCCGACGCGCTCTGCCCCAGGACCTGGCGCGTCATCGGGTAGATCCGCGCCGCCGGGACGCGCTCGATCGCGGCGATCAGGTCCGCGCGCCGCTGGCGGCGCGGCGCCTCGCGCGGCCACGGCAGGCGCATGTCGGTGCAGTTCGTCGGCGCCCAGATCGACGGGTTGACCTGGCGCCGCGTGTACTCGTCGTACCCGAGCACCGCCAGGCGCGCCAGCGGGGCCGCGTCGCCGGCGAGGGCGGCGCGCACGGCGCCGGGGTAGAAGGCGCGCAGGGCGGCGTTCTCGTCGCCGGCGAGCAGGACCTCGTAGACCTCGGAGGCCGTCAGCGCGGCGCGCCGCGCGCGGCCGGACGGGTCGATCACGCGCGTGCGCGCGGGGGCGCGCTCCAGCCGCCGCACCAGCGCCGCCGTGTCGGCGGTCGGGTGGCGGGTGATCGCGTCGCACGCCCCGCCCGCGCACAGGGACGCGAGCATCGGCCCGATCGCGTGGACCGTCTCGACGCCGAGCGGGTCGATGCCGTCCAGCGGCACCGGCGAGTCCATCACGATCCGCTCGGTGCGGTCGGGGTGGGTGCGCGCGTACTGGTTGACGACGAACGTGCCGTACGAGGTGCCGTACAGGAACAGGCGCGGCGCGCCGAGCGCCTCGCGCACCGCCTCGAGGTCGGCGACGTTGTCGGCGGTCGTGTAGAAGCGGGACGCGTCGCCGAGCTCGCGCGCGCACCGGCCGGCGTCCGGCGAGCACGTCAGCTCCGGCTCGGACAGCCCGATGCCGCGCGGGTCGACGAGCACGAGCTGGTAGCGGTCGCGCAGGGGCGCGAACAGGCGCCGGGACTGCTGGGCGCGCCAGGTGGCCGAGCCGCCGGGCCCGCCCTCGACGTTGATGAGCACGCCGGCCGGCTGCACGGCCTGGACGAGGCGCTCCACGCGCAGGCGCAGGGTGCCGGGCACCGTGCCGCTGCGGTCGAGCGGGACCTCGAGCGTCGCGCACTCGAAGCCCTGCTGGTCGGGCTCCGGGCAGGGGGTGAAGGCGAGCTCGGCGTGGGCGGTGCCGGCGGCGGTGGCCGGCGCGAGGGCGGCCGTGAGCAGGACGATCAGGAGGCGGCGCATCGCCGGGCACCATGGCAGGAACGCGGCCGCGGCGGCCCCGGCACTAGCCTCGGATCGCGATGTCCCGCCTTCGTCCGCTCGCCGTCCTGGCCGTGCTCGCCGCCGCGATCGCGCTGGCCGGATGCGGCCTGGGCGGCGGGGAGGGCGACGACGACGTCTCGCTGGTCGTCAGCCGCGACTTCGGCGCCCAGACCCTGGGACAGTACGGGCCGGGCCCGGTCGAGGGCTCGGAGAGCATCATGCGCCTGCTGCAGCGCAACTTCGACGTCGAGACCCGCTACGGCGGCGGCTTCGTGCAGTCCGTCGACGGGATCGCCGGCGGGACGCAGGACGGTCGCCCGGTCGACTGGTTCTACTACGTCAACGGCGTCGAGGCCGACCGCGGCTCGGCCTCCGCCGAGGTGCGGGCCGGCGACCGCATCTGGTGGGACTTCCGCGACTGGGGGACCGCGCAGCGCGTCCCCGCCGTCGTCGGCTCCTACCCCGAGCCGTTCCTCCACGGGCTCAACGGCAAGCGCTGGACCACGCGCGTCGAGTGCGTGCGCGGCCAGGAGGACGCCGGCCCGTGCTCCGACGTGGCCCGCCGGCTCGGCGACGTCGGCGTGATCGCGGCCAAGTCGCTCGTCGGCACCGAGGGCGGCGACGAGAACCTGCGGGTGCTCGTCGGCCCCTGGGAGAAGATCCGCTTCGACCGTGCCGCGCGGCTCCTCGACGACGGCGTCCAGGCGTCCGGCGTGTTCGTGCGCTTCTCCGACGACGCGAAGGGGATGCAGCTCCTCGACGCCCAGGGCGAGGTGGCGCGCACGCTCGGCCCGGGCAGCGGCCTGATCGCCGCGACGCGGTGGGAGGACCAGCCGCCGACGTGGTTCGTCACCGGCACCGACCAGGCCGGCGTGCAGGCGGCCGTCCGCGCGCTCGAGGAGGGCGCGCTGGGCAACCACTACGCGCTGGCGATCGCCGACGACGTCGGCGTGCCGCTGCCGGTGGGAGACCGGGGCGAACGATGACCTACCGGCGCCGGGCGAGCCCGCTGCACGCGGCGCGCGCGTCGGTCGCCTGCGTGTGGTGCGGCGCGCTGGCGCTGGCCGCGATCGTCAGCTGGCACCCGCTCGTGCTGGCCGCGGTCCTGCTCGCCGCCCTCGTCGCGGCGCCGGCCGCCGGCGTGGGTCGCGAGGTCGGGCGCTTCACGCTGCTCGTCGGCGTCCCGATCGCCGTGCTGTTCACGGTCATCAACCCGCTGATCAGCCGCGAGGGGCTGACCGTCGTCGCCCGCGTCGGCGGCGTGTGGCCGATCCCCGAGCTCGACGTGACCGCGGAGGCAATCGCCTACGGCGCCGTCACCGGCCTGCGCGCGCTGGCGATCATCGCCTGCTGCGCGCTGTACTTCTCGGCCGTGGATCCCGACCGCGTCCTGCGGCTGTTCCGGCGCTTCGGCTTCCGCTCCGCGCTCACCGCGACGCTGGCCACCCGGCTCGTCGGGACGCTCGCCGCCGATGCCCGGCGCCTCGCCGACGGCCAGCGCTGCCGGCCCGGCCCGCCGGCCTCGCGGCTGACGATCGTGCGGGCGGTCACCGCGGGCGCGCTGGACCGTGCCGGCGACGTCGCCGCCGCGCTGGAGGTGCGCGGCTACGGGGCCGCCGCGGCGCCGGCCCGCGCGCGGTCGGCGTGGTCGCGCCACGACGTCGCCTTCGCGCTGTCGGCCGCGGCGATCGCGGCCCTGGCGATCGGCGCGCAGGCGGGCGGCCTGGCCGGCTTCGACGCCTACCCGCGGGTGGAGCTGCACGGCGGCGCGGGCGCGGGGGCGATCGCGGCCGCGCTCGCGATCGCGGCCCTGGCGCCGTTCCTCGACCGCCGGGGGATCGCGCGATGACGCTCCTGCGGCTCGAGCACGTCTCCTACCGCTACCCCGGCGCCGAGCGGCCCTCACTGCGCGACGTCGACCTGGAGATCGGCGACGGCGAGTTCGTCGTGCTGTGCGGCCTGTCGGCGTGGGGCAAGTCGACGCTGCTGCGCGCCGCCTGCGGCCTCGTGCCCCACTTCCACGGCGGGCGCTTCGAGGGGCGCCTGGTCGTCGGCGGGCTCGACACGCGCGAGCACGGGCCCAGCGACGTCGCCGCGGTGGCGGGCACGCTGTTCCAGGACCCCGAGACGCAGACCGTGATGGGCAGCGTGCGCGCGGAGATCGCCTTCGGGCTGGAGAACCGCGGCTGGTCGGCGGCCGCGGTCGCGCGCGGGGTGGAGGAGGCCGCGCTGGCGCTCGGGATCGCGCCGCTGCTGGACCGCCCGACCGGCGAGCTGTCGGGCGGCGAGCTGCAGCGGGTGGCGCTGGCCGCCGCGCTGGCGGGACGCCCCCGCCTCGTGCTGCTCGACGAGCCGACGTCGCAGCTCGACCCGGTGGCGGGCGACGAGCTCGTCTGGCTGCTGCGGCGCCTCAACGAGGAATGGGGGACGGCGATCGTGCTGGCCGAGCACCGCCTGGAGCGCTGCCTGCCCGCCGCCGACCGGGTCGTCGCGCTCGTGGACGGCGCGGTCGCCTGCGACGCGCCCCCGCCCGCGTTCCTGGCGTGGGCGATGGCCAACGAGCCGTCGCTGGCCACGCCGGCGGCGCGGATGTTCTCGCTGGCCGGGCTGTCCCCGCTGCCGCCGGGCGTGAAGGCGGCGCGGACCGCGCTGCGCGCGCGGGGGATCGAGCCGGCGCCGCCGGCCGCGCCGCCGGCGGCCCGCCCGCGCCGCCGCCGCGCCAAGGACTCCGCGCTGAGCTTCGAGCGGGTGTGGTTCGAGCGCCGCGGCGGGCGCGCGGTGCTGCGCGGCATCGACCTGGCGCTGGCCCCCGGCGAGCGCGTCGCGCTCATGGGCCGCAACGGCGCCGGCAAGTCGACGCTGCTGCGCCACGCCAACGGCCTGCTGGAGCCCACGCGCGGCCGGGTCCGCGCCGCCGGGCGCGTCGGGCTGCTCCTCCAGCATCCCGGCGACGTGCTCGTCGCCGACCGCGTCGACGGGGAGCTCGACGTCGAGACGCTGCGGCGCTTCGGCCTCGACCACCTCGCCGACCGCCACCCGCGCGACCTGTCCGGCGGGGAGCGCCAGCGCCTGGCGCTGGCCATCGTCACGTCGGGCGAGGACCGGCCCGCGGCGGTGTGCCTCGACGAGCCCACGCGCGGCATGGACCGCCTCCACAAGGCGCACCTGGCCGAGACCCTGCGCGGCTACGCCGACGACGGCATCGCCGTGCTCGTCGCCACCCACGACCCCGAGTTCGCCGTCCAGTTCGCCGATCGGGTGGTGCTCATGGGGGAGGGCGAGGTGATCGCCGACGGCGACCCCCACGACGTGCTCGCCGGCGGCTGGTACTTCGCCACCGAGACCGCGCGGGTCTGCGGGGCGCTGACGCCCGAGGAGGGCGCGGCGCTGATCGGGGAGCGTGCCCGCCGATGAACTGGACGCTCGCCGCGCTGGTCGTCCTCGGCGTCTGCCTGTTCGCCGGGTTCTGGTGGTACGAGCGCCAGCACCCGCCCGCCAAGGTCGTCGCGCTCGTCGCCACGCTGGCCGCGCTCGCCGCCCTCGGCCGCATCGCCTTCGCGCCGATTCCGTCGGTCAAGCCGACCACCGCGATCGTGCTGATCGCCGGGTTCGCGCTGGGCGCCGCGCCCGGGTTCACCGTCGGCGCGGTGGCCGCGCTCGCCTCGAACCTGTTCTTCGGGCAGGGTCCGTGGACGCCGTGGCAGATGGTCGCCTGGGGGCTCGTCGGCGTCGCGGGCGCGCTCCTGGCCGCCGCCCACCGCGACCGGCCGCCCGGCCGCGTCGCGCTCGGGGTCGCCTGCGCGGTCGCGGCGCTGGGCTTCGGCGCGGTCATGGACCTGTCGACCTGGACGACGTTCGGGCGCCACACGCTGGGCGAGTACCTGGCGATCTCGGCGACCGCGCTGCCGTTCAACCTCACCCACGCCGCGGGGAGCTTCGCGTTCGCCCTCGCGTTCGGTCCGGCGCTGCTCGCGACGCTCGAACGATTCCGAATGCGGTTCGAGATCGAGTGGGTCCCGGCGCCATCGAGCGAGCGGCCGGTCGCCCCGCCGATCGGCTAGGTTTCCCGCCGCATGCGATTGGGCGTCCCCAAGGAGACGGCGCAGGGCGAGACGCGCGTGGCGCTCGTCCCCGAGGTCGTCAAGCGCCTGACCGGCAAGGGGCTCGAGGTCGCCGTCGCACCGGGCGCCGGGGCGAGCGCGCTCATCCCCGACGCCGCGTTCGCCGAGGCCGGGGCGCAGCTCACCGACGACGTGTGGGGCGCCGACGTGGTGCTGAAGGTCGCCCCGCCGAGCGCCGAGGAGATCGCGCGCATCGGCGACGGGTCGGTGCTCGTCGGGTTCCTCAACCCGCTCGGCGCGCCGCAGAACGCGCAGGCGCTCGCCGACGCGCGGGTCACCGCGTTCGCGGTCGAGGCGATCCCGCGCATCTCGCGCGCGCAGTCGATGGACGCGCTGTCGTCGCAGTCCAACGTCGCCGGCTACAAGTCCGTCGTGCTCGCCGCCGAGCACCTCACGCGCTTCTTCCCGATGCTGATGACCGCGGCGGGCACGATCCCGCCCGCGAAGGTGCTGGTGCTCGGCGCCGGCGTCGCCGGCCTGCAGGCGCTGGCGACCGCCAAGCGGCTCGGGGCCAAGACCACGGGCTACGACGTGCGCCCCGAGGTCGCCGAGCAGGTGCAGTCGCTCGGCGCGACGTTCCTCGACCTCGGCATCTCCGCCGCCGGCGAGGGCGGCTACGCGCGCGAGCTGACCGCCGAGGAGCGCGCCCAGCAGCAGCAGGCGCTGACCGACGCGATCAAGGGCTTCGACGTCGTCATCACCACTGCGCTCGTGCCCGGCCGCCCGGCGCCGAAGCTCGTCACCGCCGAGGCCGTGGAGGGGATGGCGCCCGGCAGCGTGATCGTCGACCTGGCCGGCGAGACCGGCGGCAACTGCGAGCTGACGACGCCCGGCGAGACGACGGTCGTCCACGACGTGACGATCGCCTCGCCGCTGAACCTGCCCGCCTCGATGCCGCAGCACGCGTCGATGCTCTACGCGCGCAACCTCCAGTCGTTCCTGGACCTGGTGATCGGCGAGGACGGGGCGCTGAACCTGAACTTCGACGACGAGATCGTCGCCGGCGCCTGCGTGGCGCGCGACAGTGAGGTCGTCCACCCCGGGGTCAAGAAGGCGCTGGAGGCCGCCGCCTGATGCTCGTCACCAACCTCGCGATCCTCGTCCTGGCCGGCTTCGTCGGCTTCTACGTCATCTCGAAGGTCCCCAACACGCTGCACACGCCGCTGATGTCGGGGACCAACGCGATCCACGGGATCGTCATCGTCGGCGGGCTGCTCGTGCTCGGCCTGTCCGGCGACGGGTTCCTCAACAAGCTCATCCTCGTCATCGCGATCGCCTTCGGCACGATCAACGTCGTCGGCGGCTTCCTGGTCACCGACCGGATGCTCGAGATGTTCAAGGCCAAGGACCCGAAGAAGGCCGCCGCGCAGGCGGAGGAGCCGGAGGGCTCCGCCTGATGTTCGCGAGCTTCCTGCAGGACCCGGACTTCATCCGGGTCTGCTACATCGTCGCCTTCGCCCTCTTCATCATCGGCCTCGGCGGGCTGACGGGGCCGCGCACCGCGGTCCGCGGCAACCGCATCGCCGCCGTCGGCATGGCGATCGCGATCGGCGCGACGTTGCTGACCGAGGGGATGGGCAACTGGGGCCTGATCATCCTCGGCATCGTCATCGGCACGGTCATCGGCGTGCCGGCCGCGCGCAACGTGCGGATGACCGCGATGCCGCAGATGGTCGCGCTGTTCAACGGCGTGGGCGGCGGTGCGATCGCGCTGATCTCGTGGGCCGAGTTCCGCTCCAGCGACGGCTTCGACCACGTCGCGACCTACGTCGTGATCGCCTCGCTGTTCGCCGCGATCGTCGGCTCCGTCTCGTTCTGGGGCTCCAACATCGCGTTCGCCAAGCTGCAGGAGCTGATCAGCGGCCGGCCGATCGTGCTGCCGTTCCAGCAGGCGATCAACCTCGCGCTGCTGGCCGTCGCCGTCGGCTTCTCGATCGCGATCGCGTCGGGGACGACGAGCGAGTGGGTCTTCATCGGGATCCTGATCGCGGCCGCGCTGCTGGGGAACTTCGTGGTGCTGCCGATCGGCGGCGCCGACATGCCGGTCGTGATCTCGATGCTGAACGCGTTCACCGGCCTGTCGGCCGCGGCGGCCGGCATCGCGCTCGACAACACGGCGCTGATCGTCGCCGGCATGATCGTCGGCGCGTCGGGCTCGATCCTCACGAACCTGATGGCGCAGGCGATGAACCGCTCGATCCCGTCGATCGTGGCGGGCGGCTTCGGCGGCGCCGGGGCGCTGCCGGCCGGCGGCGGCGACGGCGAGCAGCGCACCGTGCGGTCGACGACCGCCGCCGACGCCGCCGTGCAGATGGCCTATGCGTCGTCGGTGATGATCGTGCCGGGCTACGGGATGGCCGTCGCGCAGGCCCAGCACGCGGTGCGGGAGCTGACGCTCGAGCTGGAGAAGCGCGGGGTCGAGGTCAACTTCGCGATCCACCCGGTCGCCGGGCGCATGCCGGGCCACATGAACGTGCTGCT
>DATMSA010000181.1:0-10226 GCA_035565675.1 Capillimicrobium sp. | reverse complement strand
GCCTACCGCGCGCGGACGACGCCGCGCGCGGGTTCCCCGAGCGCTCAGGCGGAGCCGAACCCGACGCCGCGCTCGCGGTTCTCGGTGCGCACCCAGAGGACGTGCTCGAGGTTCAGCCGCACCGCGCCGTCCTGCGTCTTGACGTCGTGCCAGCCCTCGCCGCCCACGGCCGCGAGCAGCGCGTCGAGCTCGGGCTGCTCGACGCGCAGGGCGAGCGGCGGGCTGGCCTGGAAGCCGATCGATACCTGGACCATCGTTGCTAGTGCTCCTTGGACGGCTGGACGATCTCGGTGAGCACGCCACCCGACGCGCCCGGATGCAGAAACGCTACCAGTGAGTTGCGGATCCCGACCCGCGGGGCCTCGTCGATGAGGCGCACGCCGGCGGCCTTCAGCGCGGCGAGCGCCTGCTCGATGTCGGCGGTCTGGTAGGCGACGTGGTGCAGCCCCGGCCCCTTCTTGGCCAGGAAGCGGCCCACCGGCGTGTCGGGCCCCAGCGGGCGGAGCAGCTCGACGTGGTTCTCGCCGACGTCGAGCAGCACCGCCTCGACGCCCTGCTCGGTGACGGTCTCGCGGTGGACGAGCGCCATCGCGAAGGTCTGCTCGTAGAGGGCGATGGCGGCGTCGAGGTCCTCGACGGCCACGCCGATGTGGTCGATGCGGGCGAACATGCGCGCCGGAGTCTAGGTCCGGAGCGGGCTCAGTCGACGCGCTCGAGCCGGTCGCTGGGCACGAGGCCGCGGCCGACCTTCGCGCAGGGACGGCCGTTGACCTCGACGACGTCGGCGGTGAAGTCGTTGGCGCCGCGCAGCAGCGACGAGCCGACCCCGTACACGTCGACCGGGGCGCCCTCGGCCTCGAACCGGCGGATCTTGTCGGCGTTGAACCCGCCCGACACGACGATCCGCACCCGCCCGTGGCCGGCGTCGTCGAGCGCGGCCCGCACGCGGCGCACGAGCTCGGGCTGCACGCCGCGCAGGCCGGTGCCCTCCAGCGACCTGTCGACGAGCGCCTCGCTGGTGTCGAGGCGCACGCCCCACAGGTCGTCGCCGAGCGCGTCGGCGACCGCCAGCGCCGTCCCGACCGAGTCGTTGTCGAAGTCGACGAGCACCGTGACGTTCATGTGCCGGGCGTAGCGGCCCGCGAACGCCCGCGCCGCCGCGACCGTGTCGCCGTCGTAGGCGGCGATGAGCCCGTGCGGCACCGTGCCGACGCCGCGACCGCCCCACCACGACGCCTGCGCGTCGGTCGACACGCCGATCGCCCCGGCGACGTGCGCGGCCCAGCCGTCGCCGGTCTGCACGCGCCAGTGGTCGTGGCGGGCGGGGAAGTAGAGGATGTCCTTGCCCGCGGCCGCCTCGACGACCTCGCGCACGTTGCGCATGATCAGCGTCCGCCGCGCCAGGCAGCCGAGGTACACGGTCTCGAGGTGCGCGAACAGCGCGTAGTCGCCGCGGATCGTCAGCACCGGCTCGTAGGGCGAGATCCGGTCGCCCTCGTACAGCGCGCGCACCTCCAGGCGATCCCACCCCGGCCGCCACAGGCCGTCGGGCCCGCGCTCGCCCGAGCACTCGCGCAGGATCGCGATCGCCTCGTCGATGCCGCCCAGCACCGACTCCTGCTTCTGGAAGACCTGCATGAGGACCTCGGGCCGGTGACCCTCGCGCTCCAGCAGCTCCTTGGTGAGGTTGAAGTACTGGTCGGAGTAGTAGCCCTCGCGGATGCGCTGGATCGGCAGCCCGAAGATCGCGGAGGAGAGGCGTTCCCGGCTCACGTCGTCGCTCCTTCGATCGCCCGCAGGATGTCCCGCGCCACCCACCGGCGGCCGTCGGACCGACCGGTGGCCTCCTCGAGAACACCGCGCTCGGCCAGCGCGCCGATGGCCTGGCGCGCGCCGGGGTTGGACACACCGAGCAGCTCCTCGGCCCGTCGCGCCGTGGGCCTGACCCTCGCCGACCGCAACCGCTCGCGCAGGTCGCGCGCGGAGAATGCAACGAGTACGCGATCTGGTTTCAAAGTCCGCCGGAGGTTGAAACCATGGCTGAGGTCAGCCCAGCAGTCGCCGGGTCACGTCGCGGAAGAACGCGGCCGCGTGGCCGAGGTCGCGCACGTCGATGCGCTCGTTGGCCGAGTGCACGAGCGGGAAGGTCTCGTGCAGCGTCATGTGGCGGTGCGGGAAGAAGCCGTAGGCGACGACGTCGGGGAACGCGACCCGGAACGAGCGCGAGTCGGTGAACCCGGGCATGATCGTCGGCACGACCGTCGCGTCGGGGTCGTGCTCGGCGGCCCAGGCGCGGATCGCGTCCATCAGCGGCGACTCGATCGGCGAGGCGTTGCCGGCGACCTGCTCGGTCCACTCCAGCCGGTAGCCGGCCTCGTCCGGCGCGCCGAGCACCTCGACGACGCGGCGCTCGGCGACGTCGCGGCCCAGGCCGGGCGGGACGCGGCAGTCGACGCCGATCGTCGCGGACGCCGGGATCACGTTGATCTTCTCCGAGGCCCAGATGCGGGTCGGGGCGATCGTCACGCCGAGCATCGGCTCCACCTGCAGCGCCAGCGCCGGGTCGCGCTCCTGGAGGTGCGCCAGCGCGCCGGCCGGGTCGCCCGGGTCCAGCCCGAGCGCGGCGAGCATCGCGCGGGTCGCGTCGGTGACGTCGTGGCCGGGCCGGCGGTCGCGCATGCGCTCCAGCAGCGGCGCCACCTTCAGCAGCGCGTTGTCGCCGATGCGCGGGTTGGACGCGTGGCCGGCGGCGCCGTCCGTCGACACGCGGAAGCGGAAGACGCCCTTCTCGGCGACGCACACGCCGAGGTGGCGGCGCCCCTCGAACGGGATGACCGAGCCGCCGCCCTCGTTGAGGACGTAGTCGCAGCGCACCTTGTCGGGGTGCTCGGAGCAGATCCACTGCGCGCCCTCGGCCCCGCCGGTCTCCTCGTCGACGAGCACGACGACGAGCAGCTCGCCGGCGGCCGGCCGCCAGCCCTCGCGGGCCAGCGAGATCGCCGCCGCGATCTCGGCCGCCGTCTGGCTCTTCATGTCCAGCGCGCCGCGGCCCCAGACGCACCCGTCGGCGATGTCGCCCGACCACGGGTCGTGCTCCCAGTCCGACGGGGTCGCCAGGACGGTGTCGACGTGCGACAGCAGGCACAGCGTCGGCCCGTCGGCGGCGCCGCGCAGGCGCGCGACGAGGTTCGGCCGCTCGGGCGTGCGGCCGAGCAGCTCGACCGCGAAGCCCGCGTCCGCGAGCAGCCGGGCGAGGTGCTCCTGGGCCGGGCGCTCGTTGCCGGGCGGGTTGACGGTGTCGAAGCGGATGAGCCGCTGGAGCAGCTCGGTGGCGGGGCCCTGGAGGTCCGGCATGGCGCGCAATGCTAAGCATCCGGGGATGCCTCCCGCGCTGACCGCCCGCCGGCTGAGCAAGCGCTACGGGTCCACAACGGCGCTCGACGCGGTCGACCTGGAGGTCGGCGAGGGCGAGCTCGTGGGCCTCCTGGGGCCCAACGGCGCCGGCAAGTCGACGCTCACGAAGATCGCCTGCGGCCTGGTGCGCGCGACCGCCGGGGAGGCCACCGTGGCCGGCGCGCCGGCCGGCAGCGCCGACGCGCGCCGGGCCACCGGGTACCTGGCCGAGCTGTTCCGCTTCCCGGGCTGGTGCCGCGCCGGCGAGCTGCTCGCGCTGCACCAGCGCCTCGCGCGGTCCGACGGCGGCGCGGCCGAGCGCGCCCGGCTGCTCGACGAGGTCGGGCTCGCCGGCGAGGACGGCCGCCGCGTCGAGACGATGAGCAAGGGCATGCAGCAGCGGCTGGGGATCGCCCAGGCGCTGATCGGCGACCCGCGGCTGGTGCTGCTCGACGAGCCCACGAGCGCGCTGGACCCGGCCGGCCGGCGGACCGTGCGGCGGCTGCTGGAAGCGCTGCGCGACCGCGGCATCGGCGTGCTGCTGAACTCGCACCTGCTCAGCGAGATCGAGCTGGTCTGCGACCGGGTCGTGATCCTCGACGGCGGCCGCGTCGTCGCCGAGGGGCGGCCCGAGGAGCTCGTCGCGTCCAGCGGCGTGGAGATCGAGACCGGCGACGGCGTGCGCCGGTTCCCGCAGGCCACCCGCGACGACGTGCCGCGGCTGGTGCGCGAGCTCGTCGCCGCGGGCGCCGACGTCTACGAGGTGCGCGTGACCCGCAGCACGCTGGAGGACGTCTACCTGCAGGCCGTCGTCGGCCGCGACCGGGACCCGGGCGCGTGAGCGACGCCGCCGTCATCGCCCTGCACGCGCTGCGCGGGGCCGCCCGCCGCCGGGTGCTGCTCGTCGTCGCGCTGCTCACGGTCGGCTTCCTGGCGCTGTACGCGCTCGCGGCGTTCCAGGTGTTCGCCTCGCTGGAGGACGACGAGCCGTTCGGCCGGCCGATCTCGGTCGACGACCGCGCGCTGGCCGGCGGCACGCTGCTGGGCCTGTCGATGTTCGTCACGCTGTTCCTCGGCGTCGTCCTGGCCGTGTTCCTGACCCTCGACGCGGTGCGCGGCGACGCCGAGCGCGGGCTGCTGCAGCCGCTGGTCGTGCGGCCGGTGGGCCGGACCGCGCTGCTGCTCGGGCGCCTGGCCGGCGCCGCCGGCGTGTGCGTGCCCTACGTCGTCGTGGTGTTCGCGATCTCCGTCGTGCTGACGCGCGCCGCGGGCGACTTCACGCCCAGCTCGGTCGTGATCCCCGCCGCCGCGCTCGCGCTCGGCGTGGTGACGATCGTCGCGCTGTCGCTGCTGGGGTCGACGGTGCTGTCGTCGACGGCGAACGGGATCTTCGCGTTCATGGTGTTCGGCGCCGGCCTGGCCGCCGGCCTGCTCGGGCAGATCAGCGACGCGCTGAACGTCGACAGCCTCGAGCGGGCCAGCTCGATCGCGTCGTGGGCGCTGCCGTTCGAGGCGCTCTACCAGTCGGGCCTGCACGCGCTCACGTCCGACGTCGGCGGGTTCGCGGCGGTCGTCATCCAGCTCGGGCCGTTCGGCGGCGCCGTCGACGTGAGCCCGGCGATCTGGCCGTGGGCGGCGGCGTGGACGCTCGCCGTCCTCGCGCTGGCCGCGTTCGCCTTCTCGCGCCGCGACCTCTAGACGGGCGCGCCGAGCGCCCACGCCACCAGGCCGACCGCCAGCCCGCCGAGCAGGACCTCCAGCGGCGTGCGGCGCAGCACGAACAGCGCGACCGCGGCCACGGCCAGCAGCGGCCACTGCCAGGTCTCGCGCACGCCCTCGAGCAGGAGGACGGCGGCGCCGAGGATCGCGCCGATCGCCGCGGGCCCGGCGCCGTCGAGGAACGCCCGCGCGGTGCGGTTGGCGCGGAGGCCGTGGAAGCGCGGCGCGAGCGCGATCACGAGCGCGAACGACGGCGCGAACGCGACGGCCGAGGCCAGCAGCGCGCCGCCCAGTCCCGCCGCGGCGTACCCGACGACCGCCACGGTGTGCACGACCGGCCCGGGCGTGAGCTGCCCGAACGCGACCGCGTTGAGGAACTCGGCGTTCGTCATCCAGCCGTTCACCTCGACGGCGTCGGCCTGCATGAGCGGGATGATCACGAAGCCCCCGCCATAGGAGAGCGCGCCGACCTTGAACGCGGTCCAGCTCAGCGGCCCGAGCGCCGACGCGGCCGCCAGCACGACCGGCCAGGCATGAACGCCGACCGCGCGCAGGCGCGGCCCGACCCGGCGCACGGCCAGCTCCACCAGGCCGCAGGCGACGAGCACCGCGACGACCAGCACGCCGAGGACGAGCACCGCGGCCGCCCCCGCGGCCAGGTAGGCGACCCCGCGCGCCAGCCGCCGGCCCCGGAGCCCGTCGAGGCTGGTGAGGGTCAGCCCCAGCCCCGCCTCCGCGACGACCGGCACGACCGCCGCGCCCGCGCCCGCGCCGATCGCCAGCACCCAGCCGGGCGCGCCGCCGCCCAGCGCGGTCGCCGCCAGCAGGATGATCAGCACCAGGCCGGGCAGGATGAACGCGGCGCCGCCGACGAGCGCGCCCGGCACGCCGGCGACGCGATGGGCGCAGTAGATCGCCATCTGCGTCGACGCCGGACCGGGCAGCAGCCCGCACGCGGCGTTGGCGTCCTCGAACTCGACGTCGTCGATCCAGCCCTCGCGCTCGACGCACAGGTCGCGCAACAGCGCCACGTGCGCGGGCGGACCGCCGAAGCCGATCACGCCGATGCGACCCCACTCGCGCAGGACCGTCGACAGGGGGACGTCCATGGGCCGGGGATACTGGTGGATGTGGCAGACCAGTTGTTCCCGACGAGTGACCCGGAGCCGGCCCCCGCGGCCGGCGGCGACGGGCCCGCTCCGGCGCCCGCCGACGCACCCCTGCCCGCGCGCATGCGCCCGGCGACGCTGGAGGAGGTCGTCGGCCAGGAGCACCTGCTGCACGAGGGCAGCCCGCTGCGGCGCGCGATCGAGGAGGGCCGCCCGCACTCGATGCTGCTCTACGGCCCGCCCGGGAGCGGCAAGACGACGCTCGCGCGGATCGTCGCCACGTCGGCCGACGCGGCGTTCGAGGAGCTGAGCGCCGTGCAGGTCGGGCGCGCGGAGGTGCGCGGCGTGATCGAGCGCGCCGACCACCGCCGCAAGACCAGCGGCCAGCGCACGGTCTTCTTCCTCGACGAGATCCACCGCTTCAACAAGGCGCAGCAGGACGCGCTGCTGCCGGCCGTCGAGGACGGGCTCGTGACGCTGATCGGCGCGACCACCGAGAACCCGTACTTCGAGGTCAACTCGGCGCTGCTCTCGCGCATGGCGGTCTACGAGCTCGGCCCGCTCAGCGCCGAGCACATCAAGGTGCTGCTGCGCCGCGCCGGGGTGGACGCCGACGACGAGGCGATCGACTTCCTGGCCGAGCGCTCCGGCGGCGACGCGCGCACCGCGCTGGGCGCGCTGGACCTGGCCGCCGAGACCGCGGAGCGCGTGACGCTGGCGGTCGCCGAGGAGGCGCTGCAGCGGCGGGCGATCCGCTACGACAAGCAGGGCGACCAGCACTACGACCTCGCCTCGGCGTGGATCAAGGCCACGCGCGGCAGCGACCCGGACGCGTCGCTGTACTACCTGGCGGTGATGATCGAGGGCGGCGAGGACCCGCGGTTCATCGCCCGGCGCATGGTCATCCTCGCCTCCGAGGACATCGGCAACGCCGACCCGCAGGCGCTCGTCGTCGCGGTCGCCGCCGCCCAGGCGGTCGAGCACGTCGGGATGCCCGAGGCCGCGCACGCGCTCGCCCAGTGCGCGGTGTACCTGGCGATGGCGCCGAAGTCCAACGCCGCGTACAAGGCGCTCAACCGGGCGCGCGCCCACGTCCGCGAGGTCGGCGCGCAGCCGCCGCCGCCCTACCTGCGCTCCCCGCCGGCGCGCGGCGCGAACTACGACTACCCGCACGACAACCCGGGCCACCTGACCCGCCAGCGGCTGCTGCCCGAGGGCGTCGAGGAGCGCTTCTACGAGCCCGACGAGCGGGAGGCGGCGTTCGCCGAGCGCCTCGAGGCGTGGCGGCGCTGGCGCGAGCGCGGCGACTGACGCGCATTACGGTCTGCGAACGCGGGTCCGCGACGCGGGATCATGGGCGGCGTGGACGCCGCCCGCCCGCAGCCGCCCGCCGGACGCCCGCTGGGCCGCCGCGCCTTCCTCGGCCTCGTCGGGGTCGGGCTGTCGTCGCTGCTGTGGGGCGAGCCGCTCGTGCGGCTGCTCGACCGCGCCGGCGGCGCGCTGCCCGACAGCCTGTCGGCGGTCATCCCGTCGCCGGCCGGCGGCTGGCGCATCTACGCGGTCAACCCGCCGTTCCCGACGTTCGACCCGGCGACGTGGCGGCTGCGCATCGACGGGCTCGTGCGCCAGCCGGTGGAGCTGAGCGCCGCGGAGCTGCGGGCGCTGCCGCGCGCCGACCAGGTCTCCGACTTCCACTGCGTCACCGGCTGGTCGGTGTACGACGTGCGCTGGGGCGGCGTGCGGTTCGACACCCTGCTCGCCGCGGCCGGCGGCGTGCGCCCGGAAGCGCGGGCGATCGACGTCGTCTCGGCCGAGGAGCCCTACGTCGACACGCTCACCCTCGAGCAGCTCCAGTCCCCCGACGCGATGCTCGCCTACGACATGGACGGGGCGCCGCTGACGCGCGAGCACGGCGCCCCGGCGCGGGTGGTGATGCCGCAGATGTACGGCTACAAGGGCGTGAAGTGGGTCGCGCGGCTGCACGTCACCGACCGCGTCGAGCCCGGCTACTGGGAGCAGCGCGGCTACGACGTCGATGCCTGGGTCGGTCGCTCCAACGGCGCCTAGCGCGCGGCGGATCGCGCGCTTCGACGCGACCGAGCGCACCCTGCACTGGGTCCACGCGCTCGCGTTCCTCGTGATGCTCGCGTCGGGGCTGGTCCTGTACGTCCCGGCGCTGACCCGGCTGCTGCCCGACCGGCCGCTGGCCAAGACGATCCACCTCGTCACCGCGGTCGCCTGGCTGGCCGCGCTCGCGCTGATCGCCCTCGCCGGCAACCGCCGCACGCTCGCCCGCGACCGCCGCGAGATCGAGCGCTTCGACGACGACCTGCGCTGGCTGCGCGGCCGCCCGGCGCCGCAGGGGCGCTTCAACGCCGGCCAGAAGGCGCACGCGATCGTCCAGGCGGCGCTCGCCGTCCTGTTCACCGTGTCGGGCGCGCTGCTGTGGCTGGGCGAGCGCGACACCGACCTGCGCCTCCCCGGCACGATCGTCCTGCACGACGGGGCGATGCTCGTCGCGGTCGCGCTCGTGCTCGGGCACCTGTACCTGGCGCTGGTGCACCGCTCGACCCGGCCGGCGCTGCGCGGCATGGTCCGGGGCGACGTCGACGCCGGCTGGGCGGCCCGCCACCACCCGAAGTGGGCGGCGGCCGAGACGCCCGGCGACGACCGCGTCTGACACCCTGTCGGGCCGTGTCCGCCGACCCGACCGCGCTCGTCGCCGCCAGCGCCCAGGTGCAGCCGCTGTGGGCGGCCCTGCGCGTCGCCGACCGCGCCCGCTACCTGCGCCGCGCCGCGCAGGCGGTGATCGACGAGCTCGACGAGCTGGCCGCGGTCCTCGGCGACGAGGGCGGCCGCGGCCCGGCCGAGGTGATCGCGCTGGAGCTGCTGCCCGCCGTGGACGGGCTGCGCTGGCTGGCCGAGGGCGGCGCGCGGGCGCTGCGCGAGCGCCGGCTGGCGGTGCCGCGGGCGACGAGCCCGATCACGCGGGCGCGGCGCACGTACGAGCCGCTGGGCGTCGTCGCCGTCGTCGGCGCCGGCGACGCGCCGTTCGCCCAGCCGCTGTGGCAGCTCGGCGCCGCGCTGCTGGCCGGCAACGGCGTCGTGCTCAAGCCGTCGCCCCGCGCGCCCGTGGCCGGCGAGCGGATCGCGCGGCTGTTCGCCCGCGCCAGCCTGCCCGAGGGCCTGCTCGCCGTCGTGCCCGGCGGCGACGACGCCGGCCGCGCGCTGGTGGCCGCGCCCGGCCTGGCCAAGGTCGTCTTCACCGGCACCCACGCGGCCGGGCAGGAGGTCGCGCTCGAGTGCGCGCGGGCCGGCGTGCCGGTGGCGCTGGAGACCGCCGGGGTCGGCGCCGCGCTCGTGCTCGCCGACGCCGGCGTCGCGCGCGCCGCCCGCGGCACGGTGAACGCCGCGTTCGCGGCCGGCGGGCGCACGCGCGGGGCGCTGCGGCGGGCGTTCGTGGCCGAGCCGGTCCACGCCGCCTACGTCGAGCGCGCCGCCGCGCACGCGGGGACGCTGGCGCCGGTCGCCGACGCCGGCGAGGCGGCCGGGCTGCTCGAGGCGGCGCTGGCCGCCGGCGCGCGCCTGGTGACGGGCGGGCCGCTGGCCGACGGCCGCTTCGCTCCCGCGGTCGTCGACGGCGTGACCGACGCGATGCGGGTCGCGACCGAGCCGGCCGGCGGGCCGCTGCTGGCCGTCACCGCGGTCGCCTCCACCGAGGACGCGATCGCCGCCGTCGAGCGCCTGCCGCCGGGCCCGGGGATCTCGGTGTGGACGGCCAACCGCTACGAGGGCGAGCGGATCGCTCGCGCCCTCGGCGCCGGGACCGTGTGGCTGAACGACCACCGCGTCGTCCCGTCGCTGCCCGCCGCGCCGTGGGGCGGCGGCGCCGGCGGGGTGGACGCGCTGCGCGCGTTCGCGGCGCCGCGCGCGATCACGTGGGACCCGCCCCGCGGGGCCGCGCTGTGGTGGGGCCCGTACGACGCGACCGTGGAGCGCGCGGGC
>DATMSA010000180.1:0-48050 GCA_035565675.1 Capillimicrobium sp. | reverse complement strand
CGGGCACCGGCACCGCCGCCAACATCGGCTGCCCGGCCGCCGGCAAGACCGGGACCACCGACGACTTCAAGGACGCGTGGTTCGTCGGCTTCACGCCGAAGCTGTCGACCGCGGTGTGGGTCGGCTATCCGGACCGCGGGGTCGAGATGTACAACGTCCACGGGATCGCGGTCGCGGGCGGCACGTTCCCGGCGCAGATCTGGGGCGCGTACATGCGCCAGGCCAAGGGCTCGTTCTGCGGCGACTTCCCCCAGCCCAAGGAGCCGTTCGAGTCGACGCCGTTCTTCGGCAAGTACGCGACCACCGGCGCGCCGGGCGACGAGGTCGACAGCACCGACGACTCCGACGCCCAGGACCTCGAGACCGGCGGATCGGCCGCGCCCGACGAGAACCGCGGCGGTCGCGGCGGTCGCGGCAACCGCGGCGGCGGCGGCGGAGGAGGCGGGGGAGGCGGCGGAGGCTTCGATCCCGACAGTTACGAGTCCCCGCCGCAGGAGCCGCCCGCCACGACGACCCCGCCGGCGCCCGATCCGGAGCCGCCGGCGCCGCCGGCGCCCGATCCCAACGCGCCCGCGGGCGGCACCGCCGCTGGCGGCGTGACGCCCTAGACCGCGCGGTAGCGGCTACTCTCCGTAGCGAATGGCCAAGGAAGAGAAGGTCGAATTCGAGGGCGAAGTCGTCGAGGCGCTGCCGAACGCGATGTTCCGCGTGCAGCTCGACAACGGCCACACCGTGCTCGGGCACGTCGCGGGCAAGATGCGCCGCTTCCGCATCCGCATCCTGCCGGGCGACCGCGTCCGGGTCGAGCTGTCGCCCTACGACCTCGACCGCGCCCGCATCGTCTACCGCCACCGGTAGCGCGACGATGGAGGGCGGGCCGCCGCCGGGGATGCCAGGCCCGGCGTCTCGGGGCGAGTTCGCGCTCATCGACGCGATCAGGCAGCGGCTGGGACCGCCCGGCGATCGCGTGCTGCGCGGATCCGGCGACGACGCCGCGGTCGTGCGCGGCGGCGGCGTCGCGGTGACGTCCGTCGACACGATGGTCGACGGCGTGCACTTCCGCCTCGGCCAGGTCGGCCCGCGCGACGTCGGGCACCGCGCGCTGGCCGGCGCGCTGTCGGACCTGGCGGCCATGGGCGTGGAACCGGGCGAGGCGTACGTGTCGCTCGTGCTGCCGGCGGACATCGGCGACATCACGGTCCTGGAGATCGCCGCCGGGATGGCCGCGCTCGCCCGCCGCACCCGCACCTCGATCGTCGGCGGCGACATCACGTCGGGGCCGGCGCTCGTGATCGCGCTCACCGTGGTCGGCTGGGCCGACGACGCCGCCGACGTGGTCGGGCGCGACGGCGCCCGCCCCGGCGACCTCGTCGGGGTCACCGGCCCGCTCGGCGCGTCCGCGGCCGGCCTGGCGATCCTCGACGGCCGCGCGCGCTCCCCGGAGGGCGGCGGCCGGCTCGTCGAGGCCTACCTGCGCCCGACCCCGCGCTTCGACGCCGGCACCGCGCTGGCCCGCGCCGGCGCGCACGCGCTGATCGACCTGTCCGACGGGGTCGCCTCGGACGCCGGCCACGTCGGCCGCGCGTCCGGCTGCCGCCTGGCCGTCGAGCTCGACGCGCTGCCGCTGCCCGAGGGGCTGACCGCCGTCGCGGGCGCGATCGACGCCGACCCGCTGGAGCTCGCCGCCACCGGCGGCGAGGACTACGAGCTGCTGGCGTGCGTGGCGCCCGAGGCGCGCGAGGCAGCCGAGGCGGCCGGTGTCGTGCGGTGGGTCGGCCGAGTGGAGGAGGGCCCGCCGGGGGCGACCTTCACGCGCGACGGTACGCCCGCCGAGGGACTCCGGGGATTCGAGCACCGCCGGGGGTGAGCGGCGGGGCGCCCAGCAGCCGGCGCACGCCGGGGTGGCGGAGCATCGCCTCCGCCACCGCGCCGGCGTCGACCCGGTAGGCGCCGCCCATCACGCTGCGCTTGCCGTTCACGGTGTTGCCCGTCCCTTCCTGGCCGCCGAAACCCATGCCCGCGAAGCGCATCGGCACGGCGGGCGCGGCGCACGATCGAAGATCCGTCGAGCGGCGCTATCTGCGCAGATCGCGCGCCGGCTCCACCTTCACCAGGCGCGCGGACACGACGATCCGCTCGGCGGCGCTGTAGAGCGGGTGGCAGGCGGTGAGGACCAGCCGCTCGTAGCCCACCGGATCGATGACCTGCACGTCGTCGGGCTGGACGATCTCGGTGCCCTGGACGGCGTAGGTGAACGTGCCGTACGGCATCTCCATGCGGACGTGGTCGCCGCGGCGCAGGTCGTCGAGGTCGCGGAACGGCGCCAGGTAGGTCGTGCGGTGGCCGGCGACGGCGGTCGTCCCGCCCTGCCCCGGCAGCGGGGTCTCCGGGTACACGCCCGGACCCTTGCGCAGCGACGCGGGATCGTCGCCGGCGACGACGACGAAGTCCTTGTCGAGCGTCGGCAGCACGATCCGCCCCAGCGCATCGCCCTCGGCGGTCCGCTCGCGCAGCCGGCGCGCGGCGAACGCGATGCGCCGCTCCGTCGAGGGCAGCTCCTCGATCGCACGGCGGTCGGCGGGCGCGAGCGTGCGCTCCTGCAGCTCGTCGAGCTCGTCGGAGAGCTTGGCCTGGCTGCGCGCCGCCATGACCGCCGACAGCGGCTCCTGCCAGACGACGGTCGCGGCCGCGTCGGCGATCAGGAGCACGCCGGCGACGATCAGCACGGTCGACAGGGATCGCAGCAGGCGTCTCATCGGGTCATCGCCGCCGCGCCGAGTCGGTTCCGCCGAGCGATCCCGGGCCCGCGTACGTCAGCGGTCCGCGCGAGCGTACCTGGCCCAGCGCCGGCCCGGACGGGCGCGACGGCGCCGTGTGCGCGGCGACGACGAGCGCGGCGACGCCGCAGCCGGCGATCGCGCTCCACAGCACCAGCGACGGGATCGAGACGTGGCCGCCGGCGATCGCCAGCACGCCCATCCAGCCGAGCTGCAGCGGGCCGGCGTCCAGCGCGACGCCGTAGGCGAGCGCGGCGAGCGCGAACGGCAGGGCCGCGGCGAGCACGGCGAGCACGCGCCCGCCGGGGCGCAGGCGCACCTCGGGCGCGACGGCCAGCAGCCACAGGTGGACGGCGGGGACGAGGAACAGCGCCGCGTACGGGTTCACCGCCCACACGACCCACGTGAGCGCCTGGGCGAGCAGCGCGACGGCGATCCCGGCGCCGCCCCCGCCCGACGCGGGCGCCAGCGCGCGCAGGAGCGGCCACACGGCCAGGAACCCGACCGCGACCGCGGCCACGGCGGCGACGAGCGCCCACGGCGACACCGGGATCGCGCCGGGCGGCGCGGGCGCCGCCGGGGCGCTCAGCGCGCCGAGCAGCGCGAGCAGGAGCACGACGAGGCCGGCGGCCAGCAGCGGGGAGCCGAGCGCCGCGGTCCAGCCCAGCCAGGGCGTGATCCGCTCGCGCCGTCGCCGCACGCGCGCGAGACCGTCGATGCCCGCCACGAGCGGCGGCAGGAGCAGCGCCGCGCCGAGCAGCCGGACCGCCCACTCGGGCAGCATCTGGTTGCGCACGAGCACGACGGTCTGCGGCCCGGACGGATGCACGGCGGGGCCCTCGTCGAGCGCGGTGAGCGTGCGCAGCACCGAGCGCCCCATCGCCTCCAGGCGGTTCACGCCGATCGGATCGTTCGGCCCCGGACCGAGCTCGCCCGACGCGCTGACGAGCACCGCGGGCAGCCCCGCCTCCACGATCGGGCCCTGCTCGGACACCGTCAGCGGGAACGCGAGGCGCAGCGCCTGCATGAGCGAGTGCGCGGAGCCCGGCGGCCCGGACTCGGTGCGCAGCGCCTGCTCGACCGTGCGCTGCAGCCGCTGCGGCCCGGCCCCCAGCGCGTTGGACCACGGCACGACCTGGGGACGCCGCTGGCGCGTGCCCGCCATGTCGCCCAGCACGAGCACGGCGTCGACGGGCCCGGTGACGCTGCGCGCCCAGTGCGCGGCGCCGGCCGCGCCGCCGCTGCCGCCGCTCGTCGACACGAGCACGATCGAGCGGCGCGTCGTGCGGCCCGACAGCAGCCGCGCGATCTCCATCAGCGTCGCGGTGCCCGACAGCTCGGCGCGCGCCGGGGACGACGCGGCGTCGCGGTGGGCCAGCAGCACGATCGCGCTGCTGAGGCGGCCCTGCCGCTGGGCGACGACCGTGCGCAGCGTGCGCTCGCCGTCGATCGTCTCGCCGGGCGCGTCGCTGGTCGTCACCTCGAAGTCGGTCGCGGCGAACGTGCGCTGCACCGCGCCCGCCAGCGCCATGTCGCCCTCCGACCCGGGCCGGCGGTCCGGGAAGCGCTCGGCCAGGCCCTCGAGGAGCTGCATCGCCCGGGGCGCGTCGAAGGCATCGGGTGGCAGCGCCGTGGTGATCGGACGCGGCCGCGTCTCCAGGGAGAACGCCGCCACGACGAGCGCCAGCACCGCGGGCACGAACGCGGCCCGATAGATGCGCAGGTCGAGCATTCCCCTGGCATATTGGAGGACAGAGGCCATGGACCGCGCACCCCGCATCCTGTTGGTCGACGACGAGCAGGCGATCCAGACCCTCCTGTCGTATCCGCTGCAGAAGGAGGGATACGAGGTCGTGCGCGCCGCCGACGGCCGCGAGGCGCTCGCCCGCTTCGACGAGGGCCCGTTCGATCTCGTCGTCCTCGACGTGATGATGCCCCAGCTCGACGGGCTCGAGGTCTGCCGCCGCTTGCGCGCCCGCTCGACCGTCCCGATCATCATGCTGACGGCCAAGGCCGAGGAGGTCGACAAGGTGATCGGGCTCGAGCTCGGCGCCGACGACTACATCACCAAGCCGTTCTCGATGCGCGAGTTCCGGTCCCGCGTCCGGGCCGCGCTGCGGCGCGGGGCGATGTCGCGGACCCAGGAGATCGAGGAGGACGGGCCGCTGACCGTCCACGACCTCGAGATCGACTTCGCCAAGCGGGCGGTCACCGTCCGCGGCGAGCCGGTCGAGCTCACCTACGTCGAGTTCGAGATCCTCGCCGCGCTGGCGCGCAACCCGGGCCGCGTGTTCACGCGCGACATGCTGCTGACGCGCGTCTGGGGCGACTCCGCGTTCCGCGACCCGCGCACGATCGACGTCCACATCCGCCACCTGCGCGAGAAGCTCGAGCGCGACGCCAAGGACCCTGAGTACCTCTTCACCGTGCGGGGCGTCGGCTATCGCTTCCGCGACAAGGAGCGCGCCGGCGGGCGCGTGTGATCCTCCGCTCGATCAGCGCGCGCCTGGCCCTGGGCTTCCTCGTCGTGGCCCTGGTGGCGGTCGGCGTGATCACGCTGTACGTGCTGCCGTCGCTGCAGGAGCGTCTGCAGGAGCAGAAGCTCGAGTCGCTGAAGACGGCGGCGCGGACCTACTCGCGGCCGCTGCGCGAGGCGATCGGCTCCAACCTCGACGAGAAGGCGATCGACAGCGAGGTGCGCGCGGCGGCCGACCGCGCCAACGCGCGCGTGACGCTGCTGGGGGTCACGCGCGGCACCGAGGGGCTGACGACGTACGTGATCTCCGACTCGGCCGAGGAGGTCGACATCTCCGACCTGTCGCTCGCGGTCGCGCTGGAGGCGGCCAAGGCCGGGCGCGCGGTGACCGGCACCGAGGCCAGCGACGAGGGGCGGCTCGGGCAGGCGGCGCGGCCGCTGCGCTACAACCGCCGCGTCGCGCGGGTCGTCGTGTTCTCCTCGCCGCTCAGCGACGTCAACGAGACCGTCGACCTGATCCGCCAGCGGATCCTCGTCGCCGGCGGGCTGGCCGTCGTCGTGGCGCTGCTCGTCGGCCTGCTCGTGTCGCGGCCGCTGTCGCTGCGCATCCGCCGCCTGGAGCGCGGGGCGCGGCGGGTCACCGCCGGCGACTTCTCCGCGCGCTTCCCGGTCGGCTCGCGCGACGAGCTCGGCCAGCTCGCCCGCACGCTGGACGAGATGCAGCGCCAGCTCGCGCAGCTCGACCAGGCGCGCAAGCGCTTCATCGCGACCGCCTCGCACGAGCTGCGCACGCCGATCTTCTCGCTGTCGGGGTTCGTGGAGCTGCTGCTCGACGAGGACCTCGACGAGGACACGCGCCGCACGTTCCTCGTGCAGGTGCGCGACCAGGTGGCGCGGCTGCGCACGCTCACGACCGAGCTGCTGGACCTGTCGCGGCTGGAGGCCGGCTCGCTGGAGCTGCGCCCGGAGCCGACCGACGTGGGGATGATCGCGCGCGCGGTCGCCAGCGAGTTCCTGCCCGCGCTGACGTCCCACGGCTCCCACCTGGAGCTGCGCCTGCCGCCGACGACCGTGGAGGCGGTGTGCGATCCGGAGCGCGTCGCGCAGGTGCTGCGGATCCTCATCGACAACGCGCTCGTGCACACGCCGCCGGGCACCGACGTCGTCGTCGGCGCGTCGCGCGACGACGGCCGCGTGGCGCTCGCCGTGCGCGACAGCGGGCCGGGCATCCGCCACGCCGACGTGGCCCGGATCTTCGAGCCGTTCTACACGTCCGGCGACGCGCAGGGGTCCGGCCTGGGGCTCGCGATCGCCCACGAGCTGGCCGAGCGCATGGACGGCCGGCTCACCGTCGAGTCGCAGCCGGGACGCACGACGTTCTCGTTCGAGCTGCCTGCCCGTCCGCCCAGCGGGTAGCTTCCCCCGCGTGCTGCAAACGGTCAACGTCGGAACCAAGAACCTGTCCGACTACTCCCACCTCGTCGGGCCGGCGCTGGCCGAGGAGGTGCGGGCACTCGCGGAGCCGCTGAAGGGGCTGCGCGTCGTGCACCTGTCGGCGACCTCCTTCGGCGGCGGCGTGTCGGAGATCCTCTACACGCTCGTGCCGCTGATGAAGGACGCCGGGCTCGACGTCGAGTGGCAGGTCATCTACGGGCGCGAGGAGTTCTTCAACGCCACCAAGCTCATGCACAACGCGCTGCAGGGCAACCCGCAGGACCTGACGCCCGAGCAGTGGGGGGTGTGGGAGCAGTACAACGAGATGAACGCCCGCGAGCTGGCGCCCGGATGGGACGTCTGCCTCGTCCACGATCCGCAGCCCGCCGCGCTGTTCCGGCTCGTGCCCGAGAAGGCCGCGCACTGGCTGTGGCGCTGCCACATCGACCTGTCGACGCCCAACCCGGCGACGATCGAGCGGCTGCTGCCGGTCATCCGCGACTACCCGACGTCGTTCTTCCACATGGAGCAGTACGTCCCCGCGGGCATGGGCGGCGACGTGCAGATCGTGCCGCCGGCGATCGACCCGCTGGCGCCCAAGAACATGGCGCTGTCGCCCGAGGACGCCTCGTACGTGTGCCGCCAGTTCGGGATCGACGTCGACCGGCCGCTCATGTGCCAGGTCTCGCGCTTCGACCCGTGGAAGGACCCGCTGGGCGTGATCGACGCCTACCGCAAGGTCAAGGAGGAGATCCCCAGCGTGCAGCTCGCGCTCGTCGGCTCGATGGCCTCCGACGACCCCGAGGGCTGGGACTTCTTCAACGCCACCGTCGCGCACGCCGACGGCGACGAGGACATCCACATCCTCAACAACTTCAACAACGTGGGCGCGATCGAGGTCAACGCGTTCCAGTCGCACGCCGACGTCGTGATCCAGAAGTCGATCCGCGAGGGCTTCGGGCTGACCGTGAGCGAGGCGCTGTGGAAGGCACGGCCGTTCATCGGCGGCGACGTCGGCGGCATCCCGCTGCAGGTCCAGAACGGCCTCTCGGGCTACCTCGTGTCCGACGTCGACACGTGCGCGGCCCGCTGCATCGACATCCTGCGCGATCCGGCGCTCGGCAAGGCGCTGGGCCGGCGCGGCAAGGAGCACGTGCGCGAGCGGTTCCTGACGCCGCGCTACCTGCGCGACTACCTCCGCGTCTTCGGGGAGATGATGTCGTCGTCGTGACCGACCGCGCCCCGCTCATCCTCGTCTCCAACCGCGGCCCCGTCACGTTCTCCGACGAGGGCCAGATGAAGCGCGGCGGCGGCGGGCTCGTCACCGCGCTGACCGGGCTGGCGTCGCATCGCGAGGCGGTGTGGATCGCGTCGTCGATGACGCAGGGCGACGCGGAGCGCGCCCGCCACCACGGCGGCAAGCCGTTCGAGGTCGAGACGCCCAACGGCGGGCACTACCTCGTGCGGTTCGTCGAGAGCGACCCGGAGGCGTTCGACCGCTTCTACAGCGTCTTCGCCAACCCGATGCTGTGGTTCATCCAGCACTACCTGTGGGACCTCAGCAACGCGCCGGACATCCGCCGCAACGAGGTCGAGGCGTTCGAGTACGGCTACAACGTCGTCAACGAGGACCTCGCGCAGGCGGTGATCGACCAGATCGACGGCATGGACGACCCCGTCGTGATGGTCCACGACTACCACCTCTACACGCTGCCGGGGCTCGTCCGGCGCGCCCGCCCGGACGCGTTCCTGCACCACTTCGTGCACATCCCGTGGACGCAGCCCGACGCGTGGCGGGTGCTGCCGTCCCGGATCCGGCGCGAGATCTACGAGGGGCTCCTGGCCAACGACATCATCGGGTTCCACACCCAGGCCTACAAGCGCAACTTCCTGCAGTGCTGCCGCGACCTGATGGACCTCGAGGTCGACTTCGACGCCGGCCTGGTCATCAACGAGGGCGGCCACGAGGTGTGGGTGCGCGCGTACCCGCTGCCGATCGACGCGGCCGCGACCCGGCGCGTGGCCGAGTCGGAGCGCACGCGGTCGTTCGAGCAGGAGCTGCTGCACCGCCGGCGCGACCACATGATCCTGCGCGTCGACCGCGCCGATCTGTCCAAGAACGTCCTGCGCGGGTTCACCGGCTACGACCTGTTCCTCGAGCAGCACCCCGAGTTCCGCGAGCGGGTGACGTTCGTGGCCCAGCTCATGCCGTCGCGGACCGACGTGCCCGAGTACGCCGAGTACCTGGAGCGCATCGAGGCGCTGGTGGCGGTCGTCAACCACCGCCACGGGACGCCCGACTGGATGCCGATCCAGCTCAAGCTGCGCGACGACCTCGAGGAGGCGGTCGCCGCCTACAAGCACTACGACGTGCTGCTCGTGAACGCCATGTTCGACGGGATGAACCTCGTGGCCAAGGAGGGTCCGGTCGTCAACTCGCGCAACGGGGTCTCGATCCTGAGCGAGAACACGGGCGCGCACGAGGAGCTCGGCGAGTTCGCGCTCAGCGTCAACCCGTTCGACATCCAGGAGCTGGCCGACTCGATCCACGCGGCGCTGACGATGGGGCCCGAGGAGCGCAAGCGGCGCGCCGAGGGGCTGCGCGAGATCATCACCGCGCGCGACCCGGGCGACTGGATCGACGACCAGCTCGAGGACATCGCGCGCAAGCGCGGGGGCGCGCGGGCGGCCTGAGCCGCCGCGCGCGGTCAGCCGAAGACGAACTCGGAGGGCCCGGGCGGCGGGGCCGGGGCCGGGGTCGGCGCGACCGGCGCCCGGGCCGGCGCCGGCGGCGGTGCGGGCGCGAGCCGACTGGGCGTCCGGGGAGGGCGCTCGCGGGGCTCCTGGCGCTTCGCCTTGCGCGGCCGGTCGGGCTTCGCCTGCGGCTGCCGCGCCGGAGCCGGCGCGGGCTCGGGACGCAGCCGCGGCGCGGGCTCGCGCGCGGGCGTCGTCGGGACCGGCGGCGCCACCGGCCGCGCCTGCACGGGCGGCAGCGGCGGGTCCCCGGGCGCCAGGCGGGGCCACACCACGAGCGCCGCGACGAGCGCGACGACCACCCCGGCGGCGGCGACGTTGCCCCAGCGGATGCGGCGCACGAGCGGCTCCATGCCCGTCCTAGGGCGGTCGCGACCCGGGCCCGCCCCCCGGCTGGTGCTATCTTCATCCGCCGCATGGCCAAGCCTCAGCCGACATACGACCTCATGCTCCTGCTCGACCTCGAGTCCGAGGAGGAGCTGCGCGACAAGGTGGTCGCCGACGCCGAGCGCATCATCACCGCCGGCGGCGAGCTCCTGGGCACGTACGACTGGGGCGTCCGCGAGCTGGCCTACGAGATCGCGCACCAGGACACCGCGGACTACCGCCTGTTCCAGTTCCACGTGAACGACGCGTCGGTGCTCGACGAGCTCCACCGCACGCTGTCGATCGCCGACGGGCTGCTGCGTCATCGCATCATCAAGCTCGCCCCGGGCACGCCCGAGCCGCCCGATCCCGGCGTCACCGCCGGCGTCGACGCGGACTACGAGCCCGCGCTGTAGCGACGCGGCGCCTCTGCGCCGCCTTCGCAACATCTCGCCGCAGTTTCCGCGGACTTCCGCGGTTGCCGCCGTGCCCCGCGCTAGGCTCGCCGCAAGACCGTTCAGAGCCGAAAGAAGGAGGCGCCGGACATGGCGGCCACGAACATCAACCGGGTGATCATCACCGGGAACCTCACCCGCGACCCCGAGCTGCGCTCGACCGGCAGCGGGACGGCGGTCTGCGGCCTGCGCATCGCGTGCAACACGCGTCGCAAGGACAGCGCCTCCGGCGAGTGGGTCGACAAGCCCAACTACTTCGACGTGACGATCTTCGGACGTCAGGGCGAGAACGCGGCCCAGTACCTCTCCAAGGGGCGCGGCGTCGCCATCGACGGGCGCCTGGAGTGGCGCGAGTGGCAGGACCAGCAGGGCAACAAGCGCCAGTCGGTGGACATCATCGCCGACAACGTGCAGTTCCTGGGCGGCCCCGGCGACGGCGGCGGCAACGGCGGCGGCGGGTTCACCCCGCGCAGCGACGTCCCGGTCTCCACCGACGACTTCGCCCCGGCCCCGGTCGGCGGCGGTGGCGGCGGGTCCAGCAGCGCCGTCGACGACGACATCCCGTTCTAGGCGCTCGCCGCCGGCACTCGCGAGCCCGCGCCGGCCCCGGCGGGGCTCGCCGTCGGCCCGCCGGTTTCCGCCGCCATCCGTGCTAGCGCGCGCCTTGTGTCACAATGGGTGGCCGGGGCTGCGCGCCGTTCGTCGTGCTGCGCGGCCACAGACAGCTTTCTACTCGAGAAGGATCAGGAGACTTTGGCGAAGGCGCGAGGCCGCGGGAAGCCGACCCGGCGGCGTGACAAGAAGGGCGGTCCCGGCAGCGGGCGCCGCAAGCCCTGCCCGTTCTGCCGCGACAAGCAGGAGCAGGTCGACTACAAGGACATCCCGACGCTGCGCAAGTTCGTGTCCGAGAAGGGCAAGATCCGCTCGCGTCGGATCACGGGCGCGTGCCGCCGTCACCAGAACCAGATCTCGACCGCGGTGAAGAACGCCCGCGAGCTGGCGCTGCTGCCGTACGTCGACCCGTCCGGCGGTCGCGAGGAGGACGGGCGCGGTCGCGGCCGTCGAGAGGACCGCTGACGATGCCCGAGGCCATCCTGCTGAAGGACGTCGAGGGCGTCGGCGAGCGCGGCACCGTCGTCGAGGTGTCCAAGGGCTACCTGCGCAACTACCTGATCCCCCGCAAGCTCGCCCAGCCGGCGACGAAGGGCGCGATCGAGCAGGCCCAGGTCCGCATGGCCCAGCTCGAGAAGGCCAAGGCCGAGGCGATCGAGCGCGCCAAGGAGAACGCGGCGACGCTGTCGCGCACGGTGCTGACGATCGCCCAGCAGGCCGGCGACGACGGCCGCCTGTTCGGCTCGGTCACCAGCCAGGACATCGCCGACGCGATCCGCGAGGCGCGCGGCCTGAAGGTCGACCGCCGCAAGATCAACCTCGAGGAGCCGATCAAGCACGTCGGCACCTACATGGTCGACGTCGAGATCGCCGAGGGGGCGACCGCGTCGGTCAAGACGATGGTGGTCGAGGCCAAGTAGCGCCTCCGCGCGGCCGCCCCGCCGCGCCCATCCCGAAGCTCGGAGCGCCGCCGGCCGCAGGGCCGGCGGCGGTCGTTCGGGCGCGAATCGTCCCCGCGTCGCGACCACGTCGCGGCGACTGCGCACGTCTCTGCGGAAGTCCTCGCACGAAGCGGCAACTTCGCCGTCGAGCCGCCGATCGGCGCGCTAGCTTCGATCAGCTCAGATGGCACTCACCGACGATCCCGGCCTCGCCGCCCCCAGCCCGCTCCTGAACGGCGGGACCGCGCCGCCGCACAACCTCGAGGCCGAGCAGTCGGTCCTGGGCGCGATCCTGCTCTCGGAGCGGTCGCTGTACGCGCTGGTCATCGAGGAGGGCCTGCGCCCCGAGGACTTCTACCGCGAGCGCCACCGCATCACGTACGCGGCGATGCTGCGCCTCTACGCGGCCAACGACCCGATCGACCCGCTGACGGTCACCGAGGCGCTGCGCCAGTCGGGCGAGCTCGAGGCCGCCGGCGGCGCCGCGGCGATCGACGAGCTGACCGCCTCGGTCCCGCTCGTCGGCAACGCCCGCCGCTACGCCCAGATCGTCAAGGAGAACGCGCTCCTGCGCCGCCTCCTGCAGACCACCTACGAGATCCAGGCGTCGGTCGCCGAGCACCGCATGGCCCCGCGCGACCTCGTCGAGCAGGCCGAGAAGGCGATGCTCGAGGTCGCCCACGACGACAAGCAGCAGGACTTCCGCTCGATCGAGGAGATCCTCCACGACGAGCTCGACAAGATGCAGCGCCTGTCGGCCGAGGGCACCGCCCTCACCGGCACGCCGTCCGGCTTCAAGGACCTCGACGAGATCACCGGCGGCTTCCAGCCGGGCAACCTGATCATCCTCGCGGCACGACCCTCGATGGGGAAGTGCCTCGGATCTGAGGCCCTTGTGTATGACCCCCGCACGGGAATGCGGCGCCGGATCGCCGACGTCGTCGCGGATGGTGAACGCGGCGAAGAGATCTGGGTGGCCGCGGTGGGCGCGGATCTCAGGCTGCGCCCGGCGAAGGTGTCGCACGTCATGCGCAGCGGCGTCCAGCGCGTCTACCGTCTGCGGACGCGTCTGGGGCGGACGGTGCGTGCGACTGCGAACCACCCGTTTCTCACGACCCGCGGGTGGCAGCCGCTCGGCGAGCTCCGGCCCGGCGACCGGCTCGCCGTGCCGCGCACGCTGCCGCGTCCCGTCGCGTCCGCCTCGCTGCCCGACCACGAGGTCGTCCTCCTGGCGGCTCTGATCGCCGACGGCGACCTCACGAACCGCACGCCGCGGTTCACATCCGGCCAGGGGTCACCGGTCCGTGCGACGGTCGAGGCGGCCGCAGCGGCGATGGGCGTCCAGATGCGCGACGACGGACGCGGCACGGCTTCCATCAGCGCCGGTCGCGGCGCGACGTGCAACCCCGTCACCGATCTGTGTCGGCGGCATGGGATCTGGGGCAGGCGCGCCGAGCGCACGCGCGTGCCGGACGCGATCTTCGCCCTCGACGATGACCAGGTCGCTCGGTTCCTGGCCGTGCTCTACGCCTGCGACGGGCACGTGCAGACGAGCGACAGGCTGTGCCAGGTCGGCTACACCACGATCAGCGAGGGGCTCGCCCGCGACGTTCAGCACCTTCTGCTGCGCCTCGGGATCGTCGCGGCCATCCGCACGCTGCGGCGCCCCGTGGACGACGGCACCGGCACGACCGCCTACGAGGTGCGCATCACCGACCAGGAGCAGGTCGCGCGCGCGGTCGCCCGGCTCGAGAGCGTGCGGGCCCGCACCTGGCGGTCGCTCAGCGCGGCCACCGGACGGCCCGCCGACCACAACTTGCACGCCGGGCGGCCCGAGATGAGCCGCCATCTCCTCCAGGAGATCGCCCCGCGGGCCGAGGATCCCGCGCTCGACCTCCTGGCCACGTCGGACGTCTGGTGGGACGCGGTCGCGTCGATCGAGTACGCCGGCGAGGAGGAGACCTACGACCTGACGGTGCCGGGCGACCACAACTTCGTCGCCGACGACGTGATCGTCCACAACAGCGCCCTCGTCACGAACATCGCCGAGAACGCGGCCATCGACTACAACCGGCCGGTCGCGCTGTTCAGCCTCGAGATGTCCGAGACGGAGCTCGCGCAGCGCTTCGTCGCCTCCCAGGGGCGGATCTTCGGCGACAAGCTGCGCAAGGGGCGGGTGGCCGACAGCGAGTGGCCGAAGATCCTCGAGGCGACCAAGAAGCTCAGCGCCGCACCGCTGTACGTCGACGACTCGTCCGACATCGGCATCCTCGACATCCGCGCGAAGGCGCGGCGGCTGCACCAGCAGGCACCCGGCGGCCTCGGGCTGATCATCGTCGACTACCTGCAGCTCATGCGGCCGGACGCCGGCACCGAGAGCCGCGTCGAGCAGGTCGGCCAGATGTCGCGAGGGCTGAAGATCCTCGCGCGCGAGCTGAACGTGCCGGTGATCGCGCTGTCGCAGCTCAGCCGCGCCGTCGAGCAGCGCCACGACAAGAAGCCGATCCTCTCCGACCTGAGGGAATCGGGCCAGATCGAGCAGGACGCGGACCTCGTCATGTTCATCTACCGCGACGAGTACTACGAGAAGGACGAGTCCGAGGCGCAGGGGCTGGCCGAGATCCTGATCGCCAAGCACCGCAACGGCGGCCTTGGGGACGTGACGCTCACGTTCCGCAAGGAGTACCCGAAGTTCCTCAACTACGCCGGCGAGCGGTACCAGTGAGCGCGGACCTGACCCCCTGCCCGTACGGGATCTGCGACGGCTCCGGGTTCGTCATCGACGACGCGACGAACACGGCGAGCGACTGCCGCTGCCGGCCGCAGCGGGTCGCGACGGCGCGGGCGCGCAGCCTCGAGGCGCGCATCCCGCGCAAGTACCGCGACGTCGCCTTCGACCGCTTCCCGGTGACCGAGATCGACCCGACCGTCGTCGACGTCGTGCGCCGCTTCTGCCACGACATCGAGGCCAACCTCGACGCCGGCCGCGGCATGTGGCTGGAGGGCGACCCCGGAACCGGCAAGACGACGCTGGCGATGCTCGTGTCGAAGTCGGCGATCGAGGCGCGCCGCACGACCGCGATCTACTCGCTGCCGCGCCTCATGGGCGTGCTGCGCGAGTCGATCGACTCCGAGGACGGCCTGCTGGGGCTGCTCGACCGCCTCGCCACCGTCGACCTGCTGCACATCGACGACCTCGGGGCCGAGCATCGCACCGACTGGGTCAACGAGCAGCTCTACTCGATCGTCAACACGCGCTACGAGGACCAGCGCTCGATCGTCCTGACGACGAACGCGACCGCCGAGGAGCTCGAGGAGCAGATCGGCGCGCGGACCGTGTCGCGCCTCGTGGAGATGTGCGGCGACCCCCTCGCCCTCTTCGGCTCCGATCGGCGCCGCGAGCTCGACCCTACACTCTGACCCGTGGCTGGCATCGTGATCGTCGGCGCCCAATGGGGCGACGAGGGGAAGGGCAAGGTCGTCGACCTCCTCGCCGAGCGCGCCGACGCGGTCGTGCGCTTCCAGGGCGGCAACAACGCCGGGCACACGATCATCCGCGACGGCGAGACCTTCAAGTTCCACCTGATCCCGAGCGGCATCCTGTACCCGGGCAAGAAGTGCGTCATCGGCAACGGGGTCGTGATCGACCCGAAGGTGCTGACCGACGAGATCGACGGCCTGCGCGCCCGCGGCATCGACACGAGCGGCCTGCGCGTGTCGGCCAACGCGCACCTGATCATGCCCTACCACCTGCTGCTCGACCACGCCGGCGAGACGCGCCTGGGCAAGCTGCAGATCGGCACGACGCGCCGCGGCATCGGCCCCTGCTACGCCGACAAGGCGGCGCGGCTGGGCATCCGCGTCCAGGACCTGCTCGACGAGAAGATCCTCAAGAAGAAGATCTCCGCCGCGCTGGAGCCCAAGCGGCTGTCGCTGCGCCCGTTCGCGAAGGACCCCAGCCTCGACCTCCACACGATGACCGAGGAGTACCTCACCTACGGCCATCGCATCGAGCAGTACATCGCCGACACCACCAGCCTCGTGTGGGACCTGCTCGACAACCGCCGCAACGTGATCTTCGAGGGCGCCCAGGGGACGATGCTCGACATCGACCACGGCACGTATCCGTTCGTGACGAGCTCCAACCCCGTCTCGGGCGCGGCGACCGTCGGCGCCGGCGTCGGCCCCAAGGACATCGACGAGGTGTGGGGCGTCGCGAAGGCGTACGTGACCCGCGTCGGCGCCGGGCCGTTCCCGACCGAGCTGGCCGACGAGCTGGGCGAGGACATCCGCCAGCGCGGCGGAGAGTTCGGCACCACCACCGGCCGCGCCCGGCGCACCGGCTGGCTCGACCTCGTCGCGCTGCGCTACGCCGCCCGCATCAACACGCTCACCGCGCTGGCGATCACCAAGCTCGACGTGCTGTCGGGCTTCGACCGCCTGCACCTGTGCACCCGCTACCGCGGCGAGGAGGGCGCGGAGTTCCACGCGTTCCCCTACCACCAGTCCGTGCTGCACCACGCCCGCGCCGAGTACGAGGAGCTGCCCGGCTGGTCGGAGGACATCGGCGAGGCGCGCAGCGAGTCCGACCTGCCGCAGGCCGCACGCGACTACCTGCGCTTCGTCTCCGAGTTCGTCGGGGTGCCGATCGTGCTCGTCGGCGTCGGCCCCGGGCGCGAGCAGATCGTGTGGACCCGCGCGGGCGAGGAGTCGCTCGCCGCGCCCGCCGCCGCGTAGCGCGGCCACGCCGCCTCCGGCCCCGGTAGCCTGCCGAGCCGTGCGTGCGCGACGGATCGCGTCGATGGTCTGCGTGGCCCTGGCCGCGATCTGTCTCGTGGTCGCGATCCTGGCCGGCTACCTGCGCACCACGGTGCTCGACTCCGACCAGTTCGCCAACCGCGCGACCAGCGCGCTGCGCGAGGAGGCGGTGCGCGACCTGATCGGGCGCCAGATCACCAACCAGGTCGTGCGCGCCAGCCCGGACCTGGCCGCCGTGCGGCCGCTCATCGAGACGGCGGCCGGCACGATCGTCACCACGCCGGCGTTCACGAGCCTGTTCCACAAGGCGGTGCGCGACCTGCACCGCACGGTGTTCACGCACAACCGCGACACCGCGACGCTGACGCTGCTGGACGTCGGCGTGCTGCTGGTGGGCGCGCTGGAGCGCCTCGACCCGCAGATCGCGCAGGAGCTCCCCGGCGACTTCGCGGCCACGCTCAACGCCGGCGAGACCGCCCTGGACGCCCTGCGCCTGTCCGACCTCGCGGACGGCCTCGAGGAGCTCGCCTGGCTCTTCGGCGTCTTCACCGTCGTGCTGCTCGCCGCCGCGATCGGGATCGCGCCCAACCGCCGGCGGGCGGTCGTCCACGCGGGGATGGGCGTCGCCGTGTCCGGCGCGCTGATCGTCATCGCCTACCAGATCGGCCGCAGCCAGGTGACGGGCCGCTTCTCGCTGCCCGCCGACGGCGCCGCCGCCGGCGCCGTGTGGGACACGTTCCTGGAGGACCTCCGCACCTGGGCGCTCGTGCTGCTGGGCTGCGGCACGGTCGTCGCCGCGGCCGCCGCGGCGCTGCTGCGCCCCGTCGACGTGCGCCGCCCGCTGCAGCGCGCCTGGGACGTCGTCGCCACCACGCCCGCCACGCCGTGGAAGCGCTTCGCCCGCGCCGTCGCGTTCATCGTCGCCGGCGCGCTCATCATCGCCGAGCGCCGCTGGATGCTCGACGTCGCGCTCGTGCTCGCCGGCGTGTACGTGCTCTACCAGGGCGTCGAGGAGATCCTGCGGATGGTCGTGGAGGGACGCGAGCGCGAGAAGGCCGCCGAGACCGAGCAGGCGATGAGCCGCCGGCGCCGCTACGCGCCGTGGATCGTCGGCGGGGTGGCGACCGTGCTCGTCGTGCTGCTCATCGCCGGCCTGTTCGGCTCCGGCGCCACCACGGCCGAGGCCGACGGCGACGTCACCGCGTGCAACGGCCACGAGGCGCTGTGCGACCGGCCGCTGAACGAGGTCGCGTTCGCCGCCACCCACAACGCGATGTCGTCGTCGGAGTACCGCAACTGGCTGTTCGGCCAGCAGGAGCGCGGCCTCACCGGCCAGCTCGACGACGGGGTCCGGGCACTGCTCATCGACGCCCACTACGGCCAGCAGGTCGGCGATCGCGTGCTCACCGACCTCGACGGGGAGCAGCGCGAGGTGGCCGAGCGCGAGCTCGGGCCGGAGGCGACCGCGGCGGCGACGCGCATCCGCGACCGGCTCCTCAGCGGCGGCCAGGAGCCGGGCCCCATGCGCGTCTGGCTGTGCCACGTCATGTGCGAGCTCGGCGCCTTCCCGATCGAGGACGGGCTGCGCGAGATCCGCGACTTCCTCGTCACCCACCCGCACGAGGTCCTGATCGTCATCGTCGAGGACGATGGCCCCACGCCGAAGGACATCGCCAAGGCGGTGAAGGACAGCGGCCTGGAGCCGTACGTCTGGAAGCGCGTGCCCGCCGGACCGTCCGGCCCGTGGCCGACGCTGCGGGAGATGATCGAGACCGACCAGCGCGTCCTGATGATGGCCGAGAAGCAGGGCGGCGACCCGGCGGTCCCGTGGTACCTGGACGGCTACCGCTACATGCAGGAGACCCCATACACGTTCCGCAGCGCCGAGGAGATGTCCTGCGAGCCCAACCGCGGCGGCTCCAGCGGCGGCCGGCTCTTCCTGCTCAACCACTGGATCGACACGTATCCGATCCCGCGCACGTCCAACGCGCGGCGCATCAACGGCTACGACTTCCTGCTCGAACGCGCGCGGCGCTGTCAGCGCGAGCGTGGTCTGTTCCCGAACATCCTCGCGGTCGATCTCTACCGCACCGGGGATCTGCTGCGGGTCACCGACACGCTGAACGGCGTCGGGCAATCCCCGTGATCCTCGCCGAGATCATCTCCGTCGACATCGTGCGCACGCACCCCGAGCCGGGGCGCGAGGCGGCCTTCCTCGTGCTGCTCTCGTTCCTGTGCTCGTTCGGCTTCATCCGCACGAGCGCGCGCCTGACGCGCAGCGTGTCGTGGTGGCCGGGCGGCGTCGAGACCGGCGGCGTGCACCTGCACCACCTCGTGTGGGGCATCGTGCTGCTCCTGCTGTGCGGGTTCACGGCGTTCGCGACCGAGATGGAGAGCCCGTGGTGGCAGATCACCGCGGTCGGCTTCGGGATCGGCGCCGGCTTCACGCTCGACGAGTTCGCGCTGTGGGTGCGCCTGCAGGACGTCTACTGGTCGCAGGAGGGTCGCGCGTCGCTGGACGCGGTGATCATGGCCGCCGTGTTCGGCGCGCTGGTCGTGATCGGCGTGCAGCCGTACGGCCTGGACGAGACCCGGTCGATCGTGGGCACCGGCGTGTGGGTCCTCATCACGCTGGTGCTCGCCGGCATCACGTTCATGAAGGGCCGCATCCTGCTCGGCCTCCTGGGCATCTTCGTCATCCCGCTGGGGCTGTGGGGCGCCGTGCGCCTGGGCAAGCCGAACTCGCCGTTCGCCAAGAAGCGCTACGGGCCCGAGAAGATGGCCAAGGCGCAGCACCGCTTCCGGCCCGACCGCCCGACCGCGCGCCTGGGCGCCGACTTCCTCAACCTGATCGGCGGCAAGCCGAGCCTGCCCGACCCGCCCCCGCCCTACCACGCGCCCGAGAAGGAGACGCAGATGCGGGAGGCCGAGGCGGCGGCCGAGAACCACACCTCCTCGTCGAGCGGCTGAGCGGCGTCCACGCGGCGGATCATCTAGGCTCGCCGAGCAGGTTGACCGGGGTCTCCTCCACCGAACCGCTCGCGCGCGACCGCGGCGTCGCCAGCGTTCGGCGCATCGGGCCGGTCCTCGACCTGTTCACGGCCGACCGTCCCGAGTGGCGCATGAGCGAGATCGCTCGGGCGCTGTCGATGCCCAAGTCGACCACCCATGCGCTGCTGGGGTCGATGGTCGAGGTCGGCCTGCTGTCGCTGACCCCGCGCCGGCGCTACCAGCTCGGCTGGAGCCTGCTGAGCCTGGGCGAGCGCATGCGCGTCGGGCTCGACTTCCGCCGCCACGCGATGCCGGCCATGCAGGAGCTGGCGCGCGCCGTCCACGAGACGGTCGTGCTCTGCGCCCTGGACCGCAGCAGCGTGGTGGTCGTCGAGCGCGTCGAGGGCGACCACCCGATGGTGCGCCTCGCCGGCGCTGCGCCGGGCACGCGCGCGCCCGCGCACCGCACCGCCTGCGGCCTGGTGCTGCTCGCCGCCCGGCCGCGCGGCGAGGTGCGGGCGCTGCTCGACGGGCTACCCGGGCTCGACGCGCTCGAGCGCACGCTCGACGGCGTGCGCCGCCGCGGCGTGGCCATCGCCCGCGGCGAGATGGCCGCGGACGTGGCCGCGATCGCCGCGCCGCTCACCGACGCCCACGGGACCGTCGTCGCGGCGATCGGCCTGCAGGTCCCCGCCTACCGCTTCCCGCGCGACACGACCCGCCTGGGCGACGCGCTCTGCGGCGTCGCGGCGAGCGTGTCGCGCCGGCTGGCGGCCTAGGCGCTCGCGCCGTAGGTGATGCCGAGGTCGTCGGGGTCGACCAGGTCCGGCCGCGTCCAGCCGTCGAGGTCGTAGTCGGCCATGCACCGCTCGGCGAAGCCCTCCATCTGCGCCGCGGTGCCGCGCTGCTCGTGGAAGGCCAGCGTCTCGAAGCGCACGGCCTCGTTGTTGCCGGCGTAGTTGCGCTCGTAGAGCTCGTGACGGCCGGCGAACTCGGTGCCGACCGCGTCCCACAGCAGCTTCAGCAGCTTGACGCGGTCGACCGCGGCGACGCCGCCCGACCCACGCACGTACTTGTCCAGGTACGGGCGCACGTCGGGGTTGCCCCAGTCGGCGGCGTGCGAGTTGAGGTAGATCAGCCCGGAGCCGAGCGTCTGCTGGATGATCTCGCGCACCCGCGGATAGCCGATGCCCATGAAGGTCCGGTAGGCCATCCCGTAGGCCCCGTTGGGCAGCACCGCGTCACCGACCCACGGGTCCGGCGTGCGCGCCATGGCGTCCGACAGCGCCCAGAACAGGTCGCGCCAGTTGAGGATCTCGCCGATCTGCATCTGCACGCCGCGGAACCCGTGCGTGCCCGTCAGCTTGACCGCCTTCATCGCGCAGCCGGCGATGAAGTCGAGCTTGACGGCCAGGCGCGTGCAGCCGTGCAGCGTCAGGCGCGGGGTGAAGCCCGAGCCGTGCGAGAACTCGTTGGCCGCCTCGACGCTGTAGGCGAACACGTTCTCCCACGGGACCAGCACGCGGTCCATGATCAGGATCGCGTCGTTCTCGTCCAGGCGGCTGGACAGCGGGTAGTCGAACGGGCTGCCCATCACAGCCGCCGTCATCTCGTACGAGGCGCGCGAGATCAGCTTCAGGCCCTTGGCGTCCATGGGCACGGTGAAGATCGCCGCGTACTCCTTCTTGCGCATCGGCAGGCCGTAGTGGGCGACGAAGTTGGCGTTCGTGAACGCCGAGCCCGTGGCCACCACCTTCGCGCCCGAGATGATGAGCCCGTTGTCGGTCTCGTCCTCGACGTGCATGCAGACGTCGGCGACCTCGTCGGGCGGCAGGTTGCGGTCGATCGGCGGGTGGACGATCGCGTGGTTGAGGTACAGGACGCGCTCCTGGGCGTCGCGGTACCAGCGGCGCGCGTTGTCCTGGAACGGCGCGTAGAAGTCCGCGTTGGCGCCGAGCGTGCCGAGGAACGCGGCCTTGTAGTCGGGCGAGCGGCCCATCCAGCCGTAGACGAGGCGCTGCCAGGCGGCGATCGCGTCGCGCGCCTGGACGAGCTCCTCGGCGCTCGTGGACGTCCGGAAGAACGGGTGCGTCCACCCGCCGTTGCCGGTGTCGGTGGGCACGCGGAGGACGCCTTCGGCCTCGGGCGCGTGGAGCGCGTCGTAGAGCGCGGCGACCGAGCGCGCCCCGTTGCGGAACGCCGGGTGGGTCGTGACGTCGGCGACGCGCTCGCCGTACACGTAGATCTCGCGGCCGTCGCGCAGCGACTCGAGGTACTCGTCGCCGGTCATGGGCCGCACATCGTTGAGCTGGGACACGCGGCGACGCTCGCACGCCGGGCGGGGCGCGCGCAGCGGTGCGTTCGGCATCGCCGGACGACCGCGCCGCGGTGCGGATTTGCGGCCCAGGCCAGGTTCGGCGATGCCGAACGCCGGACGGTGGGTCCGGCGCTGGGCGAGCTCCGGACCAGGCGCCGGCGTCGCCGGAGATGGGCCGTGTAGGAATCGAACCTACAACCTTGGGATTAAGAGTCCCCTGCTCTGCCAATTGAGCTAACGGCCCGGGACGAGGCGACATTCTAGCCACCCGCGCGCGGCAGGCAGCGTCCCGGCGCGCTACTCGCCGGTCGCCGACGACGCGTCCTCGCCGGAGGCCGCGCCGGGGTTCTCGATCGCCTGGCGGACCGCGTCCATCTGCGACTTCACGGTGTCGCGGGTCTGCTTGGAGTCCTCGCCGGCGAGCTCGAGCGCGCGGTCGTAGGCGAGCTGCGCCTTGCGGTTCTGGCCGGCCTGCAACGCCACCTGGAAGAGCTGCGTGTACGGCCCGTAGCTGTTCGGCTGGGCCTCGGTCAGCGCCTCGGCCGCGCCGACGCCCTTGTCGGGCTGGTTGAGCAGGCTGTAGACCTGCAGCATCGCGCCGGCGGCGCCCGCGTTGATCTCGGTGGGCTCCAGCGCCACGTAGCGCTGCCAGGCGCGGTCGGCGAGGTCGAGCTGCTCGCGCACCTCGGCCGCGTTCCACGCCTCCTCGGCCGTCTCGACGTCCTGCTCGTTGGCCTCCTGCTGGGCGAGCGCCCAGCGCGCGAGCACGAGCTCGGCGAGCGCCTCCGCGTCCTGCGGGTTGGCCTGGACCTTCTCGCGGGCCTCGTCGACGCGGTCCTCGAACGAGGTGCCGCCACCGCCACCGCCACCGGTGATCGCGTCGACGAGGCCGCCGCTCGTGGCGCCGCCGATCCCGAACAGGATCAGGCCGCCGCCCATCAGGATGGCCAAGGTCAGGTAGATCACCTGGATCGTGCGGCGCCGACCCCGGCCGCGCAGGTCAAACAGCATCGTCGTCAGGCTCCTCGTCGTCGGCCCCGTCGCCGTCCGCGAGCGCAGGGCGCGGCGCGAAGACCGAGGCGAGCAGGATACTCAGCTCGAACAGCAGGATCAGCGGTCCCATCAGGATCAGCATCGTGATCGGGTCCGTGCCGGGCAGCAGCATGGCCAGGACGGCGATGATCACGATCGCGTAGCGGCGGTTGCGGCGCAGCGTCCCGACCTCGAGCACGCCGAGCCGCGTGAGCGCGAGGATCCCGACCGGGATCTGGAACACGACGCCGCACGCCAGCAGCGTCAGCGCCACGAACTTGTAGTAGTCGCGCGCCTGCAGCAGCACGTTGAACTCGTCGGCGTTGAAGTTCTGCAGGAACCGCACGGCCGCCGGCAGCACCAGGAAGTAGCCGAACGCGACGCCGGCGCAGAACAGCAGCGGCACCAGCGACATCAGCGGGATCGCGGTTCTTCGCTCCTCGCGCGTGAACGCCGGTATCACGAACGCGTAGGCCTGATACAGCAGGATCGGCATCGCCAGGACGAACGCGAACATCGCCGCGATCGCGAGCGTCATCGTGAACGGCTCGCCGATGCCGAGGGTCACCGGCTTGTTGCCCTCGATGTTCGTCGGGATGCCGTCGACCACGGCCGCGAGCTGCTCGGCCTGGGCGGCGAACATCGCACGGGTCTCGGCCGGGAGGCCGGAGCTCGGCTTGGCGAGCTCGAGCGCAGTCGCGCGGTTGACCTGGGCGAGGTCGAGCAGCGACCGCTGGGTGGCGGCGATGCCGCCGAGCGTGCCCTGCCCGCGGTCGACCTGCTTCTGGGTCTCCCGCTCGAGCGGCTGGTTGACGATGTTCAGCAGCCGGTCGTTCTGCCACAGGCAGAGGCCGAAGACGACGACGAGCGCCGCCAGGCAGATGATCAGGCGGGAACGGAGCTCGTCGAGATGCTCGACGAGGCTCAGCCGGTCATCATGGCCGACCGGTCGGCGCAGAGCCGTCGCGGCCATGGCGCTCCGCTCAGCTGCGCTGGTCGGCCGTCGGCGCGGCCGTCTCGCTGCTGCGGGCCGGCTCCTCGGCGCGCGCCAGCGTGGCGCGCTCGGCGGGCGCGTCGTCGCTGTCGGCCGTGTCCTTGCCGGTGATCGAATCCTTGAACTCGCGCATGCCGGTGCCCAGGGACTTGCCGAGGCCGGGCAGACGCTTGGGACCGAAGATCAGCAGGACGATCACGAGGACGATCCCGATCTCCAGCGGCCCGATCTGGTTGAACATGCTCCCAGGGTACCGCTCCGAAGGCCGCGTGCCACGCGGTCGCGCAATCGGACTCAAGTACCGATTCGCCGACGCCGATGTACGGGGCATGAAGGGGACGTGCCGATGAGCGCCCAGCCCGACCATCGCCACCAGTTCGTGCGGCGCGTCGTGCTGCCGAGCGGCAAGACGATCGAGGTCGTGTACTTCGAGCAGACCGGCGACGCGTTCCCCGCCCCGGCGACCTCCACGACGACCGACCTGCACGTGTGCGGCACGTGCTCGAGCGACCTGGTCTATCCGGTCGACTGGGAGGAGGCGGGCGCGTCGCACTGGCAGGTGACGCTGCGCTGCCCCAACTGCGAGTGGATCGGCACCGGCGTGTTCGAGCAGGAGGTCGTCGAGGCCTTCGACGAGGAGCTCGACCGCGGCACCGAGACGCTCGTGCGCGACCTCAAGACGCTCATCCGGGCGAACATGGAGGAGCAGGTGGAGCGCTTCGCCGAGGCGCTGCAGGCCGGCCTGATCCTCCCGGAAGACTTCTAGGCCCTACGCGGGTTTCGCCCCCAGGGCGAACACCCGCAAGGGAACCGAGCCCCCAGGCGAGCGTTCCCCGGTTTCGCCCCCTGGGCGAACACCCGCGAGGGAACCGAGCCCCTGGGCGAGGTTCACGCGTAGCGGGCGACGACGCCGTCGGCGACGAGTTCGAGCGCCGGGTCCGGCGCCGGCAGCCCCGCCTTCGCCTCGGCGACGATCCCCAGCGCGCGCTCGCGCGCCGCGTCGAGCGCCCCGGTGGCGGCGATGCGATCGCAGACCGCCTCGGCCTCCTCGGGCGTCGTCGGCCGCGCGTCGCGCAGCAACGGGTCGCGCTCGCGGGCGAGGATGAACGGCAGCGTGACGGTGCCGTCGAGCAGGTCGGTCCCGCGCGGCTTGCCGGTGCGCTCGACCGGGCCGGCCACGTCGAGCACGTCGTCGAGGAGCTGGAAAGCCAGGCCGATGCGCCGGCCGAACAGCCCCAGCTCGTCGGCCGGCCCGCCGGACTCCAGCGCGCCCAGCCGGCACGCGGCCTCGAACAGGCGCGCGGTCTTCAGCTCGCAGCGCCACAGGTAGCGCTCGATCGCCACGCCGACGTCGAAGGCGTCCTCGCGCTGCAGCAGCTCGCCGTGGGCCAGCGACGAGCTGGCGTCCGACAGCACCGCGACCTCGTCGACGCGGCCGTTGGCGGCCAGCTCGGCGAACGCGCGCGCGAACAGGTAGTCGCCGGCGGCGATCGCGCCGTCGCGCCCGGCGACGGCCCACACGGTCGGGCGGCCGCGGCGCAGCGGCGCCGCGTCGAGGACGTCGTCGTGGACGAGCGTCGCCGAGTGCACGAGCTCGACGGCCACCCCGGCGCGGATCAGGCCCGCGTCGTCGGCCGGCGGATCGGTGGCGGCCAGCAGGACGAGCAGCGGGCGCAGGCGCTTGCCGCCCGCGGCGATCGTGTCGCCGGCCAGGCGGTCCAGCGGCGGCGCCGCCTCGGCCGCGATCTCGCGCAGCCGGGCCTCGACGCGGTCCAGGCGCTCGCGCAGCGCCTCGCCGCGCGTGTCGACGAGCGCGTCGACCTCGGCCGCCATCAGCCGTCCGCGGGACCGGCCTCGACGACGGTGCCGACGTGCAGGGCGATGATCCCGCCGCCGGTGAGGATCCAGCGCAGCTCGCCCATGCCGGCGCGCTCCATCTCGGCGGCCAGGTCGCGCGGCGCCGGGAAGCGCTTGACCGAGTTGGGCAGGTACGTGTACGCGTCCGGGTCGCCGGCCAGGCGGCCGACGAGCGGCACGACGCGGTCGAACCACAGCGAGAAGAACGTCGACAGCGGGGGGCGGGTCGGCGTCGTGATCTCCAGGACGACGACGCGGCCGCCGGGCCGCACGACCCGCGCCATCTCGGCCAGGCCGCGCCCGAGGTCGGAAAAGTTGCGGGCCCCGAACCCGACCGTCGCCGCGTCGAACGCGTCGTCGGGGTAGGGCAGCGCGAGCGCGTCGGCCTGCTCGAAGCGGATCTGCGGCGCCTTCGCGCGCGCCCGCTCGAGCATGCCCTCGGAGAAGTCGCTGCCGACCACCTCGGCCCCGCGCGCCGCCGCCTCGATGGCGAGGTCGCCCGTGCCGGTGGCGACGTCGAGCACCTTGGACCCGGGCCCGATCGCGGCGAGGTCGATCGCCCGCCGGCGCCAGCGATGGTGCAACCCCGCCGTCATGACGGAGTTCATCGCGTCGTACACGCCGGCGATGCGGTCGAACATCGCCTGCACCTGCCCCTCGGGCAGGGTCCCGGTGCTCACGGCGCCCCTACTTCAGGTTGGACAGGAAGACCACGAGGTCGTTGAACTTGTCCTCGGGCAGGTCCTTGAAGGAGGGCATCGGCGCCGTCGGGTTGATCAGCGTGCGCCGGATCGACTCGGGGTACATCCGCTTGCCGATGTCGGTCAGCTCGGGGCCCGGGCCGTCGTTGCCGTTCTCGCCGAACTTGTGGCAGGCCAGGCAGCCCGACTGCGCGGCGACCGCGCGGCCGGCCTCGAACTGGGCGAGCACCTCGCCGCCCTGCGACTCCACCGCCGCCGGCGTCTTCAGCTCGATCTCCGTCGGCGAGCCGGCGCTGGCGCCCAGGTAGGTCAGGTAGGCCATCGCGGCGATCACGAAGATGCCGAACGTCGTCGCCAGCGGGCGCTTCTCCGGCCGCCGCTCCGGGCCGCGGTCGAAGAACGGCAGCAGGAACAGCAGGATCAGGCAGATCGTCGGGATGCCGAGCGTCGCCAGCGGGACCAGGTAGTCCGGCTTGATGATCCGCAGGAGCTCGAAGAGGAAGTAGAAGTACCACTCCGGACGCGGGACGTAGGTCGTCGTCGACGGGTCCGCCTTCGGGCCGAGCTCGGCGCCGAGGACGATCGACATCGTGATGATGACGGCCATCACGATGACGGCCATGATCGAGTCCTTGGCGACCGCGTAGGGGAAGAACGGCTTCCCCTGGGCCTTCAGGATGGCGTACTCGCGGAGGTACTCCTCCTTCTGCTGGCGATTCACGCGGACTCCTTGCGCAGCTCGGGGTCCTTCTCAGCCTTGATCCACGGCGGCGCCGTCGTGCCCAGCTTGGCCACCAGGTAGAGGTGGGCGCCGATGAGCGCGGCGATGAGGCCGGGGACGAGCATCATGTGAATCGCGTAGAAGCGCGACAGCGTGGTGGCGCCGAAGTCGGGTCCGGCGAGGAGGAAGTCGTTCAGGTACGGGCCGACGAGCGGGCCGGTGCCGTTGATGTTCACGCCGACGATCGTCGCCCAGTAGGACTTCTGGTCGAACGGCAGCAGGTAGCCGGTGAACGACATCAGCATCGTCAGCACGAGCAGCACGGCGCCGACGACCCAGTTCAGCTCGCGCGGGTACTTGTAGGCGCCGAAGAAGTACGTCCTGCCCATGTGCAGGAAGACGAGGATCACCATGACGGTCGATCCCCACTTGTGCATGCCGCGCACGAACTCGCCGAGGAACGCCTCGTTCGTGATGTAGCGCACCGACTCGTACGCCTCGGCGGCGGACGGCCGGTAGTACATCGCCAGGAAGACGCCGGTCACCGCCTGGCTGAGGAAGGCGAACATCGTCGCCGACCCGAGCGTGTAGAACCAGTTGGTCCCCTTGGGGACCTTGCGGAACATCATCCAGCGCGCGGCGCCGGACAGCGACGTGCGCTCGTCGAGCCAGTCGACGGCGGAGACGCCCGCCTCCTTGGCCGTGCCGGCCGGGCCCAGCTCCTTCTCGCCGGGGCGACGGGGCTGCGGCTTGAACGACGGCGGGAGCGGCGGTGCGGGGAGCTTCAACTTCATGGCGATCAGAGCTTGCGGGCCGTGGGCCGCGACGGGTAGAGGTACTGGCCGATGCCGTCGAGCGGCTCGCCCGGATAGCGCGGGGAGAAGCGGCGCAGCTCGGAGTTGACCGAGTAGCGCGGGCCGATCTCGACCTGGCCGTCGCGCACGCGCGTGTAGAACCGGTCGAGCGGGCGGACCGGCGGGCCGCCGTCGACCTTGCCCTGGAAGTCGTAGACGCCGCCGTGGCACGGGCAGATGAAGCGCTCGGACGCCGGCACGAAGCGGACCGGGCAGCCGAGGTGCATGCACTTGGTCGAGATCGCGATGTAGCCGTCGTACTCGTCGCGCTGCGGGCCGTCGATGGCCTCGTTGTGCTGGCGGACGTACACGGTGGTCTTGCCGACGTCGCCGATCCCGTAGGTCTCGGTGAACACCTTGGGGACGTACGTGTCGGGGCCGAAGTCGGCGGTGGGGCCCACGGCCTCCCAGCGGCGCTCCTGCTTCTCGAACACGGGGCCGAGCGCGAAGCCGAGGGCCGGCAGCGCGAACGCGGAGGCCGCGATGGCGCCCGCCGCGTGCGTCGTCGTCGTCATGAAGCGACGGCGGGTGACGGTCTCGCCCTCGAACGCGCCGGGGATGTTGCGGTCGGCGGTGTACTTGCTCTTGGTTTGTCTGCGGTCCTTGGCCACGGCGATTTCGGATCGTACTTCTTCGGGGTGGTTCGGCGGCGTCAGGCCGCGTGATGCATCCCCCATCCGACGGTGTTGGCGCCGGTCTCCCAGGCGACCCTGGCACCGTCGGGGTCGCCGGCGGCATGCGCCTGGGCGCACCGCGCGATGACCTCGGCGAGGGCGACGACCGACTCCAGGTCGCCGAGGCGAGCGAGGCGGTCGAGGCCGAGAGCATAGAGCCGGTCGCCCGCCAGGAGCGCGAGATCGGCGTCGTCCTGGCTGACCGTCCGGCTCTCGCCGTAGTGCAGGAGGTAGCCCTCGTGGATCGCCTCGACGAGCAGCGCGACCTCGTCGCGGCGCCCGTCGCTGCGCGGGCCGGACGCCGCCACGCGCGCCGGCTCGGCGTCCTCGGGCACCGGATCCGGCCGCAGCGCGTCCGCCAGCAGACCGCCCTCGACGCGCAGCTCGTCGGCCAGGCGGTCGCTCAACTCCAGACCTCCGCGAAGGCGGCCGCGGCCGCGGCGACCGTGCGGTCGACGTGCTCGTCCTCGTGGGCCAGCGACGGGAACCACGCCTCGAACTGCGACGGCGGCGGGTAGACGCCGCGGGCCAGCAGCGCCCGGCACCAGCGCCCGTGCGCCTCGAGGTCGCAGGCCTGCGCGCCGGCGTAGTCGACCACCGGCTCGGCGGAGAAGAACGTGGTGACCAGCCCGCAGGTGGACTGGATCTGGACCGGGCGGTCGCCGGCCGCCTCGCGCAGCCCGGCGGCGAGCCGGTCGGTGGTCGCGACGAGCCGCCGGTAGGCGCCGTCGTCGAGGAGGCGCAGCGTCGTCAGGCCGGCGGCGACCGCGAGCGGGTTCCCCGACAGCGTGCCGGCCTGGTAGACGTCCCCGGCCGGGGCGATGCGCTCCATCAGCGCGCGCGGCCCGCCGTAGGCGGCGGCCGGCAGCCCGCCGCCGATGACCTTGCCCAGGACGACGAGGTCCGGGGTGACGCCGCGCGCCTCGGTGGCGCCGCCGGGCGCGACGCGGAAGCCGCTGATGACCTCGTCGAAGATCAGCAGCGCGCCGTTGGCGGTCGCCTCCTCGCGCAGCAGGTCCAGGAAGCCCTCGGCCGGAGGGACGAGGCCCATGTTGGCGGGGATCGGCTCGGCGACGATCGCGGCGAGCTCGTGGGCGGCGCACGCGGCGCGGACCGCCTCGGGGCCGTTCCAGGGGACGATCACCGTGCCGGCGGCGGCCGCGGCGGGCACGCCCGGGCTGGCGGGCAGCGCCTGGGTGGCCAGCCCCGACCCGGCCTCGGCCAGCAGCCCGTCGGCGTGGCCGTGGTAGGCGCCGGCGAACTTCAGGATCGTCTCGCGCCCGGTCGCCGCGCGCGCCAGGCGGATCGCGCTCATCGCCGCCTCGGTGCCCGACGAGGTCATGCGCAGCATCTCGACGACGGGCATGCGCCGGGCGACCTCCTCGGCCAGCTCCACCTCACCGGCCGTGGGCGCGCCGAAGCTCGTGCCGCCCTCGGCGGCCGCCTGCACGGCGGCGACGAGCTCGGGATGGGCGTGGCCGTGGATCAGCGGGCCCCACGACATGACCCAGTCGACGTAGCGGTTGCCGTCGGCGTCGACCAGCTCGGCTCCCTCGCCGCGGACGGCGAACAGCGGATCGCGGCCGATCGCGCGCATCGCGCGCACCGGCGAGTTCACGCCGCCGGGGAGGACGCGGACGGCCCGGGCGTACAGCTCGGCCGAGCGGGCGTCGCGCAGCGAGGACGGCACCGCCATCAGACGCCGGCGTGCTCCCGCTCCCACCGCTTGAAGTCGTCGGTGAAGTAGAGCAGCCGCACCTTCTTGAACTCGGTCGAGGAGTACAGGACCGCGCGGTCCTCGATCGCGTCGACGTCGCGCTCGATCGCGTCGAGGATCGCGTCGCACTCGTCCTTGGAGCGCCCGTGGGCCATCGTGAACAGCGCGTACGGCCAGTCCGGGTACGTCGGGCGCTGGTAGCAGTGCGAGATCCCGCGGTAGGCGGCCATGCGCGGGCCGACCTCGGAGATGCGGTCCTCGGGCACCTTCCACACGCCCATGCCGTTGGCGCTGAACCCGGCGCGGCGGTGGAAGAGGATCGCGGCGACCCGCCGCAGCAGCCCGCGATCGCGCATCCCGGCGAGGTGCTCGAGCAGCGCCTCCTGGCTCATCCCCAGCGCGTGCGCGGCGGCGGCGTACGGCTCGGCGACGATCGGCAGGTCGCCCTGGGTGGCGCGCACGACCGCCATGTCGAGCTCGTCGAACGGCACCTTCTCGGCCGGCGCCGGGTCGACCGCCTCGCCGGCCGATGCCAGCGCCTCGGTGCCGGCCGACATCTCCAGGTCCATGCGGATCTTGAACAGCTTCAGCGTCGGGAGCTGGCGGATCGACTCCGCGCCGGTCAGCTCCTGCAGCACGTCGAGCGTGCCCTGCAGCCCCAGCCGGGAGTCCTCCTCGACGGCGATCGTGAACCACATGTTGAACTCGTGGTTGCGCAGGTAGTTGTGCGACACGCCGGGGTGGGCGTTGACGATCTTCGCCGCCCGCCACGGGTGCTCGGGGTCGACCTTGGCCGCGACGAGCATCGACCCGTAGCCGAACGCGCGCGTGTCGTAGATCGGCGTGACCTGGCGGATGATGCGCTGGTCGACGAGCTCGCCGACCCGCGCGACGGCCTCGGCCTCGCTGATCCCCGCCTCCTCGGCGACCGCGGCGTAGGGCCGGCGGGTGAGCGGGAAGCGTCCCTGCATCGCATTCAGCAGCCGCTTGTCCTGCTCGGACAGCGGTACGGCGGCGCCGTCCTTGCGCGACCGGATCTTCAGGTTGCCAGCCATCGAGCGGCGTCCTTCGCGAAGTAGGTGATGACGATGTCGGCGCCGGCGCGGCGGATCGCCGTGAGGGTCTCCAGCGCCAGCGCGCGATCGTCCATGGACGAGGTCTTGATCATGGCGTACTCCCCGCTGACCTGGTACGCCGCGACCGGCATGCGCGTCCGCTCCTTGACCCGCCAGATGAGGTCCAGCGTCGTCAGCGCCGGCTTGACCATCACGATGTCGGCGCCCTCGGCGACGTCGAGCTCGACCTCGCGCAGCGCCTCGTCGCCGTTGGCGGGGTCCATCTGGTAGCCGCGGCGGTCGCCGAACGCGGGCGTCGAGTCCGCGGCGTCGCGGAACGGGCTGTAGAAGGCCGAGGCGTGCTTGGCGCTGTAGGCCATGATCGGCACCTCGGCGAAGCCCTCGGCGTCGAGCTCGCGGCGGATCGCGCCGACGCGGCCGTCCATCATGTCGCTCGGCGCCACGAGGTCGGCCCCGGCCCGGGCGTGCGAGACGGCGGTGCGGGCGAGCAGCTCCAGCGACGCGTCGTTGTCGACGGACCCGTCGTCGCGCAGGACGCCGCAGTGGCCGTGGCTCGTGTACTCGCACAGGCACACGTCGGTGATGACGACGACCTCCGGATGCGCGGCCTTGATCGCGCGAGCGGCGAGCTGCACGGCGCCGCCGTCGTCCCACGCCTCGCTGCCCTGCTCGTCCTTGGCCGACGGGATGCCGAACAGGATCACGCCGCCCAGGCCGAGCGCGGCCGCCTCGCCCGCCTCGGCGACCGCGGCGTCGACCGAGTGGCGGCTGACGCCGGGCATCGCGTCGATCGGCCGGGAGCCCTCCAGCTCGGCCTCCACGAACAGCGGCAGGACGAGGTGGCGCGGCAGGACGTCGGTCTCCCGGACGAGCGATCGCAGCTCGGGGGTCCGGCGCAGGCGGCGCAGACGTGTCTGCGGGAAGGCCATGCGCCCAGGCTAGTCCGCCTCGAACTCTTCGACCGTGATCGCGTACAGGTCGTGGTCGCGCCAACCGCCGGCCAGGCGCAGATAGCGCGGCGCGAACCCCTCCTTGCGAAAGCCGTTCTTGGCCAGCACTCGGGCTGAGCGGACGTTGTGGGGCATCACCGCCGCCTGCACCCGGTGCAGGCGCGCGGGCCCGAACGCGAAGCGCAGCGCGAGCCTGACCGCCTCGGTGGCGTAGCCGCGGCCGTTGACGGCCTCGTCGACGAAGTACCCGAGCGTCGCGTTGTCCCAGGCGCCGCGGACGATGTTCGCCAGCCCCACGCGGCCGCGGATGCGCTCGGTCGCGCGCTCGACGATCGCGAACGCGTACATGCGGTCGGCGCGCCACTCCTCGCGGTCGCGCACGATCTCCGCGCGCTGCCCGGCCGGCGTGAAGAACCCGTCGGAGCGGCGCGGCTCGTAGGGCGTGTTGAACGCGCGGTTGCGCACGCGCAGCTCGACCAGCTCGTCGACGTCGCCGAGGTCGAACGCGCGGATCGCGACCAGCTCACCGTCGAGGCGCTCCGGGAGGCGCATGCTCAGAATCGTCTCAGGGCGAGGCGGGCGAGGAGGCCGTAGGCGACGGTCAGGCCGAGCAGATGGGCCGCCGGCCCCCACACGCCGGGGTCGGCGTCGTTGACGGCCGCGTCGAGCGCCTGCAGCGCGGGCTTGAAGGGGAAGATCGCGTTGACGACGCCGATCGCGTCGTACACGGCGCCGGCGACCGCGCCGCTGGGGACGAGCGCCAGGAACGCGAGGGGGAGGGCGATCAGCAGGCCCAGCAGGGAGGCGGCGCGCACCTCGCGGGCCAGCGCGCCGATCGCGACGCCCAGCGCGCTGCAGCCCAGCGCGGCCGCCGCGAGCGCGACCAGCCACAGCGGGAAGCGGCCCCAGTCGACGCCGGTGAACGCGCCGATCCCGCACAGCATCGCCAGCGCGGCCAGGCCCGAGCAGGCCGCGGCGAGGATCACCTTCTCCGCCAGCAGCGCCGAGCGCGACACGAGGCCGCGCACCAGCCGCCCGTAGGCCTGCTCCTCGCGCTCGAGCGCGAGCACGCCGCTGGCCAGCAGGACCGCGATGAACAGCAGCGACACCGCGACCGCCAGCGCGACCGCGAACGCGTCCAGCGGCGTGCGGCTGCCGCTGAGCACGGTCGCGCGCACCTGGATCGGCTCGCTGACCGCCCGCAGCGCCGGCGTGGCGAACTCGAGCCCGATCAGCGCCTGCTCGGCGAACTGCAGCACCTGCTCGAGGCCCTGGCGCTCGGGCGCGTCGGCGGGCAGCCCGGCGAGCGCCTGGTCCAGGATGTCGCGCGAGCGCTCCAGGCCCAGCAGGGACTGGCGCCCCACCGGCGTGGCGATCTCGCCGCCCTCGGTGAGGATCCGCAGGTCCTCCACGGCCACCTCGCCGATCGTCCGCGACAGCGTCGCGTTGGCGCGCGCGAGCTCGGCCTCGATCGTCGCCTCGACGAACGACTGCTTCAGCGCGTCGCCGTTGTAGAGCACCTCGACCTCGGCCTGCCCGAGCCCGCCGTTGAGGCGCTCGACGGTGTCGGCGGGGATGATCAGCCCCGCGAGGGCGTCGCCGGACTCGACCGCGTCGACGGCCTCCTGGCGGGTCTTCACGCGCAGCGGGTCGATCGCGTCGAAGAACTGGTCGGCGTAGGTCGCGAAGTCGACGTCGCGCCCGCCGATGTTCGTCGTCGTCTGCCCGATCGGCACCTGGTTGAGGAACGCGACCTTCGGCTTGTCGGGCCCGCGCGAGAGGGCGACGCCGATCAGCAGCGCGATCGCGATCGGGTACACGACGAGCAGGCCGACCAGCAGCTTGGAGCGGCGGAGGATCTGGAGGTCCTTGACCAGCAGCCAGCGCACGACGGCTCCTAGTGGCCCTGCGCGCGCAGGAACGACACGAACGCCGTCTCGAAGTCGACGCCGGTCGCGTCGGCGTCGCCGTGCAGCGCGTCCGGCGCGCCGGTGAACAGCACCTCGCCGTCGGCGAGCACGAGCACGCGGTCGGCCCAGCGCTCGGCCTCGGCGACGTTGTGCGTCGTGAAGATCACCGACGTGCGGTGCTCGCGGGCGAGCGCGTCGACGAACGTCCACAGCCGCTCGCGCTGGCGCGGGTCCAGCGAGGACGACGGCTCGTCGAGCAGCAGCACCGGCGGGTCGGCGAGCAGCCCGACCGCGATGTTCACGCGCTGCCGGTTGCCGCCCGACAGCGTGCCGAGCTCGTCGTCGGCGCGGTCGGTCAGGCCGGTCTGCTCGAGCATGCCCGCGACGACCGCGTCCGGGTCGGCGACCTTCTCCAGCCGCGCGAACAGCCTCAGGTTCTCGCGCACGGTCAGCTTCGAGTAGACGGCCGGCTGCTGGGGCACCCAGCCGATCTCGCCCGGCGGCCGGCTCAGCTCCCCGGCGTCGGGACGCAGGATCCCGGCGAGGATCGACAGCAGCGTGGTCTTGCCGGCGCCGTTGGGGCCGATCACGGCCAGGAGCTCGCCCTCGGCCACCGAGAACGACACGTCGCGCAGCGCCACCCGCTCGCCGAATCGCTTGGTCACGCCGCGCGCCTCGGTGGTCACGCCCGGCAGGCTACATCGCGCCGCCGCCGCCCTGCCTCGGCGCGTACGCGATGATCCCGGCCGATGACCGAGGTCCGCATCCTGTTCGTGGGCGACGTCGTCGGCGGCCTCGGGCGCCGGACGCTGCTGCGACTCCTGCCCGATCTGCGCGAGCGCCACGACCCGACGTTCGTCGTCGTCAACGGCGAGAACGCGGCCGGCGGGCTGGGGATCACGCCGAAGATCGCCGACGAGCTGCTCGCCGCCGGGGTCGACGCGATCACGCTCGGCAACCACGCCTACCACCGGCGCGAGATCCTCCCCTACCTCGACGAGCAGCCGCGCATCGTGCGCCCGGCCAACTACCTGCGCTCCCACCCGGGGCGCGGGGTGACGGTCGTCGAGAAGGACGGCGTCCGCCTCGGCGTCGTGAACCTGTCGGGCAACGTGTTCCTGCAGGCGGGCCGGGCGATGTTTCCGGAGGCCGACGCGGCGGTCGCCGAGCTGCGCGGGAAGGCCGACCACATCCTCGTCGACGTGCACGCCGAGGCGACGAGCGAGAAGGTCGGGCTGGGCTGGCACCTCGACGGGCGCGTGACCGCGGTCGTCGGGACGCACACGCACGTGCCGACCGCCGACGCGCGCGTGCTGCCCGGCGGGACCGCCTACGTCACCGACGTCGGCATGACCGGCCCGCGCGGCGGCGTCATCGGCGTGCGCAAGGAGCAGGCGATCGAGGCGATGCGCACGCAGATGCCGGTCCGCTTCGACACGTCCGAGGAGGATCCGTGGCTGATGGGCGTGCTGATCCGCTGCTCACGCCCGCTGCGCGCCGACGCGATCGAGCAGATCCTCGTTCCCGGGTAGCGCCAGGGCGCGCTCCGGCGGCTCCGGCGGCGACTCGCCGTCGCGGCCCAGGAGCGCGAGGAACGCGAACGGCAGCACCCACACGACGTAGAGGTAGAACCAGTACGTCGTGCCGAGCTGCAGCAGGAGCAGGATCGAGCCGGCGACCGCGGCCAGGCCGATGACGTCGCGGCGGCGCGGCAGGAACGCGGCGGCGATCGCGAACACGACGGCGGCCGCCTGCACGGCGACCTGGACGCCGCCGAGCCCGTCGTAGCGGCCCCACACCGAGAACGGCGCGTCGCGGTCGAGCTGGAAGCCGAGCGTGCGGTCCCACACCAGCCCGAGGTCGCCCTGCAGCCACACCGGCAGCATCGCGATCGCCGCGGTGATCGCGAAGCCGAGCGCGAACCGGGCCACGCCGCCGACGCGCTCGCGCAGCGGCCGGCCCTGCGTGCCGTGCAGCGCCAGCAGCGGCACGAGCGCCAGCGGCGCGAACTTCGTCAGCCCCGCCAGGGCCGACAGCACGCCGCGGCGGGCGGGGTGCGCGGCGACGTACAGCGCCCAGATCAGGAACGCGGCGACGAGCGCGTCGTTGGAGTTCGTGCAGAGGCTGAAGAGGGTGAACGGGAACGCCGCCCACGCGTAGGCGAGCACGACCCCCAGCGTGGTGTCGCGCACGCGCCGGCCGAGCAGGAACAGGCCGAGCAGGCACAGCAGGTCGAACACCACGGCCGCGCCGTGCGCGGCCGGCAGGTCGTCCCACCCGCCGCTCCACGGCCAGATCAGCTCGAACGGGACGTAGACGAGGTAGTTGACCGGCCCGTAGGTGTCGCCGTGCTCGTTGTCGCGCGGGAAGTCGCCGTAGAGCGCGTCGCCGTGCGTGAGCTTGTCGGCGCCGATGACGCCCGAGTAGCCGACGTCGATGACGTTGGAGTCCAGGACGTTGAGCCCGATCCGGAAGCCGACGAGGAAGATCGTGGCGATCGCCAGCCAGTACGGCGCGCGGGCGCCGCCGAGGAGGTGGCGGGCGGGCGCCGGCGCGCCGCGGCGGTAGCCGATCCACAGCAGCCGTCCGAGCAGGTACAGCAGCGGCGGGTACGTCGTCGGGACCGAGCCGGCCAGGTTCCCGTGGCTGAAGAACGCCAGCGAGACCGACAGCGAGCACAGCATGAGCAGGTCGAGGTGGCGCATGCGCAGCGGCCGGCGCCAGTCGACGAACGGCAGGACGAACAGGACCAGCAGCGGGATCCACACGTAGGCGGCCGCGGCCTTGCGCCCGAACGCGCCCGGATAGCCGCGCGCCATCGTCCAGGCCACCTGCGGGCCGGTCCACGCCTCGGAGACCCGTCCGGTGGCGTCCTGGATCAGGACCTGGGCGATCTCCTTGCGCTTCCCGTCGACCGTCGCGTAGAACGACACCTGCCAGCGCGTCTGGCCCTTGAGGAAGACCTCGACGGTCGAGGCCGGGTGCTTGGCCCGCTCGGCCACGACCTTCGGCACCGCCTCGGCGAGGTCGCGCGCCTCCGCCCCGGTCATCAGGCGGCCGGCGGGACGCTCGTCGAGCGACTTCGGACGGGTGAGCGCGTTGGGGTCGGTCTGCGTCGTCAGCGTCGGGACGCCCGTCGCCGACGTCGTCGACCCGGGCGTGGAGCCGGTCGCGGCGACCGCGGGCGCGGCGAGGACGAGCGCGAGCAGCGCCGCGACCAGCCACGTCCGTCCGGAGGGCATCGCCGCCACGGTACCGGCCGCCGGCCCGGCCTACCGGAGCCCGAAGTGGCCGGTGACCATCGGCGCGATGTCGCGCAGCGACCACTCCTCGCGCGCATCGCGCGAGTCCGGCCCGGTGCCGCACCAGGCGAGGACGCCGAGCGAGTCGGAGGCGTGCAGCGACCCGTGGCTGCCGCCGCCGACGTGGGCGACCCCGCCCCAGTCGGCGAACTCGTAGCCGGGCGCCGCGCTCAGCAGGACGTCCCCGGCGGTCGGGGTCGTCAGCGCCGACCACACCCGCCCCAGCGCGTCCGGGTAGGCGGGCGTCAGCAGCCGCCCGTCCTCGATGCGCGCGCCGAGCACGTCGAGGTCGCCCTCCAGCGACCAGCGCTCGCCGCGGCGGTCGACGACGTCGCTGCCCGGCGCGAAGCGCAGCTCGGCGTCGCCGGCCGCGATCGCGCCCTCGCCGCTGGACGTGCGCCACATCGTCAGGTCGACGCCGGGCGTGGCCCGGGCCGTGCGCACCAGGCGCGGCAGCAGCGCGCCGCGGCCCTCCTCCACGAGCGCGTAGACCATCGCCGAGCGCTGCGCCGGGCACACCGCGATCTCGGCCTCGGGGGCGTTGTCGCCCGACGGGCGCAGGATCGCGTAGTCCTCGAACGCCTCCGCCATGTGGATGACCCGCTCCACCCCGGCGTGCGAGTGGTCGGCGGCGACGATCACGGCGTGCTCGTCCAGGAACGCGTCGATGCCGCCGGCCGCGTCCATCATCCGCACCATCTGGCGGTCGGCCTCCGCGATCGACTCGACCTGCGCGTGCGGGCCGTGCTTGTGCGACCACGTGTCGTTGTCGGGCAGCGACAGCAGCAGGAAGTCGAACAGGTCCTCGCGCACGAGGAACTCGGCGACGCAGCCGGTGTGGCGGTCGCGCACGCCCGGCATGCCGAGCTGCGAGCGGCACGGGGTCCGGCGGCTGGAGAAGATGTCGGCGTAGAACAGCTCGCGCGGGCCCAGCACCGGGTGGCGGAAGAGCGCCCCGGCGGCGCGCGAGAGGATGTTGTCGCGCGCCACCTCGTGGCGGTGGCGGCCGCGGTACATCAGGTACGTCGTGCCGGCGGTGCGGACCTCGGCGTCGTCCAGGGCCTCGAACACCGTGCGCACGTCGGGCGACAGGTGGTGGCCGTTCATGTTGTAGACGGTGTCGGTGAGCTGGCGGGTGATCCCGAACCGGCGCGACGCGCTGAACGACGAGCCGTACTCGACGTAGCGCCGCTCGGCCCGCGAGTACCAGTTCATCGACGGGATGCGATGGGCGTCGGGTCCGACGCCGGTCGCGATCGAGGCCGCGCACACCGGGGTCACCGACGGGAACGCGGCGACCGAGTCGTCGACGTAGGCGCCGCGCTCGAGGATCGCCTTGAGCGCGGGCGCGCGGCCGGTGGTCACCGCCCGCTCCAGCATCGAGGGCTTGCACCCGTCGATCACCGCGAGGACGAGCTTCACGGTGTCGCTCCCCTACCTCAGGATGCGCAGCCCGGCGTACTTCTCGCCGGCGCGACGGCGGCCGCCGAGCAGCAGCCAGACCAGGAACGCGAGAAGCACGATCGCCAGCGGCGGCACGAGGATCGACAGCACCGCGCCGACGAGGGCGGCGCCGTCGGCGTAGACGACGAGCGCGTCGCGCACCGCCGGCTCCACGCGCGCGCGCACGCGGTCGAACAGCCCGCGCGCCGCCGCCTGGCCGAGCGCGGCGCACGCCGCGCCGCCGATCAGCCCCGGCCACCACGCGTAGCCGTGGTCGGCGAGCGTGCCGGCGAACAGGACCGCGCCGATGCCGATCGCCAGGCCCGCGATGGCCGCCCCGACCGGTCCGCTCTCGACGAAGTCGGCCCCGCGGGCGCGCTGGAGCCCCACGACGACGATCAGCGCGAGCAGCACGGCGAGCAGGAACCAGAAGCCCTCCAGGAAGGCGAAGTCGGTGCCTTCGAAGTCGATGCCGGCGTCGGCGCTCGCGAGCGCGCCGGTGGCCAGCGCGGGCAGGAACGGGCGGATGCCGGACGAAGCAGAGACTCCGGCGCCGGTGCAGATGTCGAGGAAGAGACGCATCGGTGCGGTACCGTCACGCTACCCGGCGGCACCACCCGCATGTCTTCACGTCCACCGACAGGCTCCCGCTCGGCCCGCGATCTCGAGCGCTACGCGGCGCTCTTCTCCGCCCGGGCGACGAGCACGCGCAGCTCCGCGATGCGCGACCTGATGGCGCTCACCGCGCAGCCCCAGGTGATCTCGCTCGCGGGCGGCCTGCCCGACATGAGCGTCTTCCCGGCCGAGGTGCTGGCCAAGACGACCGCGCAGGTCGCCGCCGAGGCCTCGGCCCGCGCGCTGCAGTACGGCCCGACCGAGGGCCTGGACGACGTGCGCGAGGCGATCGCGCAGGTCATGGCCGCCGAGGGCATGACGAGCGTCGAGCCCGACGACATCCTCGTCACCACCGGCGGCCAGCAGGTCATCGACCTCGTCTGCCGCACGCTGGTCGACCCCGGCGACGTGATCATCGCCGAGGCGCCGACGTACCCCGGCGCGGTGCCCTGCTTCGGCTCCTTCGAGGCCGACGTCGTGCAGATCGCGATGGACGCCGACGGGATGCGCGTCGACGAGCTCGAGGAGACGCTCGACCGGCTCGAGGGCGAGGGGCGCCGCCCGAAGTTCATCTACACGATCCCGACGTTCCACAACCCGGGCGGCGTGACGATGTCGCTGCCGCGCCGCAAGCGGCTCGTCGAGGTCGCCCGCGAGCGCGAGCTGCTCGTGCTCGAGGACAACCCGTACGGGCTGCTGCGCTACGAGGGCGACCCGCTGCCGACGCTGTACTCGCTCGACGGCGGCGACTTCGTCATCTACCTGGGCACGTTCTCGAAGATCCTGTCGGCCGGCATCCGCGTCGGCTGGGCCGTCGCGCCCGGGCCGGTGTACCAGAAGCTGAACATCGGCAAGCAGGCCGCGGACCTGTGCTCGTCGTCGCTGTCGCAGCTCTTCGTCGCGACCTACTTCCGCTCCGGGCTGTGGGCCGACCAGCTCACCCGCTTCAAGGAGGTCTACCGGCGCCGGCGCGACGTGATGCTCGACGCGCTCGCCGAGTTCTTCGGGCCGGAGGCGGCGTGGACGCGCCCGGAGGGCGGCCTGTTCCTGTGGGCGACGCTGCCCGACTACATCGACACGACCGACCTGCTGGTGCGGGCGCTCGAGGACGACGTCGCGTTCGTGCCCGGGCGGGCCGCCTACCTCGACGGGCGCGGCGGCTCGTCGATGCGCCTGAACTTCTCCGGCGTCTCCGAGGACGACATCCGCGAGGGCGTGCGGCGCATCGGCAAGGTCGTGCGCGAGCAGGTCGAGCTGTACGGCACGCTGACCGGGTCGGCCGGCGCCGCCCAGGACCCGCCCGCCCCGGCCGCCGGGTCGGAGGGGGCGATGGCCGACGTCGTCCCGCTGCCGCGGCGCGCCGGCGACGACCGCGCGCGCGGGTCGCGATGAGCCGGATCGCCGTGCTGAAGGGCGGGCGCTCGCTGGAGCGCCACGTGTCGCTGCGCTCCGGCCAGCGGGTGGAGGACGCCCTGCGCCGCCTGGGCCACGAGGTCGTCGGCATCGACGTCGGCACCAACCTCGTGGGCCGCCTGCAGGAGCTGCGGCCCGACCTCGCGTTCATCGCCCTGCACGGGCGCGAGGGCGAGGACGGCACGGTCCAGGAGCTGCTGGAGCTGCTCGGCGTCCCCTACACCGGCTCGGGGCCGTCGGCGTGCGCGCAGTGCTGGGACAAGGTGCTGGCCAAGCACCTCATGCGCGACCGCGGGATCCCGACGCCGGACTTCTACGCGTTCAGCGAGGCCGCGTTCAAGGACCTCGGCGCCGCCGACGCGCTGCCCGCGATCGAGGAGCGCCTCGCGTTCCCGATCGTCGTCAAGCCCGCGCGGGGCGGCTCGGCGCTCGGCGTGAAGTTCGCCTCCACGGCGGCGCAGGTGCCGGGCGCGCTGATCGCCGCGTTCTCCTACGACCGCAAGGTGCTGCTGGAGCGCCACGTCGCCGGGCACGACCTGGCGGTCTCGATCGTCGACGGGCGCGCGCTGCCGGTCGTCGAGGCGGTCCCCAACGACGAGGCGTTCTACGACTTCGAGGCCCGCTACGAGATCGGCCGCACGACGTTCGTGTGCCCGGCGCGCCTGCCCGACGAGGACTCCGCCCGCGCCCAGCAGCTCGCGCTCGACGCCTGGTCGCTGTTCGGCTGCCGCGGGTTCGCGCGCGTCGACCTGATGCGCGACGCGCAGACCGGCGAGCTGACCGTGCTGGAGGTCAACGCCGTGCCCGGCCTCACCGACACGTCGCTGCTGCCGCAGGCCGCCGACGAGGCGGGCCTGGGGTTCGACGACCTGGTCGCGCGCCTGGTCGAGCTGGCGCAGCCGGGCGTCACGGCCTGACCAGACGCCGCGGGTTCGCCCCCTGGGCGAGCACCCGCAATGGAGACCCGGCCCCCTGGGCCGGTGCTTCCACCTACTGCTCTCCGCCGGCGAAGTCCTCGGGGGTCACCTGGTCGAGGAAGTCCTTGAACTTCTCGACGACCTCCTCGGTGTCCTCCACGTCGTGCTCGAACTCGATCGCGGACTCCGCGATGACCTCCTCGGCCGCGTAGATCGGCGCGCCGGAGCGCACCGCGAGCGCGAGCGCGTCGGACGGGCGCGAGTCGATCTCCAGCTCGCGGCCGTTCACGCTGAGCGTGATCGACGCGAAGAACGTGTTCTCGCGCAGCTCCGTCACCGACACCTGCGTGCACTTCACGTCGAGCTCGCCGAGCATGTCGCACAGCAGATCGTGGGTCATCGGGCGCGGGGTCGACGCGCCCTGCAGCTTCATCAGGATCGCGGCCGCCTCCGGATGCCCGATCCAGATCGGCAGGAACTTGTTGCTGTCGACGGCCTTCAGAAGCACGATCGGCTGCTTGCCGACCATGTCGAAGCTCACGCCGTAGATCACCATCTCCTGCACGTCAAGGCTCCTCGGTCGCCGGGAGGGGCTGGACCGAGGATAGCGCCGGGGTCCTCTCGCGCCGAGGGGGCGCCGGCGGCCCGTCGCCGTGGGCTAGGCTGCCGGGCGCGATGCCCGACCGAGCCACCGTCCTGCGCCGTCTCGACTGGGTGAAGTGGGTGGCGATCGTCGACGCCGTCCTGCTGGTGCCGCTGATCGTCGCGGCGATCACCGGGGCCGAGGGCGTGGTGGACATCCTCGGGCCCGCGCACGGGTTCGGGTTCGTCGCGCTGTGCGCGCTGATCGGGATCGGCGCGCTCGAGGGGATGTGGGGCTGGTGGTTCCTGATCGTCACGATCGTGACCCTCGGGCCTCCGGGCTCGCTGATCGGCGAGATGCGCATCCGCCGCCAGCTCGAGCGCCAGGCCGCCTGATCAGTCGGCGGCCCCGGCGAGCGCCTCGACGAGCGCGTCGAGCGAGCGCACGATCCGGCCGCCGCTGGCGACGATGAACGCCTCCACCTGGAGGTTGACGTGCGCGCCCCGCTCGCCGGCCTCGCGCAGGTCGGTGCGCAGCCCGAAGCAGCGCAGCCCCAGGGCGGCGGCGAAGCCGATCTCCGCGGCGGTGCCCGAGTCGACCTCCTGGCCGTCGAGGTTGGCGGCCAGCAGCGTGCAGGAGCGGATCGCCTCGATGTTGCGGGCGCCGATCGCGGCGACGAGCTCGCCGTGGGTGCCCTCGCGATCGGCGGCCGCGATCTCGGCGGGATCGGTCAGGCCCCACGGGTCGACCGGCTCGACGACGGCGGCCAGCGCCGGCAGGTAGACGTCTGGCGTAGTAGTGGCGGCCGGCCTCGCTGAAGCCGAGCGGGCTGGCGACGTAGCAGCGGGGGCGCGGGCTCACGGCGTCATCGTCGCGGATCGGCGCCGGCCCGAGGCGTACGAGCGCTGCGGCGTGGGTAGCGCACAGGCACGAACCGCCGTCCATGGGAGGGACGAGATGAGCACTGCAGCGATCATCGTGATCGTCGCGGTCGTGGCGCTGATCGTCATCGCCGCGCTCGTGATGATGCCCCGCATGCGCCGTCGCGGCGCCGAGCGGCGCATGGAGCAGCGCCGCGAGATGGCCGCCGACCGCGAGCGCGACGCCGCCGAGGAGCGCCGCGCCCGGGCGCGGATGGCCGAGCACGAGGCGCAGCGCGCCCGCGCCGAGGCGGGGATGCACGAGTCCCGCGCCGAGATGCACGAGCAGGGGGCGGCCGACGACGAGCTCGACGACGCCGGCACCCGGCGCTTCGAGCGCGACCGCGAGATGGTCGACGAGCAGCCGCGCCCCGGGACCTGACGGCCGTGAGCGGCGCCGCCGAGGAGGCGGCGCCGCGGGCCGTCAGCCGGTCTGCGCGTCGCCGAGCTCGATGCCGCACTCGGCGGAGGCGTACTCGCCGATCCGCTGCGTGGCGTCGAGCAGCTTCTGCTGGTCCTCCTGGATCGTGCTGAGCAGCTCCTGCGCGTTGGCCAGCGAGTCCGGGTCGTTGAGGTCGACGCCCTCGAAGGCCTCGGCCCAGCCGCGGAACGTGCCGGTCAGCGTGTTCCAGTCCTCCTCGATCTCGCCGGGCGCGTCGACCCCCTCGAGGGCGTCGGCCGCGTCCTGGAAGGTCTTGGCGACGTCCGACGCGTTCGTCGGGTCCGGGGTGGAGAGGATCTCGTCGTCGACGTTCTGCAGCTGCTCGCAGAAGTCCCCGCCGCCTCCCGACGACTCGCCGCCGGACGTGTCGGCGCCCGACTGCGTCGAGCCGCCGGCCTGCGTGGACGCGCCGGCCTGCGTCGCGGCGGCGGTGCTGTCGCCCTCGTCGTCGCCGCCGCAGCCGGCGATCGCCAGCAGCAGGGCCGCGGCCACCGCCGCCAGAACCGTCTTCATGCAGAGCCTCCCTTGGATGGTGAGCGCCACAGCATGCCCGTCCGCGCGGCCGGATGCGCCGTGGGCGCCTCAGGGGCGGGGCCGGATCATCCGCGCGACGAGGTCCGCGTAGAGGCCGCCGACCTCGTCGGGCGTCTTGTGGTCGTCCCCCGCGCGGTACCAGCGGGCGAGGTCGATGCACAGCGAGAGGATCGCCAGCGTCGTGGCCTCGATCTCGGGCACGTCGAAGGCCCCGGCGGCGCAGCCGGCGCGCAGCTCGGCCCCGAGCAGGTCCTCGAAGCGCGCCCGCAGCCGGGCGATCCGCCGGAACTGGCGGGGCGGCAGCGCCTTCAGCTCGTACTGGATGACGCGGGCGACGTCGTGGTGCTCGGCGTGCCAGCGCGCGAACGCGGCGACGTAGCGGCGCACGCGCTCCTCGGGATCGTCGGGGGCGTCGCGCAGGGCGGCCTCGACCTCGTCGAGCACGGACTGATGGCCGATGCGGCTGATCTCGAAGAGGAGGTCGCTCTTGGCCTTGTAGTGCACGTAGAGCGCGGCCGGGCTCATGCCCGCCGCCTGGCTGATCTCGCGGGTCGTGGCCGCGTGGAAGCCGCGCCGCCGGAACGCGGCCAGCGCCGCGACCACGATGCGCCGCGAGGACTCCGGCTCGATGTCCGCCCACAGCGCCGACGAGCTCGTCTCGAGCTCGTGGGGCACGGAGCGGACCGGTCGCCGCGCGGTGGCCATGGCGGGCAGTCTCGCACGCCGACCGCCGCCGCGTCAGCGGGTGACTAAGCGCTTGCTTGGTGGTGGCGGCTGTGCTACTCCTGCCGTCGGGCGGAGTCCCCCGGGAGAGGAGACCCATGCAGATCTCATGTGCGTTCCCGACGACGGTGCGGTCGCACGAGCACATCGTCCTGGCCGAGGAGCTGGGCTACGAGCGAGCGTGGCTCTACGACACGCCGCAGCAGAGCCCCGACGTGTGGATGATGCTCGCGCTCGCCGCCGAGCGGACGGAGCGGATCGGCCTCGGGCCGGGCGTCCTGGTCCCCAGCCTGCGCCATCCGATGGTCAACGCGGCCGCGACCGCGTCGCTGGCCGAGCTGGCGCCGGGCCGCGTGATCGTCGCGTTCGGGACCGGCTTCAGCGGCCGGCGGGCGATGGGCTACGGGGCGGTGCCGTGGTCGTTCACCGAGCGCTACATCCGCGCCTACCGCGGGCTGCTGCGCGGCGAGACGATCGAGTGGGAGGGCGCCCGGATGCGGATGCTGCACCCGCCGGGGCACGGCGCGCCGCGGCCGGTCGACGTGCCGATCATCGTCGCCGCCCTCGGCCCCAAGGGCGCCGGGGTCGCGCGCGACGTCGGCGACGGCCTCTACATCACGCTCGCGCTCCCGGAGTTCGCCTCGGAGTTCGAGCTCGTGTCGTACCTGTTCTGGGGCACGGTGCTCGACGACGACGAGGACCACACGTCCGAGCGCGTGCGCGCGGCGGGCGGCCCGGGCCTCGCGCTGGCCTATCACGGCGCCTACGAGTTCGGCGCCCCGCTGGACGAGCTGCCCGGCGGCGCCGCCTGGCGCGAGGTGGTCGAGCGCCACCCCGAGGAGGAGCGCCACCTGGTCGTTCACGAGCAGCACTGCGTCGGGCTGAACGAGGCCGACCGCGCCGCGTGGGACGCGGGCGGCCACGCGATGCTGCGGGAGGCGACGATGAGCGGCACCCGCGCCGAGCTGCGCGAGCGCCTCGCCGGCCTGGCCGAGCACGGGGTCACCGAGCTCGTCTTCCAGCCGTGCGGCCCGGACGTGCGGCGCGAGCTCGAGGCGTTCATGGAGACGGCGACGTCGGCGGTCGCGACGGTGGGCCGGTCATGAGCGAGACGCGCGTCCTCACCCCCTTCGCCACCGGCGGCTGCTACTTCGAGTGCCCGCGCTGGCACGACGGCCGCTGGTGGGCGGCCGACTTCTACCGCCACGGCGTGTTCACGTACGGCGCCGACGGGTCCGAGGAGCTGGTCCTCGAGGTCGAGGCGCAGCCGTCGGGCCTGGGCTGGCTGCCCGACGGCGACCTGCTCGTCGTGTCGATGAAGGACCGCCGCGTGCTGCGCCGCGCGGCCGACGGCTCGGTGACCGTCCACGCCGACGTGTCGGCGCTGACCGGCGGCCACCTCAACGACATGGTCGTCGACCGCGCCGGCCGCGCCTACGCCGGCAACTTCGGGTTCGACCTCATGGGCGGCGGCCATCCCGCGACCGCCGCGATCGTGCGCATCGACCCCGACGGCAGCGCCGCGATCGCGGCCGAGGACCTGTGGTTCCCCAACGGGACGGTCATCGCCGACGACGGCACGCTGATCGTGGCCGAGACGTTCGGCGCGCGCTTCACCGCGTTCTCGATCCAGCCGGACGGGTCGCTGGCCGACCGGCGCGTGTGGGCGCAGATCGACCCGACGCCCGAGGCGGCCGACGTCGCCACGATGCTCGGCGGGGTCACGTTCGCGCCCGACGGGTGCGCGCTGGACGCCGAGGGCTGCCTGTGGGCGGCCAACGCGCTCGGCGGCCCGCTCACCCGGTTCGCTCCGGGCGGCGAGGTCGTCGACGAGCTCGCGATCCCCGACGGCCTGGCCGCGTTCGCCTGCGGCCTGGGCGGCGAGGACGGGCGCACGCTCATGGTGTGCGCGGCGCCCGACTTCCACGAGGAGGCCCGCTCGGCCGCGCGCGAGGGGGTGCTGCTGCGCACGACGGTCGAGGTGCCGCACGCGGGGCTGCCCTAGAACGACGAAGCCCCGCCGGGGCGGGGCATCCGAGTGGGCGATCCAGGACTCGAACCTGGGACCTCTTCCTTATCAGAGAAGCGCTCTAACCGACTGAGCTAATCGCCCGCGGCCGCGGATGATAGCGAGGGTCGGGCGGCCCAGGGAGGTCGGTCGCTAGGCGCGCAGGGCGGCGGCGAGCTCGCGCGCGGCGTCGACGGAGTCGAGGCGCAGCTCGGCCCGGTAGCCGCCCCCGCTGGGGTGCACGACGACCTCGTGGCCGAGCGCGTCGCTGAGCAGGTCGGCGATCTCGGTCGCGGCCGCGGCCTGGTCGGGATGCACGCGCGAGGACGTGGCGCGCGGCCCGCGCGCGGCGGGCGCCCCGGCGCGGCCGTTGGCGGCGCGGGCGCGCTCCTCGAGGACGCGGACCGACCAGCCCTCGGCGGCGGCGCTGCGGGCCAGGGCGCGGCGGGCGGCGTGGTCCTCGGCGAGCAGCAGCGCGCGGCCGTGGCCCTCGCTGAGGTCGCCCGCCTCCAGCAGCTCGAGCGCCTCGTCGGGGAGGTCGAGCAGGCGCAGCAGGTTGGAGACGGCCACGCGCGAGCGCCCGACGCGCCGGCCGACCTCCTCGCGCGTGAGGCCCAGCTCCTCGACGAGGGCGGCGCAGGCGCGCGCCTCCTCGACGGGGTTGAGGTCCTCGCGGGCCATGTTCTCGATGAGCGCGATCTCGAGCGCCGCGCTGTCGTCGCGCGGGCGCACGAGCGCCGGGATCGACTCCATCCCGGCGATCTGCGCCGCCCGCCAGCGGCG